>CAZRIT010000127.1:0-1518 GCA_964600225.1 uncultured Oscillospiraceae bacterium | reverse complement strand
CCGCTCAATCGCCGCGGAGCTCGGCGAATTGTGGCGAGGGCGTTGCGTGCCTTGTGCCGCTGCGGCAAGACAGATTCTTCGTCGCTGCGCTCCTCAGAATGACAGGGAACGGGCTGCGCTCCTTGGAATGACAGCGGAAAGGGCTGCGCGCCCCCGAATGGCAGGGAGAAGGCAGTGCGCCTATGTGATAGAATTCTTCTATGAAACCCTCCCGTTTTGATCTATGATAGACTGTCTCTATGGAACCGATGGGATTTAATTATTGGACTTTTGTTTGCACGCGCGTATATAATGAAATTGTCCATCAGAATCACGTTATCATCTCGTCAGAACAATGTCTGCGCGGTTACGCATCGTTGCTCTCGTACAAATTACAATCGGAGGTGTTTCCCCATGTTAACGCCCGCACGAATTACACTCTGCGAGGTCGGCCTGCGCGACGGTTTGCAGAACGAAAAAACCCTGCTGGCTACCCCTGATAAGCTCGCCCTGGCCAAGGCCGTCATCGCGGCAGGCGTGCCCGTGGTGGAGCTTGGCTCCTTTGTCAGCCCCAAGGCCGTGCCGCAAACGGCGGATACGGACGAGCTGTACAAAGCCCTCGCCGCCGAAACGGGCGTGGAGCTTCGGGCATTGATCGCCAACCTGCGCGGCGTGGACCGCGCCATCGCCTGCGGCTGCAAAAAGGTGAAGCTCAATGTGTCCGCCAGCCACGCGCACAACCTGGCCAACCTCAACAAAACCCCCGAGGAGAGCGTGGCGGGCTTTGGCGAATGCGTCAAGCTGGCCGTTGACAACGGCATCACGGTATCGGGCTCCATTTCCATGCCGTTCGGGTCGCCCTGGGAAGCGGCCATTCCGCTTTCGGACGTCAAGGCCATCGTGGAAGCCTATCTGGCCGTGGGCGTAACCGAAATTTCCCTGTCCGACGCATCGGGCATGGCGGTACCCAAGCAGGTCAACGACATGTGCAAAGAGATGCTCAGCGCCTACCCGTCGGTCACCTGGTGGCTGCACTTTCACAACACCCGCGGCACGGCCATCGGCAACATCGTTGCGGCCATGGACGCGGGCATTACGCGCTTCGACACGTCGTTTGGCGGGCTGGGCGGCTGCCCGTTCGTCCCCGGCGCCGCGGGCAACGTCGCTACGGAGGACGTGGTGCACCTGTGCGACGAATCCGGCATCCAAACAGGCATCGACATCGATCAATGCATCGCCATTGCCAAGCGCGTGCGCGAGCTGGTCGGTCACGATACCGACAGCTACATCCTGCGCGCGGGCAAATCCAAGGATCTGGTGCGCGAGCTCCCCACGGGGCAGACCAAGTTTCCCAAAAAAGACTAAGCACGACCATAATTTACGGAGGTAAATGAATATGAGCAGAATGAACCCCACCGAGGCCGCCTACGCAAAGTTGACGCCCGAACAGATTGCAGAGCTGGAAGATACCTACAACCGCGCCGACGCGGCCAGCAAGATCATTGAAAACTACACGCAAGAGCACGTTGACCGCATCAT
>CAZRIT010000126.1:0-1614 GCA_964600225.1 uncultured Oscillospiraceae bacterium | reverse complement strand
AGGATATGGATGTGGCCATGCCCAGCAACCTCATCAACATCCGCCCCGTGACGGCCGCGATCAAGGAGTTTTTCGGCTCCTCGCAGCTATCGCAGTTCATGGATCAGACCAACCCATTGGCGGAGCTGACGCACAAGCGCAAGCTCTCCGCACTCGGCCCGGGCGGCCTCAACCGCGACCGCGCCACCTTCGACGTGCGCGACGTGCACTACTCGCACTACGGCCGCATGTGCCCCATTGAGACGCCTGAAGGCCCCAACATCGGCCTGATCAACTCGCTGTCCACCTACGCGCGCATCAACGAGTATGGCTTCATCGAGGCGCCGTACCGCCGCGTGGACGCCAAGAGCCGCATCATCACCGATGAAATCGAGTACCTGACCGCGGACGAGGAGGATAACTTCGTTGTGGCACAGGCCAACGAACCCATCGACGAAAACACCCACTGGTTTGCCAAGGAGCGCGTTGTGGCAAGGCTTTTGGACCAGATCATCGAGGTCAAAAACACCGAGGTCGACTACATGGACGTTTCGCCCAAGCAGCTGGTCTCCGTGGCGACGGCCATGATCCCGTTTTTGGAAAACGACGACGCAAACCGCGCCCTGATGGGCTCCAACATGCAGCGCCAGGCGGTGCCGCTGCTGGTGCCCGAAGCGCCCGTGGTCGGCACGGGCATGGAATACAAGGCCGCCGCCGACTCGGGCATTGTGCTCATTGCCAAAGAGGACGGCGTGGTATCGCACGTTTCGGCCAAGGCCATCGTCATCAGCGACAAGGCGGGCGTGGAGCATGTCTATCGCCTGACCAAGTTCCAGCGCAGCAACCAGGGTACCTGCCTCAACCAGCGTCCCATCGTCAAAAAGGGCGACGCGGTGCAAAAGGGCGACGTCATTGCCGACGGCGCATCGACCGACGGCGGCGAGATTGCGCTGGGCCACAACATCCTCATCGGGTTTATGACCTGGGAAGGCTACAACTACGAGGATGCGGTACTGATCAGCGAAAAGCTGGTCAAGGACGATGTGTTCACCAGCATCCATATTGAAGAGCATGAGCTCGAGGCCCGCGATACCAAGCTCGGGCCCGAGGAGATCACGCGCGATATCCCCAACATCGGCGAGGATGCGCTCAGCCAGCTTGACGAATCGGGCATCATCCGCCCCGGCGCGGAGGTGCGCGCGGGCGATATACTGGTCGGCAAGGTGACGCCAAAGGGCGAAACCGAGTTGACGGCCGAGGAACGGCTGCTGCGCGCGATATTCGGCGAGAAGGCGCGCGACGTGCGCGATACGTCGCTGCGCGTGCCGCACGGCGAGGGCGGCATCGTTATGGACGTCAAGGTGTTCACCCGCGAAAACAAGGATGAGCTGAGCCCCGGCGTCAACCAGATGGTGTGCGTGTACATTGCGCAGAAGCGCAAGATCAGCGTGGGCGACAAAATGGCGGGCCGCCACGGCAACAAGGGCGTTATCTCGCGCATCCTGCCCGAGGAGGATATGCCGTTTTTGCCCGATGGCACGCCGCTGCAGATTGTGCTCAACCCCCTGGGCGTTCCGTCGCGTATGAACATCGGCCAGGTGCTGGAGCTGCATCTGGGTCTTGCGTGCAAGGCCC
>CAZRIT010000125.1:0-1649 GCA_964600225.1 uncultured Oscillospiraceae bacterium | reverse complement strand
GAGGGCAGAGCCCTCCTCAAAGAGGTATCCCCATGAAGCTGTGGCTCAAGGTATCGCTGCTGTCGCTCATCATGGTGACCATCGCCATCAGCGTGTGCTCGCTGATTATGCTCATTCGCAGCGGGCGGAGCAACCTCGATCTGGCCGTGCAAAACACTCTGACCGATCAGCAGGTGCGCGCGGCCTCGTGGTCCACCGCCATGAGTTCCGAGCTGGACAAGCAGTACAGCGGCACCGCGGAGCGGAGCCTTGCGCGCTATCTCATCGATAAGTTTGCGGATGAAAAGACCATACTCATTGCCGACGGCGATGTGGTCTACAACTGCACCGCCATCGAGCCCGCCGCGTATCTGCCCGTCACGGCCGAGACGCAGCAGTATGTCGTTGCGGAAATCGGCGGCGGCTCCATCCTGATTGCGGGCAGCCGCATCGTTATCGAAAACACGGATTATCGATTGTATGTGGTCAACGATATCACGTCCGTCTACACGGGGCTGGAGGAGATGGCGCATCAATTTGCGTTCATCAACCTGGCCGTGGTGCTGCTTTGTGGGGCGGTATTGATGGCGCTTGTGCGGTTGGTGCTCAAGCCCATCGGCACATTAAACCGCAACGCCATGTACATGGCCGACGGCGTGTATGATCGGCGCATTGAGGTCAGCGAAAACGACGAGGTGGGCGCGCTGGCGGATAGCTTCAACCGCATGGCCGATGCGGTGGAGACGCATGTGCGGGAGCTGAAGGACGAGGCGGACCGACGAACCCTGCTCATGTCCGCGCTGACGCACGAGCTCAAAACCCCCATGACGGGCATATCGGGCAACGCGCAGACGCTGCTGGGCACCGTGATGTCCGAGGAGGAGCGGGAGGATGCGCTGTTGAGCATCGATGCCGAGTGCAAGCGCGTGGAACGCCTGTCGCAAAAGATGATGCAATTAATCGTATTGCGTCAGCACGGAGAGCTTCGTTTAACCGAGCAGAGCGTGCAGTCCCTGCTCGACGGCGTGACCGCAGCGTGCGCCGAGCAGCTAAGGCGACGGGGGCTGACATTGACCGTGGAAAACGGCATGGACACCCTGCCCATGGAAAAGGATTTACTCATCAGCATGTTGCTCAATTTCATCGACAATGCGGGCAAGGCCTCCGAGGCGGGCAAGACGATATGGCTTAGAGCCGCAGGCAACGCCATTTCGGTGACCGATCAGGGGAAAGGCATCCCAAAGGAGGAAATCGACAAGGTCACGCAGCCGTTCTACATGGTGGATAAGTCCCGTGCCAAGAAGGCGGGCGGCATCGGCCTCGGCCTGGCTTTGGCAGAGGAGATTGCCAAGCTCCATCGTGCGCATTTGGAGATTGCAAGCGACGTGGGCGTCGGGACAACGGTAAAGGTGGTGTTTGACGATGTTAAATAAATCCAAATGGTATCTGCTGTTTTTCGTGCTGACCGCATTAGTGCTGTTTTCGGTGTTTGCCATCCCGCGCATTGCCGTGCACACGCTGGAACGGACGCGCGGGCAGATCATAACCATATCGGATGGTACAAATTAACAAATTCTTAATCGAAAATTACAACTCGCTTACAACCTGTTGCGGACTTGATGATGTTTTCTCGGTATCGTAAACCGTAACAGGACAATCACACGATTGTT
>CAZRIT010000124.1:0-1665 GCA_964600225.1 uncultured Oscillospiraceae bacterium | reverse complement strand
TCCATCCATCAAAATCTGATCTTGCGGGGAAACAACCATGAGCGAAAAGAAACTGGTTCTGGCCTACGATATCGGCACCACGGGCAACAAGACCTGCCTGTATGAAATCGGCGGCGGCATGCGGCTGATCGGGCAGGCGTCGGGCAAATACGCGCTGCATCTGAGCGACGGCGGCTTTGCCGAGCAGGCGCCCGAGGACTGGTGGCAAAGCCTTGCCGCGACCACGCGCGCGGTGCTCGAGCGCACGGGCGTTGCGCCCGCGCGGATCGAGGCGGTGTCGTTTTGCTCGCAGATGCAGTGCGTGGTGCTGGTCGATCGGGCGGGCAACGCCCTGCGGCCCGCCATGAGCTACATGGACAAGCGCGCCACAAAGGAGTTTGCGCGCTTTGGCAAGGGCCCCATCCCCGTTGCGGGGGTGAGCATCGGCAAATGCCTGCTGTCGCTGATGGAAACGGGCGTTGTGGCGGCCAGCGCCAAGGACCCCGTCTTTAAGTACAATTGGGTGAAAAACAACGAGCCAGCAGTGTATGAAAAGATCGACAAGTGGCTCGACGCCAAGGATTATCTGGTGCTCAGGGCCACGGGCAAATGCACCATGGCCGAGGACAGCGCGTTTGCTACGCTGCTCTACAGCAGCAAGCGCAAGGGCTGGAGCAGGCGTGTGGTCAAGCTGCACGGGGTGGATATGGCGCATTTGCCGCCCATCATCCGCTCCACCGATATGGTCGGCACATTGACGGCCGAGGCCGCCGCGCACCTTGGCCTGACGACGGATTGCAAGGTGTTTGCGGGCGGCGGCGACCTGTCGCTGATTGGCGTGGGCGCGGGCAGCACGCGCGTGGGCGATACGCATATCTATATCGGCACGTCGGGCTGGGTTTCCACGGTGGTCGATCGACAGAAGGTGGACGTCAGCGCCATGATTGCGTCCGTTGTGGGCGTCAACGAGGGGCGCTTCAACTATTTTGCCGAGATGGAGACGGCGGGCAAGTGCCTGGAATGGCTGAGCGAACAAATCGTGCGCGATGGCCTTGGCGTCTATGGAGAAGCGATTGGCGATGCAAATCCCATTGAAACCGTGCTTGCCGCGGCTGCGCAGTCGCAGGCGGGCAGCAACGGCGTGGTGTTTATGCCGTGGCTGATGGGCAACCGCTGCCCGTTTGAGGACGCCTCGTGCCGCGCAGGCTTTTTCAATATCGGCATCGGCACCACCAAGCAGGATCTTTGCCGCGCGGTGCCGGAGGGCGTGCTGTTCCACATGCGCTGGATGCTGGAGGCGCAGCAGCGCGGCACCCGCACATCCGAGGTCATCCGCCTGGCGGGCGGCGGCGCGCGTTCCGCTATTTTGGCGCAGACGCTGGCCGACCTGCTCGGCCGCACCGTGGAGGTGCCCGAAAGCCCCGAAAACGCGGGTGCTGCGGGCGCTGCGGTGGTGATGGCGGCGGGACTGGGCTGCATTGCGTCGCTCGACGAGGCCGACGGCGAGGTGCGCGTGGCCGCGCGCTTTGCGCCCGACCCGTCCGTCAAGGCGGCGTATGATCGGAATTACGAAGTCTTCAAGCGCCTCTATCGCTCCAACAAAAAGAATTATGCGTTATTAAACCGATAAAACATCCGCCTCGGCGTCGGGACGGAGCATGTACTTTAGATACACAAAGCAAGGTA
>CAZRIT010000123.1:676-1684 GCA_964600225.1 uncultured Oscillospiraceae bacterium | reverse complement strand
ACAGTGCCATTATGCGTTGCCCCCCTTCAGCGGATCGGTGTCGGACAGCACCTCGGCCACGGTTTCCTCCGCTTCAAGCCTGGCGGCTTCCAGGGTGGTGATATCCTTGTCGTTGAAGTGGCGGATGCGGTGGATCATCGACTGGATGGAACGGATGGTTGCCAGGCCGAAGCCGATGGCGGTGGAGCAGTACATAATCCACATCGGGATATGCACGGCGGGCGAGTACTGGCCGATGTTTTTGACCGTGCCCACATAGCCGACCGCATAGTAGAAGAAAACCCCGAAGATGCCGATCATGATCAGGTCGACCACGATCAGGATGGCGTTATGCACTCTCGTCGGCAGCAGATCCATAACCACCGATACGCGCAGCATATTGCCCTTTTTGATGGTATAGCCGATGGAAAGAAACACCGACCACACATAGCAATAACGACAGAATTCCTCGGGCCACGTCAGTGATGCCGATACGGTGCGCAGTATGACCTGCAGCATCATAACGCACGAGATCGTGGCCAGCATGAAGACCAACACGGTTTCTTCCAGATGGTCGTCAAGCCACTTGATGACGGACATACACATTCCTCCTTTTTATTTGGTATCGGGAGCATCATCGATTGAGCAAGCGTTGATTACATAAATAGGATACAGGATGGGTCGTCAAATACATTATCCATCAATTCGGAGGATTTGACAACTGAAAGTGCGGAAACGCTATTTTCCCGCCAAAATATCCATCAGTTCCTGCCGCATGACGTCCACGGGCGCGTCCTGCCCGCTCCAGAGCTTGATCTGCGCAACGCCCTGATACAGCGACATGCCAAGGCCGTTGACAATCCGGCAGCCGAGCGATTCGGCTTCAATGGCGGGCGTGTCCTCGAACCGGCCTGCGGTATCGGCCACTTCATCGGCTTCATGCCGGAGGACATGCTGCGGCGCTCCTCCGTCACGGCTATCGAAATCGACCCACTGACAGCCCGCATTGCAATAGCGCTGTATCCCGAC
>CAZRIT010000123.1:0-666 GCA_964600225.1 uncultured Oscillospiraceae bacterium | reverse complement strand
AAACAGCGTTTTGGCGGGGTTGTAGGTTGCGTCAAAGCAGACCTGCTCGGGCCTTAAAATTTCCTTGGGATAGGGGGTACGGTCGATGGTGGCGGCCATGCCGAGGCCTGTGGCGTTGATGACCACATCGGATTCCGTGACCAGCGGATAGGCTGCCGCGGCATTTTGGAAGGGGACATGGATGGCGATGGGGGCAAAGTTTTGGTTGATATCGGAGACGAGTTCCTCGGCGGCGGATTCATATTGATCCATGATGTAGAGCTTTTTTGCGCCGTAGTAGGCCAGCACGCTGCAGATGGCGCGCCCCGCGCCGCCCGCGCCCGTGCAGAAGAACGTGCTTTCGGGCAGCTTGACGTCGGTTTCCTCCTGCAATGACATGTAGAAACCGATGCCGTCGGTGTTGTGACCGATGAGCTTGCCATTTTGGATGACCACGGTGTTGCTGGCGCCCATCTTTTTGCACAGCGGGTCCAGCTCGTCAAGATATTTGAGCACCTCGATCTTGTTGGGCTTGGTGACGGCAAAGCCCGCGAAAGGCATGTAGCGGATGCCGTTGACGACGTCGGCCAAGTGCGAGTTGTCGACCTCGCAATAGGAATAGAGCATGTTGAGGCCCATGGCGCGGTAGGCTGCGTTTTGCATGCGCGCGGCGAACGATTGGGAAAG
>CAZRIT010000122.1:0-1688 GCA_964600225.1 uncultured Oscillospiraceae bacterium | reverse complement strand
AGCACTTGCCTTACAAGCAAGGGGTCACAGGTTCGAGCCCTGTTGCTCCCACCATTGGCCCGGTAGTTCAGTTGGTTAGAATGCCAGCCTGTCACGCTGGAGGTCAGGGGTTCGAGCCCCCTCCGGGTCGCCAACATGCCTCGGTAGCTCAGCTGGTAGAGCAAGGGACTGAAAATCCCTGTGTCGGTGGTTCGACTCCACTCTGAGGCACCATTTGCGGGAGTAGCTCATTTGGTAGAGCGCAGCCTTGCCAAGGCTGAGGTGGCGGGTTCGAGCCCCGTCTCCCGCTCCAATCACACGGCGCCATGGCCAAGCGGTAAGGCACGGGTCTGCAAAACCCTCATCCCCGGTTCGATTCCGGGTGGCGCCTCCAATAACAAACAGCACCCGAAAGGGTGTTGTTTGTTATTGGAGCATCAAATCGGAGGAATCGAAGCCGCGTGAAAAAAACGATCCGGTGGATCGTTTTTAGCGGCCGGGGAGCGCCGCCGACCAAAGCAGCGAACGGTGTGAGTGAGCTGCGGGAGGCGAAGCGGAGATTCCGGGTGGCGCTTCCGCGAATACCGACACTAGTTGGTATAAAAATACGCACCGATACGGTGCGTATTTTTTGTCTGTTCAGCGGTGGAATTATGCCCGCCGCTTCTTGCGCAGGAAAAGCAGCCCCGCGCCCGAGAGCAGGATCAAACCCGCCCACAACAGCGGCATGGTGCCGTCGCCCGTTTTCGGCACGTCCGCGCCCTGCGCAAGCACGATGATGCGCGTCTCCACATACGACGGATACTCCGCGCCGATCAGGTTGACGCGCAGCGTGTATGCGCCCGGGGTGAGCGTATTGAGATACGTTTGGTGCAGCGTGAGAATGATCGAGCCGTCCGCCGCATCGTAGTCCGTGCCGCTCGTGAGCGTCGTGAGCGCGCCGCCCTCCGGGCCCATCTCCACGCGCGAAAGGTTGTCTAGTCCGAAGCCCGCAACGCCCGCGCCCACCGTCACCGTCGTATTCGGCGCGTTTCCATGCAGGAAGGTGGCGGCGGGCGAAATGGTGATGGACGGCGTGTATGCACGGACCGCCACGGTTCTGCTTGCTGGCAAGAAGGTGACGCCGCTTTTGGCGACCGCCACATTGACTGTGCCTTGATCCGCTACGGTGATATCGGATATGCCGAGCGTATACACGCCCGTTTGCCCGCTTATTTTCGTAAGCGTTCCCGTTGTCGCGCCGATGAGGGTGATGTCGGAGGCGGCAAGCCCTGCGATATCCTGATTAAATGTGAGCGTCAACTCGGTCGTGGAAGCAGTAGCCGAGCCGTTGGCGGTCACGCCGGAAAACAGGCCGACCGCAGGATCGGGTACAACGCGAAGGTACCGATCATACGGCGACGAGCCGCTGAGTACATATTGCGCAATACTGCTGGACGTATAGGCCGCAGGCTCCGTTCTATCTTTGCTTGCCTTCCACATATACCAGTTGCCATTCGGTTGCGCTGAATCCGAAAACACCAGTTGGTCAGCAGGGTCCACTGCAGACGCATTGCCCTCTGCGATTGTATCGCCGCCAAGCAGCTTGATCTCGATATTCGTGTTTATGCCGACGCCGGCGGTACAGCTTGAAGAGGCATGGAAGCTGCCGCCCGATACCGTAACGACTCCGATTTGACCCACGCCATAGCTGTAATCTGCCTGTGCGG
>CAZRIT010000121.1:0-1702 GCA_964600225.1 uncultured Oscillospiraceae bacterium | reverse complement strand
GGCAAACAGGAAATACTGAAAGAAATCGAAAAAGAACCCCGAACCGATCAAGCAGAGAAAATATTCGGCAAACCGGAGCGCGTCGGGCAATACGGCCAGCGTGGCAATGCCGCTGAGCGTAAGCAGCAACAGCGCGCGGCTGCGATCGGTGGCAAAAAGAGGCTTTTTCATGCGTGGGCCTGCTTTCTCTTTGATTTAGGGGTTGCACGGCGCGCTTACGGTACATGTGCGCAATCGGCATTCAGCGGTAATCCACCACGTTTTGCATGAGCGACTCCACATCCACATAGTAGCGCGATTCGTCATAGCGGTCGATGTACACGGGTACCGTCGTGCCCGCGCGAAAGGGCGTTTGATCGGCCTGCATCAGGGCGCGCAGCGTGCCGACGCCCGAAAACAGGCGTTCGCTTTGATACAGGTAGGTTTTGCCCGTCATGGCATCGGTATAGCAGCACTCGACGCGGCGGCTCGGCCGCCCGTTGACGACGACGGACGCATCCACGACGATATCGGTCACCATGGCGGAAACGCAGCGGCCGTTGGCAATCAGATCCTGCCGCTTGCGGCGCTTTTTGGCCGCAATGATGCGGATGATGACCACAACGCCCAAGAACAGCGCGCCCATCGATGCAAAGATGGCGGGCAGCATGAGCATCGGGTTGATCAAACGCGGGTCGGTGACGGTCAGGCTGTTGGTGAGCACAAGGATGCCGATCAGCCCGCCCGTAAAGAACAGGCCGCCGATCAGCCCGAACACCAGGGACAGTATGAACAGGGCGGGGTTTTGCCGAAAGCTGCCGTTATGTAAGGTTGGGTTTTTTCTTTGCAGTGTCCGCAAACACAATTTCATCATAGCCCGTCTCGGCGTCGAACGCCGCGCCGATGCGCATGCCGTCGATGGGCAGCAGCACCAGCTCGCACGTCGTGTTGACGATGCAGCCCTCCGTGAGGTGCCCGCCGACGACGCTCAAATCCCGCTTGGACAGGGCAATGTGCACATGCACCCGCTCGGCGCCGACCGTGCCGTTGAGGGAGACGATCTCCATCGGTTCGTCGATGCGTTGTATGGTCACGCCCGATGCGTCGCGCACGCGCGCTTTGGAAACGCAGCCCACGCCTGATACGATCACCGCGGCGGGCAGCGCGTTGTCGCGGCAGATGCGCACAATCGAATTCAGCAGGTCGTCGCCGCGGCGCAGGCGTCGGCAGATCATTTGCATGGCGGAAAGCCTCCTTTGGCGCAGCTTGTGCGAAGCGGCGCGCCTTATGATAAAAAGCGATATAATTATACCATGATCCGTGCCGCCGTGTCATCCGTCGGGCTCCGCAGGGAGCCAAAAACGCTTGCTTTATCAAGTCACAACTGCTACTATAAAATTGCATATTTTGGATATGTAAACATGTAACAAAAACAACATCGGGGGGGAGTTTACATGGAAGAGAAGACGTTTCGTTACAGTGAACTGCGGCCGTGGCATTTTGCGGACGGCCGCTCGTTTGAGCCGCAGGCGTTTTGGGAACTGATGAACGCCATCGAGCAGGCGTGCGCGGCGGCGGGCCTCGATGCGCCCGATGAAACCGTGCTTTCGGGCGATGGCATGCGGCCGCTCATGGAGCAATTGGGCATCGACGCGGCGGCGCTGGCGTCCGCGCGGCAATGCCTGGAGCAGGGCGTCAAGGCGTACGATCCAAGTGCGCCGAT
>CAZRIT010000120.1:479-1823 GCA_964600225.1 uncultured Oscillospiraceae bacterium | reverse complement strand
TGTGCAGCTCGATATTACGGGCGGCGACGACCCGGTCAGGCCCGTGGTGGACTGGGTGACCCATGGCATGGCTCCCGATGTGATGTTTACCCCGACGGGCATATTTCCCGACGAGGTGACGGTGGCATACTTTGAGGATCTTTCCGCGCATCCTGTGGTGGCCAACTACCAGGCGGAGGCGCTCAACCGATCGGCGGTGGACGCCAATATCTACTGGCTGCCGGGCCCCTCCAAGGTGGACTGCATGCTTTACAACAAAACGCTGTTCAAGCAATACGGCTGGAAGGTGCCCAAGACGTTCGATGAATTTGTGGAGGTATGCTTGCAAATCCGTGAGGATACCAACGGCGAGGTGCAGCCCTGGAACCCCAACGCCAAGTACGGCATGGAGCTGCTGCGCGTGATGGAGGGCTTTGTCTACGCCGAGGTGTTTGGCGGGCTGGAAAACCGCACCTGGTACAGGGAATTCATTCAAGGCAGGAGCACGTTCAAGGGGCACATGGAGCCCTATTACGCGGCGCTGCAAACGCTCATCGACAACAACCTCCTGCTGGAGGAGCATTTTTCCTACAGCGCCACGACGCGCGGCAAGGAGTTTGAAGCGGGCAAGATCGCCATGTACAACTATCCCGTTTCCATCATCGACAGCGACAGGTTCGTGTTTGACTTTATGCCGTTTCCGACCACGCAGGGCGAGGAAGGATTTGTCTGCGATACCGTCAATTGCCTGATCGGCGTGCCGAAAAAGGAGCACACGGACGCCGAGCGGGAAGCCATCGATCGGTTTCTGGCATTCCTCAGCTCCGCGGAGGGGCAGCAGGCGTTTATCGGGAAGCTCCTGATGTTTAGCAACGTCAAGGGCGTTCCGCTTAACCGGGCCGAGCATTTGGCGGCGCTGCAGCCGGCCATCGAGCAGGGCCGTATGTTCGAGCTGATGGATTTCAGGGGCCCGCCGGGCGCGCCGCAATTTGGCATGCATACCGATGCGCTGGCCTTGCTCAAGGGAGAAAAAACGGTTGCGGAATGCATTGCGGCGGTGGACGCACAGCCGTATCCGCTCGCGGGTGCTGCGGCCAAAGCCGCGCCCGAGGTCATCGCCACCGCGGCGCAGGACTTTACGATTTTGGAAACCTCCGCCTATCTGGCCGATATGTACCGTGAGGCGACGGGGGCGGACATCGGGCTGATCAACAACTGCCACGCGTACCGCGGCAACCTGATGCGCATATTCAAGGGGGATTTGACGGCGGCGCATGTGCAAACGCTCAAACCCCGCTCGTTTGCCAACGGTTCCACGCTGGTCAAGGTCTCCATGACGGGGCGGCAGCTTATGGATGCGCTCAA
>CAZRIT010000120.1:0-469 GCA_964600225.1 uncultured Oscillospiraceae bacterium | reverse complement strand
GGGCAACGAGGATATCAGCAACACCGTCTACGCCTTCTCGGGGCTGACGTGCACGGTGGCGCCGTGGAAGCCGCTGGGTGAAAAGGTGCTTTCCGTCACGCTGTCGGACGGCACGGCCATCGACCCCGACAAGCTGTACACGGTGGCGTGCTGGGACGGCACGGTGAAGGAACCGTACATCACCGAGGTGACGGAAACGTACGAGGGCACGTTTGAACAGCACCTGACCAAAAAGCTCAAGGCGGAGGGAAGCATTGCTCCCGCCAACGATGGCCGCATCACATTGGTGTGGGAATAACGGATGGCGAAAACCGCATCCGGGCCGATATGGACGCGTGCGGGAGGCGCACCGATAAAAACCGATAGAAATCAATAATAAGTTCAAATACGCGGCCAATCGGGGGAAACCGACATGACCGAAGAGGGAGAAAACAAATGGATGCACAATTGCTTAGCGGCTTGGCGAACT
>CAZRIT010000119.1:989-1862 GCA_964600225.1 uncultured Oscillospiraceae bacterium | reverse complement strand
CAATGCGATGAGCAGTAGCCGGGGAAGCGCCCGAAGCCGCAACCGAACAAACAGGAATACCGCGAACAGCACGACGAAGCCAATCAGCACAACGCCCGCGTTCAGCTTGCTCAATACCGCCAATCCGCAGCTAAGCCCCAGCAACAGGGAGCTGCCCATAGGGTATGCCGCCTGCTTATTTTTCATGCTGTCAAATATCTGTACCATATAGGACAGCGCCGTTATGCAGAATGCTGTTACCAGTAGATCACTTTGGGTGGTACTCGCCTGAATATGGGCCATGGGGAACAGGCTGGCCATCGTTGCGGTCAGCAGGGAAAAAGCCGTGCTTTGGCCGAATGAACGGGTCGTCCGATAAACAGCCAGTATGGTGAGAAGGTAGGCTCCGTATTGCACCATCCGATATAAGCAATCCGAGCCGAAACACATGATTTGCAGCTGGGACATGAGCATGGCGTTCAGCGGACCAAAGTAAAGCAAATGTCCCTTGGGCGCCGGAAAGTTGTGAACGGAATGATTCTTATAGAACATGAAGGCTCGGGGCTGATGATACACCATGCTGTCATAGGGAGAGTTCGGCGGAGCAATGGCAATCTTGACCAACGGAATCAGCACAGAACTTGTGATTATCCCCAGCATGATGCGCTCTACCTTGGAAAGATCCCGTAGGAACGAAAAAAAACGGGTTCCCTGCATTTGTATGTGGCACTTCCGATGATAAAGCACCAGAAGAGTCAGTATGACGGCCCACAATATGGAGGTCCACAGGATATCATAGGCGTGAAACAGACTGGTGAACTCCGCAATGAGAACCGCCGCCGCCGTACAAAGAACGGCGGCATCCATGATGGCTAAACTTCGATTATTCCGAAA
>CAZRIT010000119.1:0-979 GCA_964600225.1 uncultured Oscillospiraceae bacterium | reverse complement strand
AGAGGCAATACCGCCATACCCCAAACCTCCAAACAACAGCCGCTATCAAAAGGTACACCTTTTGATTATTGTCCTTTTCGGCATGGATATAAGCTGTTTTGGTTGGTAGCGTTGCGGAAGTCGCCGATATGCTTGTGTTTATATGTCGTTTATGCTAAATTTTATATTGAAAATCAGCTATCAAAAGGTGTACTTTTTGATAGCTGCCCATCGATCTTGGAGGGAATATGAGCGAGAAAGAACGGGCGGATTACCCGTCTGGCGACAGGCCGCGGCTATCGTATGACGGCGAGGACGTGATCAACGCGCTGCTGCCGCGGGCGCTTGTTGCGTGAAATCGGGCGCTTACCGCGCGGGCGTGTCCGCGGGCGTATCGTCCCCGTCGCTGCCGCGCAGGGCTTCCAGCTCCTTGACGCCATCCTCGTTGGTGAACATATCGCGGCGATAGACCACAAAGCGGCAGAACAGGTATTCCGTTACAAAGTTGATGACCATGGTGCCGCCCAGCACAAGGTAGGAGTTCCACCCTGCCTTGCTCAGCGCATCGCCCCACCAGGTGGAAAGCGGCGTGAACGCCAGATAGTAGCCCAGCACCTGCAGCATGGCCAGCGGCACGTTCTTGGCGGATTTGAAGGTAAACTTGCGGTTGACGGTGAAATTGTAGACGACCGAAAGCACCAGCGCCGTCAGGTACGCGGGCCAGTAGGGCACGTTGGGGATGAGCTCGGTGATGAGCGTAAAGGACAGCAGCTGCACCATGCCCGCGGATATGGAAAACAGCGTGAACTTGAGCATTTGCAGCAGGTTTTGTTCCCTGGTCAGCTTGACGGGCGCTTGCACGGGTTGTTGTTCCATGGCATCCTCCAAAGGCGTTATTTTGACTTGTCGCAGCGGTGTTGACGGCATGCCCGCGGCCGAGGCTGCGGTTCATCCCTATCCTACCGCTTTATGACAGGATGCGCAAGCGCGTTTTTCCGTT
>CAZRIT010000118.1:0-1936 GCA_964600225.1 uncultured Oscillospiraceae bacterium | reverse complement strand
CGTGCGACATATTGGACAAAAAGTTCGACTTGGCCTCGTTGGAGCGCTCGGCCATGGCCAGCGCCTCCGTAACGGCCTTTTCGCGGTCGTGCGCGCGCGTTGCATCCTGCGCAATGCCCACATATTCCCTGCCGCTGTCGTCAATGGGATAGAGCTGGAAGGAATAGTAGCCTTCATTTTCGCCTGCGGGGCGGCGGATGTAGCCGCTGCGGAACACGTCCCTGCCGTCCCAGTCCGCCATCTCCGCGTTGATTCGGCGGACGGCTTCGGTCTCCGTGCCCGAATCGTTTTTCATGCGGTAGCCCGTCGGCGTTTTTTCGAGCGACAGATAACGGTCGCCGATGATGCGCTGTGCATTGACGGAAATGTACAGCGGCCGATCGCTTTCCGTGGAAAACATTGCAAACGCGGTGCCCGAATTCTGCACCAGCATATCGTACATGCGCTCCCGCTCGATCAGCGCCTCATCGAACTGCTTTTTGCGGCTTCGCAGGATGAACAGGAATATAATCAGCGAGAATACCGCGAATATCACAATAAACAGCACGCTAAGCCTGGTGATGTGCGCGGAAAAATCGTTCATCGACAGGTTTACCACGGCCTCGGGCACCACATAGAACAGCCGCATGTTCGCCTGGTGCGTGTCGATGGGCGTGGAAACGACGTAGCGCTCGTCCGCAGGCTCGATCATCAGGTGCGTCACGGGCCTGTCGGACGTCAGCATGTGCTCCATCGCGTGCCCGTCCTCCTCCAGGCACCTTAGCTCCTTGCCGTCCAGGAAAGACATGATGTTATAGGTGGGCGAAATATCCGCATGCGTGAGCCTGCTGATGACGATGCCGTTTTCCTGCGTCAGGTACATGTAGGCCGTTCCGCCGAAGGACGAAAAATCCATGTTGTCCAAAAACGAGCCCACGTCCTGCATCACCGATACGGCAACGATTTTTGAGCCGTCCATCTGCATATCCGTATCCACAGGCACGGTATAGGTCAGTTCCGACTGCACAATCGTCAGGTATTCGCCAAGCTGCCTTGCGTAGTACGCAGTGTCCGAGGCAAGGCTGTTGGAGATGATCGTGCCGTCGGAGCGCATGCCAACGCCGTTTTCGGCATAAACGATGATTTCCGATACGCCCCATATCTCCTTTTCGCGGGCAATGTAGGCAAGCAGGTTATGGTAGATATCCTCATTCGTGGTCTGCACAATGCTGTTGGCCACGCTGTGCGTAATCTGCCAGTCGCTTTCGATCTTTTCCTCTATATACAGCTTGATCTGGTAGTTGATTTCCTCCAGATGGTTTGCGCTCTCCACGTCAATTTGGTTGCCGTAATTTTTGATGAGGTTGGTAAATAGCAGCGATACGCCCAGCACGATGCCAACCAGCGTCAGGCCGATCATGCGGGTGAAGCGGTTCATCAGCCTTTGCGACGTCTTGTTCCCCGCTTCCTTTTTCGCTGACGCGTCGGGCAGCGCCGCCTCGTCCGTCAGCAGCGCCTTCAGGCGGCCTTTTGCAGCCTCGACCGCTTGGTATTCCGCACGGATATTGTCGTATTGCCCCGCCCTGAGGGATTCCGCCAAAGCGTTGACGGTTTCGTAAAACGGCGTCAGGCCCAGGTTGCCCGAAAGCCCCTTGAGCGCGTGCGCGGCTTCAAACGCCGCCTTGTGGTTGTTGGTTTCCACCGCTTGGCTTAACAGATCAAAGTTGCGTTCGTCCAGGAAATCAAGATAGCACTTTTCATAAAGCTCCGCATCGCCCATAAAGCGGTCCTTGATACCGCGCATATCGGCGCCGTAGGCTGTGAGCTTTTTGATCAGCCGGGATAATTCCATGTCGTGTCTCCGTTCCTTTTGGGGTATGCGCGCATGCGGGCATATCCCTTTATAAAATCCGCCGCGATTGCCTTTTTGGCGTCACGCCGCGGGCGTGTTGTCCGA
>CAZRIT010000117.1:0-1961 GCA_964600225.1 uncultured Oscillospiraceae bacterium | reverse complement strand
ATATTTTCCGGTATGTCAGGTGCGTAAAGCTATACAAATGAACGCTTGGTGTCAAAGCTGAAACAGGCGTGTAGATATAAGCGCGTTCAAAAAATGATTGGCTTGGCCATTACTGCTTTCCCGTATCCTGGACAGTGACACTGATAATGCTCATCGGGTACTATGTTTGGTTTCAAAAGCGCAGGCAAACGAAGCAGAGTACCATTTTGCATTGACCGTCTTGCACGGCTTGCGCGGCCGTCACGTCTTCGAAACGTCTGTTGCCGAGAAAACGATTGCAATTTGCATCATTATGTAATAAAATATAAAAAAAGATATATTGGGAAAATTTGGAAAAGACCGACGGGCACGGCGGCTGAAAAGCCGCTTCGCAAAGCTAAAGGGCCATGGCATGGAACCATGCATGGCAGCCAGCTACGAAACATCTTTGCGCCTGTCAGACATTTTGCGGGTGCTTTTTTTGATGGATCGGAGGTGCAGGCATGGAGCGGCACGCAAAAGGACAGATTGTCGAAAGCATCATCGATGCGGCAATCGAATGCATCCTAGCGCTGGGCCTGGATCATGTGCAGATTACGCAGATTGCAGCCGGGGCCGGTATTTCCACGCGAACGCTCCATCGGTACTATCCCGAAAAGGAAGCTCTCCTTTCGGATGCCGCGTCCAAATACCTTTGGTATGCCTACACATCGTTTGCCGATCACTATGAAAAAGCGGATAAAACCAATATGACGGGCCTGCAGCGCCTGCTGTTGCTGCTGCAATCTCAGCGGAATTACTACCGTACCGATACCATTGGCGCCATGATGTTTGTCGATATGCGCATGTATCACCTTCGGCACGGACAGACGCGGCACGCTTGCGCTGTGGCGGGGGCGGAGAGAGTCCGCAATATTGTGATAGATAATCTGGAGGCGGGCAAGGCGGACGGGTCGATTCGCAAGGATATCGATTCCTCGCGCACTTCCGCCATGATTTCGTCAAGCTACAACGGCGTTATGCAGCGGATGACGCTGATCTATCGCTCGGATATGCCTGAGGAAAAAAAGAGCGAGGCGGTTCTCATGTTTGATGATTATATGGAGATGCTGACGGCATATTTAAGCGCATAAGGCTTACAAAAAAGCATACAGGTTGAATTTTTATACATTTTGTCTGGTGTCAGACAACAGAACCGATTGCAGGGATACGAACAGCATGGATGCCGGCGAACCAAGCGGGAGGACACGGGCGTGAAGGGAACTATAAAAAGACGGGCAAAGGGAATGATCGGGTGTCTGCTGTGTGTGCTCCTGCTGCTGACGGCGGCCGTTCCGACCATGGCGGAGGACGATACGGCCGTACTGCGGGTGGCCTTTTATCCGTTGGACGGGTTTTTCGAATATGACGCTGCGGGGCAGCCGATTGGCTACGGCGTGGAGCTGCTGAACAAGATTACCGAATACACGGGCATACAGTTTGCCTTTGTGGCGGCGGACACATGGGAGCAAACCAAGCAGATGCTGCTTGCAGGCGAAGCGGATATCCGCATGCCGGGGACGAAGCCTGCCGCCACGTCCAAAACGCTGGGCTATACCAATGAGAGTGTGATGGATAGCTATCGGGCCGTTATGACGCTCAAATCAAGGGACGATTTGTACTATAAGGATTACGAAAACTTTTCCGTCCTGACCATTGCCGTGACCAGGAGTCTCTATGAAAATGCCAATGTGCGCGCCTATCTCGACAGCCTCGGCATCCGCAAGAGCAATCTGGCCCTGTATGACGAATACGCGCTGTGCAGGCAGGCGCTGGATAGCGGCGCGGCGGACGCCGTGATATCCAGCATTATGGATTTGACCGACGAACTGAAGGTGCTGGCCCGCTTTGATTCGGTTCCCAACTACGTCTCCATGACCATCGGCAACCCCTATCTGGACGTGCTGGACGTTGCGCTCAACGAGCTGCGCAACACCGCGTAC
>CAZRIT010000116.1:0-2072 GCA_964600225.1 uncultured Oscillospiraceae bacterium | reverse complement strand
GTGATGAGCGCAAACACCTATTTTGCGGGGCCAACGTTCTTTTCGGCGCTGTTTCTGGCCGCGCTGAGCGCATACCTGGCCGATCGGTTTCGGTACGGGTTCCTCATCGCCATCGTGCCGCTGACCATGGCGTGCGGGATCTATTCGGTATTCATCGGCTATGCCGCGGGGCTCATTGTCATGCGCTGCATCTGGCTGCTATTGGAGAACGAGCGGCCGCTGAAATCCGTTTTCGTGTTCGGCTTCAAGGGCATATTCCTGCTGGCCGCATCGGCAGCGCTGTACTATGTCATTTTGCAGGTGGCATTGCGGCAGGCAGGCGTTGCGCTGTCGAACTATCGGGGCATCGACCGCCTCGGCGGTCAGAGCCTTGCCACGCTGCCCGCCACCATTGCGGCAGCCTATCGGAAGGTGTATTACTTTTTCCGCTACGGCATCTTTTTGTACTATGATAACTCCACCATAGAGGCGTGCTTCCGCTACCTGAATTGGGCGACCCTGGCGCTTTGCGGCGCGCTTTCCGTTGCCGTCGGGTTCAAAAAGCTGTGGAGGGGGGGTGCCAATTGGCAGCTTTTGTGGCGCATGCTGACGATAGCCGTGCTGGTGGCGCTGTTTCCAATGGCCATCCATGCCATTGCCGTGCTGGGCAGCGACGCCGATACGCACTGGATCATGTGCTATCCGTTTGTGCTGGTGTATGTATATATGCTCATGGCGGCGGATCGGCTGGAAACGGTGTGCGCACCGTTGGAAACGCAATCGGCCAAGCTCAAATGGAAGGCGCTTTCGGTGCGCTGCGGCACGGTTGCGGTGCTGCTGGTTACGCTGCTGCTGTCACGGCGGTGGTTCTTTACGACCAACCAGAGCTATGAGTTTTTGCGGGCGGCCGATCAACATGCCTATACGGCGGGCGTGCTGCTGCTGGATGATATGCGGGAAACGGAAGGGTATCGGGCCGATACGCCCGTGGTGCCGGTGGGCAACGGCGCGCCCGCGGCGTTTCAGTATACCACGGGGGATTTTCGGCAGGTGCGTGCGGACAACGGCGGCGGGTACAGCGGGCTCAGGCTGCCTGTGATCGATAACGCACATTTGCGGGTTTGGATGCGCGATTACATCGGCGTTGAACTGAACTATGCCGACAGCGCGCTTTCGGCGCGCATGACCGCCCTGCCCGCGGTGCAGGAGATGCCGATCTACCCCGCCGAGGGCGCCATACGGATGATCGATGGCTGCCTGGTCATCAAGCTCTCCTGACGGGATCATGCTAAAAAAGCTGCCGAAGGCAGCTTTTTTGCGTTCGCACGGTCGGAAACGCTTCTGCGTCAGTGGGAAAACGCCCCAAAATCCGCCGAAAACGGATACAATGTAAGAAATAACTTGCAATTCGGCCCTGATATTTGTAATATGGAAGTAACGGAATTATATATCAATTGATGTGTGCGCATCAAGGGACGGGCATGCGGCCATGCCGCGGTATCCGCCATGTTTTGGGGCATTGCGAAAAATGCCTGTCGGAATATGTTTTGGCACGGCTTCCGTGCCGCTCAAAGCCATGAACTTCATTGAACGCGGAGGTCAGCCATACATACGGACCTGTTATACGCATTGATGCTGTGTGAAACGGATATCGATGGCGCCATGCGCCGATTTTCGGGGGACGAGAAGCTTTACATGTCTTGCCTGAACGGGTTTTTGGACGACCCGACCATGGAAGAGCTCAACGTTGCCATCGAAAACGGCGCCTGGGACGAGGCGTTCACCGCGGCGCATGCGCTCAAGGGCCTTGCGGGCAACATGGGGTTTGTCCCGCTGTTCCATGCCATTGCGGAGCTGGTGGTGCTGATTCGCGCGGGCAGGATACGGGAGGTTGACGCATCGAACAGGCAGGTCGGGCGGTGCTACCGCGAAGTGACGGACGCCATACGCTTATACGATCATTCAGCGGCGGGAGGAGCGCGTGCATGAAAAAGGAATCGAAGGGCGCAGCAGGGCCCAACAAGCAGGAAGAAAACTATATCGTAGGCATCGGCGCGTCGGCGGGCGGGCTGGAAGCGCTGCAAAAGTTTTTA
>CAZRIT010000115.1:0-2161 GCA_964600225.1 uncultured Oscillospiraceae bacterium | reverse complement strand
GGCGCGGCCGCCGTGCACCGCTTCACGGCCGCGTTCCCCGCGACGGGATGGAGCGATACCGCGCCGTACACGCAAACGGTTGCCGTTATCGGCATGGATGCGTCCATGCAGCCGAAGTGCGACATTCTGTTTGGCGATGACGATACGTTGGAGCAAAAGCTTGCGCAGAAGGAAGCGTGGCTCTGCGTGGACGATGTGGACAGCGGCGCGGGCAGCTTGACGCTGACATGCTTTGAAACCCCGCCCGAAACGGCGTTCGGCATCCAAATGGAGGTGACGCTCTGATGGCAAAGGGAATGATTTTGCGCAGGGGCGGCGCGGCAGGCGGGCTGCCGAACTTCACCTATTCGGGGACGTATATGCTCATTGACGATGGCAACAAGAACTGGCGCATCAAGTTTTTGACCAGCGGCACGCTGGTTATGGAGGAAAGCATTTCCGTGGATGCGTTCCTCGTCGGCGGCGGTTCATCGGGCGGCAGAGGTTCGAATGCCTGTTACTATGGCGGCGGCGGAGGCGGCGGCTACACAAAAACAGAAAAAGGCTTTGTGCTGCAAGCGGGCATCGGGTACAGCATTGTCATCGGCGCAGGCGGCGCAGCGGGCACATCGGACGCAAGCGGAGGTAACGCAGGCGGCGCCAGTTCCGCATTCGGGCTGACCGCCAATGGTGCGCCATCGCATCAATACGGCCCGGGCGGAAACGGCGGGAGCGGCGGTGCGGGCGGCCGCGACGGCGTCCATCTTGCGGGCGGCACGGACGGCGCGGACGGAGCGGTAAGCGCATACGCATGCGGCATAGGCCAGCACACGACGACACGCGAGTTTGAGGAAGCGGACGGCACGCTGTACGCCGGAGGCGGATGCTCTGTCTCGCCATTGATATACCTTGCCAACTCGGGAAACGGCGGATCGGGGAGCTACAAGGGCAATCATTCCGAGAAAGGCAGCAGCGGCATCGTCATTATCCGCAATCACAGGGAGGCGGCAGCATGAATTACGCACTGATTGAAAACAGGATCGTGACCAATCTCATATGGCTGTACGAAGGCAACGCGCACGAGTTTCCCAACGCGGTGCCGACGGGCGACCGACCCGTGGGCATCGGCGACAGCTATGTTGACGGCGTATTCACCCGCGGCGGCGTACCCGTGCTGACGCACACGGAGCAGCTTGAGGCCGATCTTGCGGCCATTGAGGAGGCACTGAATGAATAGGGAACAGATCATTGCCCGCATTCGGGCACTCAAGCAGGAGCGTACGCAGGCTATGACCGAGCGCGCGGCGCTTGATGAACGCATTGCGCGCATCCGTACGCTTATCGGCGGCCTTGGTACGGCCCCGACCTTGGGGAAGCTGACGGAGTGCATCGCGGGACTTCGGCAACTGATCGGGGATGATTGGGATGACAAGTGAACGCATGCTGCGGCGCGACCTGTCGGGCGCGGACGTGCGGGCGTTCAAGGAAGCGTTGTTCAGCCTTGGCTACTACGACGCGGCGATCACCGCCATCCGCTCCGACCGCTTCGGCAACGATACCCTCGCGGCCGTGCGTCGGTTCCAGGCTGCGCACGGGCTGGCGGTGGACGGCGTCGCGGGACCGATGACGTTTTCGGCATTGGCAGCGGCGCAAAACGGCTCCCTGCCGCCTGCAAACGCCGATTGGCCAACCCTGCCCGATCACATCGGCGCGGCGGCGGCACAGGCCATATTGCCTGATCTGGCATCGGTTTCCGCCAAAAGACAGAGCATCGTGCTGGACGCGCTGCAATTTGCATTTGATCCGCAGCGTCAAAGCGCGTTCCCGCTCAGCCTCTATATCCGCGGCGCCAATTTGTACAATACCGACCTGACGCCGTATGTCATCACCAAAAGCCGCATCCGATCGGGCGCAAGCAGGCAGCCACACTTCTATGACGGCGGGCGGCAGACCATGATGGAGGCGACGGTAGCGCATAACCCTTCCGTTAAGGGCGCAGATTGCTCGGGCGGTATCGTGGGGCTTATGCGGCACGCAAAGGTGGTCAAAAGCGGCTTTGACCTGCCGGCCGACGGCTTTACGGGCCGCAGCCACAGCGTGCGCATTGAGCAGTCGGCCCTGCGCAGCGCCGATTTTGTGCACAAAGCGGGCCACATCGGCCTCTATGTCGGCGGCGGGTACA
>CAZRIT010000114.1:0-2168 GCA_964600225.1 uncultured Oscillospiraceae bacterium | reverse complement strand
ATGGTATCATGTCATTCTGTGGAGCAGCGCGACGAATAATCTATATCGCCGCAGCGGACGCACGTCAAAGCGCCCCCGAAGGGGCGCTTTGTGCCGTAAAAGGCTTCGCTTTTCGATGACGTACGTTTATTCGAACCGCTCCGTCGCCACGTCGTATATGATGGCCGAGCCCTTCTTGCCGTACGGGTAGATGTGCAGCTTAGTGGGCATGGCCGACGTTTTGAACGTGTAGCGCAGCGCATACCTGGACAGGTTGGCCGAGGCCCACACATACTCGGTATCGCCAACGTAGGCGGACATCTGGATGGGCAGTATCATCTGGCCGTTCTGGATGGAGATGCGGTTCATGCTGCGATCGGATTCCAGCTCGACGGTGCGCTGATTGTCCTTGATGTCGATGGCTCCGATGGTCATGTTGTGCTTTTCGGCGCCGTCAACATACAGGCCGTAGCGCTGCTTGTCGGCAGCGGTTTGATCCTCCTTCTCCAGCAGGAACGGGGAACGGTTTTTGACGGTAAGCTCGTAGGTGACGCCATCCAGCTCCTGCGAAAACGCATAGCTTACATAGCCGCGCACGCGCACGGACGAAATGCCGTCGATATCGATCTCCACATCGCCCGCGCCGATCGTCCCCAGCGTTTCCTCGCCCAACAGTGCGGGCGTATCGGTGACCAGGCAGCGCAGCGTCGTATCCTGCCGCGCAAAATCCAGCTTGTCAGGCCCCGCGGTCGCAGCGGACGTCTTGGTAAACGGTACCGTAAACGCGGGCACCGTCAGCTCGATGTAGCCGACCTTCCCCGTTTCGGGGTTGGCGATGCAGCGGTAGGAGATGCTCGCCGTTGCGGAGGAGTCCGCCTTGTTGGCATACCCTTCCAGCTCGTACTCGTCCAAATCCATGTCAAACGTGCCCGCATACCGATATTCGCCGCTCTGCGGTTGGATATCGATGGCCTCCTGCCGTTCGTCGGCCAGGATGGGGTACGGCTCGCTTTCAAATATCTTGTCCCGGGCCATATCGGACGCCAGCGCAACGGGCAGCGGATTGTTCAGGCACGCGGCCAGCTCCGCGCAATGCATTTTGTAGAAGCTGTCCTTGACAATCAGCGCCATGTCCCAGTACAGCAAATCCACCGCGGGCGGGTAGGCGCACACCTCCGCGCCGTCAAAATACAGGTGCAGCAGGCCCTTTCCGTCGGTCAGGAACGCGCGCAGCTTGTTTTTGCCGCCGTCGGACAGGGTCAGGTTGACGAGGGACTGCGTTTTGCCGCCGATCTTTTCTTCCGCCGCGGTGAACGCGGTAAAATCGTCGTTATCGAGCAGAACGCTGCCTTCGCCGTCTCGCACCTCCAGCAGGCCCTGCATGGTCATCAAGCCCACAAGCCGCTCGGTATCCTCGGCAAAATGGGTTTCGATGGGCAGGATGTGAATGCTGCCGTCCTTATGCTGAAAGCGCAGCGCATTCTTCATGCCCTTGGGATACCACGCGTCGGCGCGCGCGGCCAGCGCCTCGGTCAACGCCTCGTAATCGCCGCTGTCGATCTCGCTCCCATCGGCCGCCTGATACACCACGGCGTCCAGATACTTGGCAAACGCGCCCCTGCCGTTGAGCAGCAGCGCCGCGGCAGCCAGCAGCACCAGTACCGCAACGATGACAATGATCGCCACGCGCTTGCCGCCTTTTTTCTTTTGACCGCCCTTTGCCTGCCTAGTTGCCGCCTCCTGCCGATCGACCAGCGACGTGCCGTCGTATATGGGCACGGCCGCCTTCATGGACGAGCCGCAGTTGGGGCAAAACAGTGCCTCGGCCGACGCGGCGACCGCCCCGCATTGCGGGCAAACATTGGGCGCTTCCACCGCGGGCGCGGGCTCGGGCGGCGTAACGGGGCGCAGGGACTTGCCGCACTTTGGGCAAAACTGCGCGTTGAGATTGCTCAGCGGCGCCTCGCAATACGGGCACTCGAACACCGCATCCTCCGCTTCCTCCGCCGTCTCTGGCGCAGGCTCCTCCGTGACAGCCGCTTCGGCAGCGGTTTGTCCGTCCTGCGCCGCTTCCGCCTCCGCAACCTCTACAGCCTCCGCAGCCGTCTCCTTGACGATCGGCGCACTTGGATCGTATGTAAAGGGCGGCTATACCTATGACGAGCGCATATTGCGTCATTACGATTTTT
>CAZRIT010000113.1:0-2214 GCA_964600225.1 uncultured Oscillospiraceae bacterium | reverse complement strand
ATGAAGAACACAAAGCCTTTAGGCTGGGTGTTCTTCATAGCGTCCCCCTTAGCTACTCCAGCTCTCATACTCGGCTTGTTCTTCCTCTGTAGCGTCCCGCTCCCAGCTTGTACCGTCTGGATATGTGCCGGAAGTGCCGAATACAATCTTGATTGTGTCCGCTTGTGCTTCCGCTTCTTTCTTAGCTTCCGCTCTGGCTTCCAGCGTGTCCGCTTTCTGGGCTATTTCACTCTTTCCTATAGCGGGAAAGCGGTAGCCCATTCCTTTTATATAATGCTGTGTATACAGCTAAAAGGCTGTGTAAGTGTGTATACTGTGGTGTGTATACTCATTAGCCGAATATAGCTTTAGCTATGCGGTGTTCGCTGTTGTTCTTCGCCCTCTCCAGAGCGTGAGAGTAAATAAGCGTGGTGTTTATATTAGCGTGTCCTAAAAGCTGTTGTGTTTCCTCTACTGTAGCCCCGTTTAAGAGGTTAAGCGTTGCGGCTGTGTGTCTAAGGCTGTGAGCGGTCAAGCGGTCACTCTCAAGCCCTACTTCTATTAAGTGGTCTTTGGCTACTCGGCTTACGCTTCTGGTAGTCATTCTTTCGCCGCTGTTCTTATTGGAGATAGAAGCAAAGAGCGGGGCTTTAGTGTCTGTTTCCCCTCTGGCTGTAAGGTAGGCTCTTATAGCTTCCTCTACAGGCTCGGCAAGCTTCACATAGTCCGCTTTTTCTTCGTGTCCTTTGCCTTGATAGTAAAGGGCTGTTTCGTCCCCAGCGGCTCTAATGTCCCCTATATCGGCTCTTATTACGGAGATAGTTCTAAGCCCCGTTGTTACCATAAGAGAAAGCATAGCGTAATCTCTCAAGCCTTTAAGGGTAGAGCGGTCAATAGCATTAAGAAGCTTTGCGGTCTGCTTGCTGGTAAGATAGTCTTTCTTGTGTTCGGTGTCCAGCTTCGCCCCTTTTACTCTGTCCGCTACATTGGGGTAAAGTCCCTCTCTCTCCGTCCATTGGAAGAAAAGCTTAACGGCGGCTAAGTAGCTCTGTACTGTGGTAGGCTTGTGGTCTGCTTTCAAGAAGTCCCTATAAGCTACTATGTCTTCCCGCTGGGGCTGTCTTATGCCGTTCTCGCTCAAGTAAAACAGAAATTGCTTTATAGCCTTGCTGTAGGTTTCTACAGTTTTGGGGCTTGCGTCAATATAGGAAGTCCAGCGGTAGAAAAGCTCCTCTTTAAGCTCTGCCTGTGCCGCTAAAGCTCTATTCTCTTGTAAGGTTATAAGCTCGTTCATACTGCCCGCTCCTATCTTGTGTAAGTGCTATTGTGTATACTGAATTGTGTAATAGCTTGTGTGTATGCTCTTACTGTAATACAGTATAGCACTATGTCCGCTATTTGTCAAGCCCTCTTTCATACTTTTTCATAGTTTTATATTTCATTCATAAATGCCGATAAAAAGAAAGCCCAGCCTGTTAAAGCTGGGTCTTCTCTTGAGCTTTCGCTATTTGCTTCTCAAGCTCCGCTATTCTGTTCTGGTGTGCCGTTATAGCCCGCTTAATGCTTCCTATATTCGGCTCTCGCTGTTCCGCTTCTCTAAGCCTGTCTAAGCGTTCCTGTGTGTCCATAAGCTCCAGCGTGAGCGGGGCGGGGAGCTGTAGCCCTATTCCGTATATGTTCTTTATATCCGCTTCTATCTGGCTGTAAAAGGCTGTGTTTGAAGTCATAAGGCTAATAGCCTTTACTGCCTTTAAGAATAAGCTGTATATGTCCGTCCCCGCCTGTACTCCCTTGAGTATGTCCGTCTGGAGCTGTCCGCTCGTCTTGATATTCTCTTGGTAAGTCCTGTATACTTCAAGGCTTCGCTGGTGGTCTTCCCGCTCCCTCTGGGTGTTAAGAAGCAGTATTTTAGCCTGTTCTGGTGGCTCTTTCTGCGGTATGCCGTTTAAGCCCGTTTTTAGCCCCTCTACGGGCTTTTCTTGCTCCGTTAAGGTTTTATATTGCCCGCCGCTTAAAAGTGGCTCTACGGGGCTTTTAGAGGGTGCTTTTTCTATAGGCTCTGCCGAAAACAGCCCGCTAAAGTCCAGCACTACATTATCACTTATAGCTACTGCCCGCTCTGCTCCAGCCATTGTTAGCCCCCTCTCCCTCTGCGGTCTTTTTTGCCGTAAAGTAGTTGAACATTGGGTAGAAGTCTAAGAGAGCGTCCCCCTTGCTTCCGTTCCTGTTCTTGAG
>CAZRIT010000112.1:0-2303 GCA_964600225.1 uncultured Oscillospiraceae bacterium | reverse complement strand
GAAAATGGTAGGAGATGAACTTGAGCGACCGCCCGATATCGTGATCCATCACCGAAAACTCCGTCGTCACATAATCGGTATAGCGGCGGATGTTGAGCTTGTTGTCGACGAATATAATGCCCGTCAGCGTGGACGACAGGAAATTGGCGATATCATCGTTGAGGTCGGCCAGCTCCGTCAGCTTCTGCTGGTACTCGGAATTGACCGTATACAGCTCCTCATTGACGGATTGCAGCTCCTCGTTGGAGCTCTGCAGCTCCTCATTGGCGGTCAGCAGTTCCTCGTTGGCAGCCTGCAGCTCCTCGTTAACGCATTCCTGCTCGGCCATGCTGCGGTCCAGCCTGTCCTGCACGGCGCCCAGTTCCTGCTCCAAATCCGTAATGCGCTGCGAGGCCACGCGGTCGATATCGTAGCTGACCGCATCGGACAGCTCGCCGCGCTGCGCCTTTTCGGCAAAGACCAGCGCATACAGCGGTTCCTGGCTGCCCACGGTCTTGGCGATGGGCATGGCGGTCAGCGTAATGAACGCTTCCTCCCGTTCGCCGCGAAATGCGATATCCTTGTACTGCACCATGCTTTTCTTTTCCCGCGCCTCCCTGAGCAGGGTGGAGGCGGGCACCTTGAGCGCCTCGGTTATCAGCTCGAACATGCTGTTGGAAAACTTGCCCACGGGCAGGTGCACATAGTTGCTGCTTTCGCCATAAATATGCACGATATCGTTCTTGTCGTTCACCACCAGGCATGCGGGCATGAACCGCTCCATGAGCGCGGTATCGATGTTCTCCTCCTCCGATTTGGCAAACTCCGCCGTCACGCCCGGCCGCGCGTAGCGCGCCTCCGGCTCTCCCGCCATCTCCTCATCCAGATAGGTGGTTTGCAGATAGGGGATGTTCTTTTGGCCGGGAATGCGCACATCCCTGCGGTGCGTGAACAGCTTGGCCGCCGCGTCCACCACGGGGAACGCATCGGTAAACGCGCCGACGGCCTCGGATTTGCCCAGAAACAGGTAGCCGCCATCCTTGAGCGAGGCGTGGAATATCGCAAACAGATCGTTTTGCAGCACGGGCTGGAAGTAGATGAGCATGTTGCGGCAGGAAATCAAATCCAGCCTCCCAAACGGCGGGTCCTGGAACACGTTGTGCGGCGAGAACACGATCATCTTGCGGATATCGCGGTTCACGGTATAGGTGTTGCCGCGGCGCGTAAAGAAGCGGCTGAGCCTTGCGGGCGACACGGCCTCGGCGATGTTATCGCCAAACACGCCCTTGCCCGCCAGCGTAATGGATTCCACGTCCAAATCGGTGGCGAATATCTTGACCGTACGCTGAATGCGCAGCGTATCCATCATCTCCGAAAACAATATCGCGATGGAGTACGCCTCCTCGCCCGTGGAGCAGCCCGCCACCCACACGCGGATGGGCTCCTCGGCCACGCTGTGCAGCAGGATATCCTGTATGGCCTTATCCTTGAGGCTTTGGAAATAATCGGGATCGCGGAAGAAACTGGTCACGCCGATGAGCACTTCCTTGGAAAGCGTCCGCACCTCCTCGGGAGATTCGTACAGGTAGTCCACATAATCGGAAAGGGTTTCCTTATGGGTGAGCATCATGCGCCGCTCGATGCGCCGCAGGATGGTGGTCTGCTTATAGTGGGCAAAGTTGACGTTGCTGATCTTTTTGAGGATGATGTAAATCTTTTTCATCAGCTCCCCGTCGATCTGCTTTTCCGTCTTGATGGGCCGCGGTCGCTTGCTGACCGCGCGGGAAATGTGCTGCAGCTCCAGCGCAATCTGTTCGGGCGGAATCTGCACGTCCACCAGCCCCGTGCGCATGGCGGAGCGCGGCATGCCGTCAAACTTGGAGCTGGCCAAATCCTGCACGATGATCATGCCGTCGCGCTCCTTGATATCCTTGATGCCGTTGCTGCCGTCCGAGCCCGTGCCCGACAGCACAATGGCGATGGCGCGCGGCCCCGCCTCCTCCGCCAGCGAGCGGAAGAACATATCGATGGGGAGGTTCAGCTCCTTTTCGGGCTGCGGGGACAGCCACAGCTTGCCATCGGCAATGCGCATGTTCTTGCCCGGCTGTATGACATACACGCAGTTGGGCTTTACCTCCATGCCGTCCTCCACCTGGATAACGGGCATGTCGGTATGCTTGCCGAGTATCTCCCCCAAAAGGCTTTTATAATCGGGCGAAAGGTGCTGCACGATGACGTACGGAAAGCCCGTGTTGGCAGGCAGTGCCGCTAAAAACTTTTGCAGCGCTTCCAGCCCGCCCGCCGACGCGCCGATGCCTACGATA
>CAZRIT010000111.1:0-2315 GCA_964600225.1 uncultured Oscillospiraceae bacterium | reverse complement strand
ACATTGTATTTGATCGCGTTATCACAAAGATTGTAGACGATCTCGTAGAGCAAGCCCCGCACGCCCTTCACCACGGCCGTTTCGCCGTCAACGGATACGCGCACCCGTTTTGCCGCGGCAGCATCCTGCAACGCGGCGGCCGCTTCGTTTGCAATCTCCGATAAATCCACATCCTCGCACACCATTTCGCCGCCCTCATCCAACTGCGACAGGCGGATGATATCCTCAATCAGCGTCACAAGCCGCGCCGTCTCCGTACGAATGCGTCCCACAAAGCGCGGCATGTCCGCGGGCTTGATAAGCCCGTTTTCCATCAGCTCCGCGCTGCCCATAATGGATTGCAGCGGTGTTTTCAGTTCGTGCGACACATTTGCGGTGAATTCCCTGCGCTGCTGCTCCGCCATCGCCCTCTCGGTCACATCGAAGGTCAGTATGGCCGTTCCCGCCACGCGCCCATCGGAAACGATGCGGCTGAAATCCACCTCGTACTGCCGTCCGTTAAGCGCAATCGTCGTCTCCCCACGCCCCTGCGCATTGGTCAGGTTGATCATCCGCCGCATTTGGCTTGAGCGCTCCACGGTGAGAAAATCCTGCCCAACGCAGGAAGCGTCCGCTTGAAACAGGCGCTGCGCCGCAGGGTTGATGCTCACAATCAGCCCCTTGTCGTTCAACAGCACCAGGCCTTCGTTCATGCTGTTCGTCACGGCGGCAAGCTCATCCTGCTTTTCCCTGAGTTGGCGCACCTGCCTGTTGATCTGCTGCTGCTGCCGTGCAAGTCTGCGCAGCAGCGGCGACAGCTCGTCATACGCCTCGTTATCCAAGGGATGTTCCAAATCCAGCGCATTGAGCGGCGCAACCGTGCGCTTGGCAATGCGGCGCGCCAGAACGGCCGCAAGGAATATCGCAGCCAACAGCAAAAGGCACATCGGCATCAGCATGTTGATCAACAGCGCCAGCACGCTGTCCCTTGTGACACAGATGCGCAGCACGGTTCCGTCCGTGAGCCGCAGCGCCCGATACATCGTCATTTCAGTCAGCGTGGCGGAGGTGCGCTCGCTTTCGCCAAAGCCCAATGCAAGCGCTTGCCGCACCTCCTCGCGCTCCGCGTGGTTTTCCATGGTGGCCGCATCGGCCCGGCTATCGTAAAGCACCGCGCCGTCGGGCGCAATCAGCGTCAAACGGTATCCGTCGGCATGCAGGCCGTTTAGCCAGGCTTCCCCGCCCGTCTCCACGCCATGCGCGGCAATGGCAAGCTCCTCGGCCAGCCGATCGCGCTGCTCCGCGGAGAACACATTGTACAGCACGCCCGCGATCACCGCAAAGCACAGCAGCAAAACGGACGCCGCTACGATCAATATGGAACGGAATATTCTCTTTGTCATGCCTGCGGCTCCAGTCTGTATCCGACGCCGCGCACCGTTTCGATCCGATCGCCCTGTGCGCCCAGCTTGCTGCGCAGCATACGGATATGCACATCCACCGTGCGCGTCTCTCCGTCGTAATCCATGCCCCAAATCTCCGAGAGCAATTGATCCCGCGTAAACACCCTGCCGGGGTTTTCCAGAAACAGCCGCAGCAGTTCAAACTCCTTGAGCGTCAGCAGAAGGCGCTCGCTGCCCTGCAGCACAACGTGCTCTGCAAGGTTCACCGTCAGCGCACCGAGCGTCAAAACCCGGTCTCGCGCTTTGGGCGCGCTGCGCCGCAGCACCGCTTTGACACGGGAGACCATCTCCATCATGCCAAAGGGCTTTACCAGATAATCGTCCGCGCCGAGATCGAGGCTTTGAATTTTATCGTACTCCATACCCTTGGCGGTCGCCATGATGATGGGAATATCCCGCGTTTTTGCATCCGCCTTGAGTCGGCGCAGAATCTCCACGCCATCCATGCACGGCAGCATCACATCGAGTATCACAAGCTTTGGCAGCTCCCCGCGCAATGCCGCAAAGAACGATTCGCCGTCGGCAAAGCCCGCTGCGGCAAAGCCCGTGGAACGGAGCGTGTATATTTCGATGTCGCGAATGCTTGCATCGTCCTCCACACACCAAATCATGCTTCCTGTTCTCCTTCATGCTTTCCCGTAACCGAGAACACCACCCACTCGGCAATGTTGGTGGCATGGTCGCCAATGCGCTCAAAATACTTGGCAATCATCAGCAAATCCAGCGCATATTCGCCATCCTGCGGGTTTTCCGCAAGCAGGACGATCAGCGACGACTTGACCTTGACAAACAGCTCGTCCACCACATCGTCATACGCAATGACCGCGTTGGCAAGCGCCATGTCGCGCTTGACAAAGGCGTCCACGCTCTCGG
>CAZRIT010000110.1:0-2499 GCA_964600225.1 uncultured Oscillospiraceae bacterium | reverse complement strand
TTCGTTATAGCCGTCGTTGTACTGCATGGAGATCTCGACGGAGGCCGTTTCCGCGCCGTCCTCCTCGCGCTTGGCGGTGAAGAAGATCGGTTCGGGGTGCAGCACCTCCTTGTTTTTGTTGAGGAGCTTGATGAAGGATACGATGCCGCCCTCGTAGCAGAAGGATTTCTTGCGCGCGGGCTCCTCGCGCTCGTCCGTGGCCGTAATGCGGATGCCCGCGTTCAAAAACGCCAGCTCGCGCAGGCGGCCGATCATGGTATCGTAGTTGAAATTGACCTCGTCGAAGATCGTGTGGTCGGGCAGAAACGTAATGAACGTGCCTGTTTCGTCCACGGGGCAGTCGCGCTCGATATGCACCTCGTTGATGGGGTCGCCGCGCATGAACTCCTGCACATACACATGCCCGTCGCGGCGGATTTCGGCGCGCAGCGTTTCGGAAAGCGCGTTGACGCAGCTCACGCCCACGCCGTGCAGACCGCCCGATACCTTGTACCCGCTGCCGCCGAACTTGCCGCCCGCGTGCAGCATGGTCAGCGCCACGGTGAGGGCGCTCTTGCCCGTCTTCTCGTGAAAGCCCACGGGGATGCCGCGGCCGTTGTCGCATACGGTGACGGAGTTATCGGGGCGGATGACCACCTCGATGTGCGTGCAGTAGCCCGCCAGCGCTTCGTCGATGGAATTGTCCACAACCTCCGTTATCAGGTGGTGCAGCCCGCGCTGATCGGTCGAGCCGATGTACATGCCGGGCCTGCGGCGCACGGCCTCCAGCCCCTCCAATACCTGTATTTGTGAGGCGTCGTATGCCTGTGTCTTTCCTTGCTCCATGGTTTACCGATCCTTTCCGATTTTCCGTTGATTCCCATACACATCGCCGTCGGCCGTTTTGGCGCATGCGGCGAACGTGGTTTTCCTGTTTGCGCGCTTTTCCAGCGTGGCGGGCGCAATGACGGATGCATAGGCCCTTGTTGCGCCATTTTCGTGCGTCAGTGCGTAGGATTGCGCAGCGCCGTCGCATTCGTGCGTCCGCCCGTTGGCGGAAAGCGTATCCAAATACCGCTTGGTATCCGCCGTCATGCCGCGCCGATTGACGATCATCACAAGCGTATCCGTCGAAACCGAGCGGCCGTAGCCCAAATGCAGCATGCCCTATACCTCCGTGACCGCGCCGTCCGCCACATGATACACCTGCATCTGCAGCACGCCCGCCTCGGTCAGTTCCTCCAGATGCGTGCAGGTCAAAAACGTCTGGCACCCCTGCACCGCAATCAAAAGCATCCGCTGGCGCTGCCGATCCAGCTCCGAAAACACATCGTCCAGCAGCAGTACGGGCGCGTCCTCCTTTTGCTGCCGCAACAGCTCCAGCTGCGCAAGCTTGAGGCTGAGCACCACCGTGCGCTGCTGCCCCTGCGAGGCGAACGTGCGCGCATCCGTGCCGTCCAGCCGCAGCAGCAGGTCGTCGCGGTGCGGGCCGACGGAGGTGCTGCCCGTGCGCAAATCCCGTTCGGCGTTATCCTGCAAGGCCTCGCGCATGGCGTCAATCAGCTCCGTAGGGCCTACGGGCGGCATGTTGGGCTGGTAGGTGACCGTCAGCGCTTCCCGCCCGTCGGAGAGCGTTTCATGCATCGTGGCGGCAATCCCGCTCAACAGCTCCGCGTGCTCGGCGCGGATGAGGGTGATGTTGGCGCCCAGGATCGAAAGCTGCTCGTCCCAGGGGTCCAGCGCGCCCGCAAACGCGCCCATGGGGTCTTTGAGCAGGGCGTTGCGCTGCTTGAGCGCGGCGTTGTACTGCTGCAGCGCATAATAATAGGATGGCCGCAGCTGGGAGATCATCATATCGAGGAAGCGCCTGCGCTCCGACGGGCCGCCCTTGACAATCTCCAAATCCTCGGGCGCAAACATGACCACATTGAGGCAGCCCATCAGCTCGCCCGAGCGGGAGAGCTGCGCGCCGTCGATGCGTACGCGCCGCCGTTCGCCGTTGACCAGCTGCATGTCGATCTGCCGCGGGCCGCCGCGGGTATCGAGGGTGAGCGACACACTGCCGAACGGCTCGCCGCTTTTTACCAGCTCCGCGTCGCGCATGGTGCGGTGGCTGCGGCCCAGCGCGCACAAAAACACCGATTCCAGCACGTTGGTTTTGCCCGAGGCGTTCTCGCCCGTCAGCACGCACAGCCCCGCGTCGGGCCGAAGCGCGAGCGACGCATAGTTGCGAAAATTGATCAAACGAACGCCTGTTACCTGCATGCCGTATACTCCCGAAATTTTCCCATTAAACTCGAACAGTATACCACAACGGCCTTTGCTTGTATATATATTATAGAAAAAAAGTATGTATAAAGTATGAACGATGGCAAATTTGACGCAAAAAAAGCAGTTGTTATTTGGGGAAAACACACGCCGTGTGCATGTCCCGCCGCAGCGGCGTTGGCGCAAAACACCTTTGCAGTAACCCGACAAGCCCTGCGGCGATTGAGCGGCCGGTTTAAGGGGTTACAGGGG
>CAZRIT010000109.1:0-2525 GCA_964600225.1 uncultured Oscillospiraceae bacterium | reverse complement strand
TGTGCATTCGCGTGCTGGGCGGTTCCTACCGTAAGTCCGCCAATATCGGCGATGTCATCGTCGCCAGCGTCAAGTCCGCATCCCCAGGCGGCGAGGTCAAGAAAAAGGACGTCGTCCGCGCGGTGGTGGTGCGTACCGTTTCCGGCACGCAGCGCACCGACGGCAGCTACATCCGTTTCGACGACAACGCAGCCGTCATCATCAACGACCAGAAACAGCCGCGCGGCACCCGTATCTTTGGGCCCGTCGCGCGTGAACTGCGCGAAAAGGATTACATGAAGATCGTGTCCCTCGCGCCGGAAGTTCTGTAAGGAGGAGCGACATGAAGAAACTCAACGTCAAAAAGGGCGACACCGTCGTTGTCATCTCCGGCAAGGACAAGGGCAAGCAGGGTAAGATCCTCGTCAGCCGCCCCGAGCAGGAGCGCGTGGTTGTGCAAAACGCCAACATGCTGACCAAGCATGTCAAGCCCCGCAAACAGGGCGAACCCGGCGGCCGCATCGAGAGCGAAGGCACCATCCACGTTTCCAACGTCAAGCTCGTGTGCCCCAAGTGCAACAAGCCCACCCGCGTAGGGCATCAACTGCAGGAAGTTGAAATCAGCGGGAAGAAAACGATGAAGTCCGTCCGCGTCTGCAAGGAATGCGGCAAGACCATCGACTAAGGCCGAAAGGAGGAACAAGTCAAATGGCAACAAAGAAAGAGACCGAAACGACCGTCGAGACCGAGGTCAAGGCAACCGCCAAGAAGGCTGCTCCCAAGGCCGAGAGCATCGCGGATAAGGCTGAAAAGGCCGTCAAAACCGCCAAGAAGAAGGCCGAAAAGCTTGGCGACAAGCTGGAGGATCTGGCCGATAAAATCGAGGATAAGGCCGAGGAAATCGCCGATAAGATCGAGGACAAGGTTGAGGCGTTTGCCGATAAGGCAGAGGACAAGGCCGAGGAAATCGCCGATAAGATCAGCGACAAGGTCGAGCAGATCACCGACAAGCTCGAGGACAAGGCCGAGCAGGCCGCCGACAAGGCGGAAAAAGCTGTGAAAGCCGCCGCCAAGAAGGCCGCGCCCAAGGCGGAAGCCGCCAAGGAAAAGGTCGTCGCAGAGGCTGAAAAGGCCGTCGAGCAGGTCGAAAAGACCGCCAAGAAGGCCGAAAAGGCCGTCAAGGCAGCCGTCGCCAAGCCCGCCGCCGATAAGGGTGGCAAAAAGGGCGCCAAGGGCGGCAAGCAGGAGGCCAAGGCGTTTACGGAAACGCCGCGCCTGAAGGTCAAGTATGCGCAGGAAGTCATGCCTGCCCTGAAGGAAAAATTCGGCTACAAGAACGTGATGGAGATCCCCAAACTGGAGAAGGTCATCCTCAGCATGGGCCTGGGTGCGGAGAAGGATAATCCCAAGGGCATCGAAGCCGCCGCCAAGGAGCTGGAGATCATCGCGGGCCAGAAGCCCATCATCACCAAGGCCAAAAAGTCCGTCGCAAACTTCAAGGTGCGCCAGGGCATGAACATCGGCGCCAAGGTGACGCTGCGCGGCAACCGCATGTACTACTTTGCCGATAAGCTGATGAACATCGTGCTGCCGCGCGTGCGCGACTTCCGCGGTGTTTCCGACAAGTCGTTCGACGGCCGCGGCAACTATGCCATGGGCGTCAAGGAACAGTTGATATTCCCCGAAATCAACTATGACGACGTCGATAAAGTGCGCGGCATGAACATCGTGTTTGTCACCAGCGCAAAGACCGACGAAGAAGCAAAAGAACTTTTGACGCTGCTCGGCATGCCGTATGTGCAGGACTGAGAAGGAGGACGTGAAGAATGGCTAAAACAAGCATGAAGTTAAAGCAACAGCGCGAGGCGAAGTACAGCACGCGCGCTTATACGCGCTGCCGCATCTGCGGCCGGCCTCACTCCGTTCTGCGCAAGTATGGCATCTGCCGCATTTGCTTCCGCGAAATGGCGTACAAAGGTGAGATTCCCGGCGTGCGCAAGGCAAGCTGGTAAAGGAGGAAACGAATCATGACAGATACCATTGCCGATATGCTCACAAGAATCCGCAACGCTTTGATTGCCCGCCACGAAACCGTGGATGTGCCCGCTTCCACCACGAAGAAGGCCATCGCGCAGATCCTGCGTCAGGAAGGCTACATCAAGGGCTTTGAAATCGTTGAGGACGGCATCAAAAAGACGATCCGCATCTCCCTCAAGTACGGTCCCAACAAGCAGCGCGTCATCGTTGGCATCAAGCGCATCTCCCGTCCGGGTCTGCGCGTATATGCCCGCAAGGATGAACTGCCCAAGGTACTGGGCGGACTGGGCATTGCCATCGTTTCCACATCGCGCGGGGTCATGACGGATCGCGAAGCGCGCAAGCAGGGCGTCGGCGGCGAAGTGCTGGCGTACGTGTGGTAACAACCAACGGTAACCCCCGCCAAACGCGGCATTGCCGCCGCGCGCGGCACAAACGATAGAAAAGGAGCAACAACCATGTCTCGTATCGGAAAACTTCCGGTCAGCATTCCTGGCGGAGTGACAATC
>CAZRIT010000108.1:0-2606 GCA_964600225.1 uncultured Oscillospiraceae bacterium | reverse complement strand
TTCATGACCACCCAGATGGCCGCGATATTCTGCTCCACAGCCGTGGCAAGGCAGGAGGGGTTGGCGCCGAAGCCGCCGTCGCCCACCAGCGTGATGGCCACGCGGTCGGGCTTGGCAAGCTTGCCGCCCAGCACCGCCGAGGGGCCAAAGCCCATCGTGGCAAGGCCCGAGCAGTGGTGGATGGTGCCGGGGATGGTGATATCGTACTGCTGCGCGACGCCGTTTTTGTTCCAGCCGACGTCGGTAAAGATCAGCGCGTCCTCGGGCAGCACTTCCTTGACGTCCTTGAGGATACGCTGCGGCGTCATGGGGAAGCGGCCGTCGTTGCTGATATCCACGTTGGAGGCCTTGAACGCCGCCTTGTTATCGGCAATGAGCTTGCGCAGCTCGGGACGGCGGATGCCGTTGGGGCAGAGCTTTTTGACCTCATCCAGAATCTGCGGCAGCGCTTCCTTGAGGTCGGCGACGGCGCCGATCTTGACGGGGTAGTTGCGGCCGATCTCAGTGGGGTCGATATCGATTTGCAGGAATTCGGACTTCTCCATGTCGAACGTGACGCCCGGATACCAGCTGGAGCTGTCGGCCTCGGCAAAGCGGGTGCCAAGTCCCAGTATCACATCCGCGTTGGTGGTGAGCTTGTGCGTAAATTCCAATCCCCAAAAGCCCGTTTGCCCGACCATCAAGGGGTGTTGGTCGCTCAAACAGCCCTGGCCCATGAGCGTGCGGGATACGGGGATATCCAGAAATTCCACCAGCTCCGCCAACTCTTTGGACGCATCGGCCAGCAGCACGCCGCCGCCCGCGTGAATGAGCGGGTTCTTGGCTTCCACCAGCTTCTTGGCGATGGCCTTTGCGGCGCGGGGCGCCAAAGCGGGCTCGATGGTTTCGTCGCTGTCCATGTAGGTGCGCAGGAACAGATCGTCGTCGATCTCGCGCGAGAACATATCCATCGGCACGTCGATGAGCACGGGGCCGGGACGGCCGCTCTCGGCGAGGCGGAAGGCTTTGTCGAGGATGACGGGCATGGCCTCGGGGTCGTCGATGCGCCAGGCGCGCTTTACGACGGGCTTGAGGATATCGTACTGCGAGCCGTCGCAGTGCATGTTGACCTCCTGATGCGGGTGACGGCCGTAGTAGTAGCTGGGCACGTCGCCCGCGATGACCACCATGGGGATGGAGTCAAACGCCGCGTTGGCAATGCCCGTAACGGTGTTGGTAATCCCGGGGCCCAGGTGGCACATGACCACGGACACCTTCTTGGTCAATCGGGCGTAGCCATCGGCCGCGTGGGTGGCAATCTGCTCATGGCGGACGCTGATGAGCTTGATCTTTTCGCTCTTGGACATGGCGTCCAACAGCCCGATGACCGTATGCCCGCAAAGGCCGAACACATACTCCACATTGCGCCGCTCGAGGTAATCTACAATTTGGTATGCCAGTATCTTTTTCATTCGCTTCTCCTTGTTTGGTTGCCCGCTTGGTAAACGGTGATTTCATCGACGTTGTCATTCTGAGCGATAGCGAAGAATCTTGCATGACCCGTAAACGGAAAAGATTCTTCGGGGTTGCACCCCTCAGAATGACACAACGCGCTGAATCGGGGTTGCCCGCTTGGGGGAAGGCGGTGGGTCAGTTCGGCCAGATGACGTCGTAGTAGTCGCCCAGCAGCTTTCTGGCCTGTTCACGGGTGATGTTCTCATCCGCGGGCTCCAGCTCGGGGCGATAGAACTCGCCAAACAGCTCCGCATCGGACGGACGGTCCTCGGGGATGGCGCGCGAGACCCATGTAACGTTCATATAGTGGTGCAGGTGCACGTTTTCGCTGGTGGCGTTGCCGCCCCATGTGCCGCAGCCGATGCTGCTGGTCATGGGCATGCCGTTGGTGAACGCGCCCGCGTTGGCCTTGGACTGCGGCTGGCGGATCATCATGCGGCCCACGGGCGCAACCATGGCCACGCGGTGCACATGCTCGTCGTCGAAGGTGTACATGCCCACGGAGTGGCCCTTGCCGCCGACTTCGTAGATGGCCTTCATCATATTGATGGCGTTTTCAAAATCGCCCTCGTATTTGTGCATGGTGAGCAGCGTGGTCAGCTTTTCGCGGCAGAACGCATGCTCGTACTCGGGGCCGACGCCGTCGCTCATGGCAATGAGGAACTTGCGGTCGGCGGGGATTTCAAACCCGGCCGCCTTGGCCATATCCTGCGGGGAGAGCGCAACCGTATCGCCCAGGCGATGGCAGTCGGCGTCCCACATGACTTCCTTGACAGCCTTCTGCTCGGCGGGGGAGAGCAGGTAGCCGCCCTCCTTGACGAGCGCTTCCTTGAGGGGCTCGAACACGCGCGCGTCCACAATCAGGTTGCCGTCGGCGGAGCAGCCGGAGCCGAAATCGGACGTTTTGGAGAGCATGGTGTTGTGCGCGCACTCCTGAATGTTTTCGATGGCGGTTTCGTCGATGATCATGGTGGAGTTGCCCGCGCCCACGCCGTAGGCGGGCGTACCCGAAAAGTACGCGCGGCGCACGACGCCCTGTCCGCCGGTGGCGATGACAAGATCGACGCGCGTGTTGAGCGCCTCGCTCATGGCCTTGTTGACGTTTCCCTGCA
>CAZRIT010000107.1:0-2807 GCA_964600225.1 uncultured Oscillospiraceae bacterium | reverse complement strand
CGCTGGGCGCGCCGCTGCAAGGCCGCCCACACCCGGGAGGATCAGGCGCTCTTTGGCATCGTGCAGGGCGGCATGTTCCGCGAGATGCGCATCGAAAGCGCAAAGACGCTCGCGGACATGGATTTCATCGGCTATGGCATCGGCGGCCTTTCCGTGGGTGAGCCGAAGCCGCTGATGTATGAAATGCTGGAGGAAATGATGCCTTATATGCCGAAGGACAAGCCGCGCTACCTCATGGGCGTGGGCAGCCCCGATTGCCTGCTGGAGGGCGTGCGGCGCGGCGTGGACATGTTCGATTGCGTGCTGCAAACCCGCAGCGCCAGAAACGGTCTTGCGCTGACAAGAAACGGCAGGATGAACCTGCGCAACCAAAAGTACGAGCGGGATTTTTCGCCCATCGAGGAAGGGTGCGATTGCTACGCCTGCCAAAATGGCTTTACGCGCGCGTACATCCGCCATCTGGTCAAGGAAAAGGAGATCCTCGCCGCGCAGCTGATCACCATGCACAACCTGCGCTTCTCCGTGCGGCTGATGGAGGATGCGAGAAGGGCCATATCGGAGGACCGCTTCGGCGATTTTGCCGACGAGCTGCTTGAACGGGGAATTTACGCATGACACAACGCCTGCTGCAAACCGAGGCCGACACTGTTTTATTGGGCGAACGGCTCATGCGCGCCGTCGAAGCGCCCGCGTGCATTGCCCTGTACGGCGATTTGGGCGCGGGCAAGACCGCGCTGGTACGCGGCATGGGTGCGGCGCTGGGCGAACGGAATGTATCCAGCCCCACGTTCAACATTGTGCACGAATACGATACCGTGCCGCGGCTATTGCACTTTGACGCCTATCGCCTTGCCGATGCGGATGCGCTGTTCGATATTGGCTTTGCCGATTATCTGGGCCTGCCAAACGCCGTCATCGTCATCGAGTGGGCGGAGCTGGTGGAGGAGGCGCTGCCGAAGGAACACCTGAACATCCGCATCGTCGGCAGCGGGGAGGAGGCGCGCGTGGCGGAGTTTACGCCGTGCGGCGCGCGCTACGAAAGGCTGGTGGAGAAGCTTTGAACATCCTGTCGGTCAGCACATCGTCCCGCGCCGCGTCGGCCGCCGTTACGGCTGACGGCGTGTGCGTGACGGAGCTGGTTGCCAATACGGACAGAAAGCATGCCGAAACGCTGATGCCGCTGATTGACAGCGTGCTGCACGAAGCGGGCGTGGCGCTGTCGGATATCGACCTGTTTGCCGTGGACGTTGGCCCCGGCTCGTTTACGGGCGTGCGCATCGGCGTATCGGCCGTCAACGCCATGGCGGCGGCGCTTGGGAAGCTCATTGTACCTGTGGACGCGCTGCGCGCCCTGTATGAGGCTGCGCCAAGCTGCGCGGGCCCTGTTTGCACCATGATCGATGCAGGCAACGGCAACGCCTACGCGGCCCTGTACGAGCAGGGACGCACGCTGCTGCCGCCCGACGCAGTGGAAACGGCGGCATATTTGGAAGCATTGCCCGTCGGCACGGCGATTATCGGCGATACGGACGGGGGCACGGCGGTTCCCACCGCCAGCGCGGTGGGTGCGGCGGCCTTTGGCATGACGGGGCAGGCGCAAAAGGCGGTGACACCGCTGTATCTGCGGGTATCGCAGGCGGAAAGGCTGCGGGCACAGCGTCAGACGGAGGCGCAGCATGAATGAAACCATCCGCCATATGGAAAAGCGCGATGTGGCGGCGGTGCACGATATCGAGTGCATCTGCTTCCGTTCGCCGTGGTCCAAAATGGCGCTGATGGGGGAGCTGCGCAACGACGTGGCCCACTATCATGTGCTGGAAGCGGACGGCGTCATCGTGGGCTATGCGGGCATGTGGGTGCTGTTTGACGAATCGCACGTCACCAATGTGGCCGTGCTGCCCAAGTACCGCAACCGCGGCTATGCCACGCGGCTGATGCTTTCCATGATGGAGAGCGCAAGGACGCTGGGCGCCACGAGCATGACGCTGGAGGTGCGCGAGCACAACCTGACCGCGCAGCGCATGTATGCAAAGCTCGATTTTTCACAAAACGGCTATCGACCGCGTTACTACGACGATACGGGCGAGGGCGCGCTGTTACTGTGGAATACCGATATCAAAAAAACACTGGAACAATGGGGAGGGAACCAACATGGGACTGTACAATGAATGGCGGGAGCTGGCCGAGCAGGAGCGCACGCAGCAGCAGAGCGACGCGTACTGGCAGGCATATTTTGAAAAGGAGACCGAGGCATACCGCAAGATTTTGACCGAGAACACGGGCAAGCTTGTCGGCACGGCGGCTGAGCTGGCCGAGCGGTTCCAAATGACCCTGCAGGAGATTGCGGGCTTTTTGGACGGTATTAATACCAGCCTTACCGAGCAGGTGGAGCTGGAGACGCTCGAGGCGGAGACCGCGGTGGAGCGCGCCATCGACTTTGAAAAGCTGTATTACAACATGCTCGGCGCCAAGGCTCCCTGGCTGTACGGCCTGGACGAGTGGGACGGGGTGTTGAGCAACGAAAAGCGCCATGAGATCACCAAAGCGTTCCGTACCGACGGCATCTATCACAACCCCACGCAGGTCGGCCGCAACGATCCGTGCCCGTGCGGCAGCGGTAAGAAGTATAAAAAGTGCTGCGGCGCAGGAAAATAAGGCGCGAACATACGCATTTTTGATTGACAGCGGCGCGTTCCGAGATTATAATACTAATTCGGAACTCGCTGCCTGCGCCTGTAGCTCAGCAGGATAGAGCAACGGCCTTCTAAGCCGTAGGTCCCGGGTTCGAATCCCTGCAGGCGCGCCAT
>CAZRIT010000106.1:0-3023 GCA_964600225.1 uncultured Oscillospiraceae bacterium | reverse complement strand
TCACCGTTTTGGCCACGGGCAAGCAGAAGATCACCAAGGACATGGCGCTCAAGGTGTTCCAACAGCATCCGCGCGTGCGCGTGGTCTCCATCGACGAGGGCTTTAAGGGCAACGCCAGCCTGTTTAAGTACGCGCGCGACCTCGGCAACCGCCGCGGCGACATGTACGAAATCGGCCTGTGGGAGGATTCCATCGTGGAAAGCGGCGACGAAATCATGTACGCCATCAACATTCCCCAGGAAAGCGTCACCATCCCCGAGACCATCGACGGCATCCGCGCGGCCATGGGCCTGCAAAAAACCCGCGAAACGGGCACCGCCGAGACCAACAAGTATCTCGGTATCGGCAGGTTCAAGCAATAGCGGCATTTTCCGATGCTTGCGGCGGGTGGAGTTTTACGGCATCCGCCCGCCGTTTTTCACTTGTCAGGCAGGGAGGCAACACATGGGCAACAGCGCGCAGCAACCGCATCCCGACAACGGCGCTTTGGAAACGCTTGCGCCGATAACGCTCCATTGCGGGGCCTGGCAGGCGCGCGTTGCGCCCCAATACGGCATGAACATGCTGTCGTTGACGTATTTGGGCCAAGAGCTGCTGCGCACGCCCGCATCGGCGGCGGATTTTTCGGCCGCGCCCGAGACGTTCGGCACGCCGCCGCTCATGCCCGCCAGCCGCACCGCCGACGCTACTTTCGTCTTTGACGGCAAGCGCTGCGAACTGCCGATGAACGAGCCGCAGCGCAGCACCCACAAGCACGGCCGCCTGCATTGCACGGAATTTACCGTTCAAGAGCAAGCAAACGACGCCGTCGTGGGCGTATACCGCAACACGGGCGATATCTACCCATTCCCCTTTACCGCAACCATCGGCTGCACGCTGTCTTCCGACGGCTGCACACAGACCTATGCCTTCCGTAACGACGGCGACGGGCCGATGCCCGTGATCTTCGCCATCCATGCCGCTTTTGTGGAACCGACATGGTGCAGGCTGCCCATCGGGGAAGCCTGGGAGCTGGACGAACGCTTCCTGCCCACGGGCAGCATGCGTGCGCTATCCGCCGAGGAATCGGCGCTTTTGACAGGCGCCGCCCCGCCGACGGGCCCCATCAGCAGTTGCTTTACCGCCATCGGCCGCCGCGCTGAGCTTGGGGATTTCTATTACGAGGTCTCCCCGCTGTTTACGCAGTGGGTCGTTTGGAACGGCGGCGGCGGCAGAGGCTTTCTGTGCGTGGAGCCGCAATCGGGCCCCATCAACGCACTCAACATCGAAGGCGGCGCAATCCGCGTCGCCGCGGGCGAAACGGTGCGCTTTACAACGCGCATCGGCAAACGAGGTGAAACCGCATGCAATCCATAAAGACACGCTTTGGACAGAAATTGTACGAAATCCAGTCGGCCCTGCACCAAAACCCCGAAACCGCCATGCACGAGTACGATACCACGGCGCTCATCCGCCGTGAAATCGAGCGGCTTGGGTACGACGTCATCGACCTTGGCATGGAGACGGGCGTTGTGGCAAGGCTGTGCACGGGCAAAAACGGCCCCGTCATCGGGCTCAGGGCGGATATCGACGGCATCGAGCAGACGGAGGCTGTGGATCGGCCCGACCGTTCCAAGCGCGATGGCGTGATGCACGCCTGCGGGCACGATATCCACACCACGGGCCTGCTGGGCGCGGCCATGGCGCTTACCGCCGAACGGGAACGGCTGCTTGGCGACGTGGTGCTGGTGTTTCAGCCCGCCGAGGAGACCATTGCGGGCGCAAACGCCATGATCGCCCACGGCCTGTTTGAAAAAGCGCCCATGGACGCGCTGTTCGGGCTGCACAACATGCCCGAGCTGCCCGTTGGCACGGTTGGCCTAAGGCACGGCACGGTCATGGCCGCCAAGGACGATTTTAACGTCATTGTGCATGGGAAAAGCGGACACGGCGGGCTGCCGCACCAATGCGCAGACCCCATCGTGGCCGCTTGCGGCATCGTCGGCGCGCTGCAAACCATCGTCAGCCGCAACGTCAGCCCCATGGAAACGGCGGCGCTCTCCGTGTGCTCCATCCACGGCGGCGCGACCAGCAACCTCATCCCCGACGAGGTGCGGCTTGCGGGCAGCATCCGCACGTTTTCCGAGCAAGTGCAAGCTTTCATGATCGGTCGGCTCAAGCACATCGCAGCCCAAACCGCCGCAGCGTACGGCTGCACGGCCGAGGTGGATCATTATGCAACCATGCTGCCGCTTGTCAACAACGAAGCCCTCTACCCCATTGCATTGAAGGCGGCAAGCGATACCGTCGGCGCGGAACGCATCCTCGCGCCCGAAACCAACATCGCCTCGGAGGATTTTGCCTCCTATACCGGACATCTGCCGTGCCTGTTCTATTTCCTCGGCAGCGGCCGCGAGGGGCAGGAAAACTTTGGCTGGCACAGCTCCCGGTTTTGCGGCGACAGGGACGCCGCGCTGTGGGGCGCCGCGCTACTGACAAACACCGTGTATCAAGCGCAGAAAAAGCTGCATAAAAATTAGAATACAGGAGTATCAAACATGAAACGAATTGCATTCATCGGAACAGGCGTCATGGGCCGCCACATTGCGGGCAGGCTGATGGACGCGGGCTATCCCATGCAGGTGTACGAGGTCAAGAAGAAGAATGCGCAGCCGCTGATCGACCGCGGCGCAGCGTATTGCGCGTCGCTCAGGGAAGCGGCGGCGGGCGCGGACGTGATCATCTCCATGCTCGGCTACCCGCGCGACGTGGAGCAGGTCTACTTTGGCGAGGGCGGCCTGTTCGATTCCGCTGCCAAGGGCGCCATGCTCATCGATATGACCACCAGCAGCCCCGCGCTGGCCAGGCGCATTGCCGAAGTCGGCAAGGAAAAGGGCATGCCCACGCTGGACGCGCCCGTATCGGGCGGCCCCACGGGCGCGGAGGCCGGTACGCTTTCCATCATGGTCGGCGGCGAAGCGGACGTGTTCGATGCTGCAGATCGGAAGAGCACACGTCTGAACTCCAGTCACTCCGCGAAATCT
>CAZRIT010000105.1:0-3173 GCA_964600225.1 uncultured Oscillospiraceae bacterium | reverse complement strand
CATCGAGCACAGCGTATCGCCGTCGATCACCGCCTCGATGTAGTTGTCGTCGGCAAACGTGCCCGTCGAAATGTGCTCTCCCGTCCTCCTGATATCGCCGATGCCGACAAAATCGGTATCGAAAAAGTGCGTGATGTTGTGGATGATGTTGCCGCCGTATCGGCTCTCCACACCGGCCATGTTGCTGCCCGCGACCTCGCCCTGCATGCGCGCATTGTCCCACAGGCCCAGCACAAGGTTTTCGTGCAGCTGTAAATTGTACCCTTCACAACAGTCGCCCGCTGCATAAATGCCCTGCATGGACGTGCGCATGGCGCGATCCACCGCATAGCCGCGGCCCACGCGGATGACATCGCCCATATCCGCATCGTCCGCGCCGCGAAGCGCCGTACAGGCGCGCACCCCGATGCACAGCCCGATCAGGTCGGCCTCGAGCTCCATACCGTTGTTGAGCACCGCGCCCTTTTCCGAAACGGCCTTGACCGATGCGCCGAAAATACACTGAACTCCCACCGTCCGCAGCCGCCGCTCGATCTCATGCGCCACATGCGGGTATGCCGCAATGGGAAACATGTGCGCCTGCATATCGACCATGGTCGTTTCGGCGCCGTGCCGCTGCAGCGCCTCGGCCACCTTGATGCCCACCATCGATGCGCCCACCACAACAGCCTTCCTGCAGGGTACGCTGTCCAGGCGCTCCCTGAGCCACACGGCGTCCTCGGGCGTACGCATCAAAAAGACGCGCTCGTCCGCGCCGTCAACGGGCGGACGGAACGGCTCCGCGCCCGTGGCAAGCAGGATGCCGTCGTAACAGGCTTCCGTGCCGTCAGCGCAAACGATCACCCGCTCACGCGGGCGGATGCCCGTCACCGCGCAGCCGCCGTGATACGTCAGCGATAGCCGACGTACGATTTCCTCCATGCCGCCAAACGGAAACATGCCCTCATACGGCAGCTTCCCCGCCACATAATAGGTCGTCAGCATGGGGTTGGCGGGCACATGCAAGGCCCGATCGAAAACATGAATCTCGCCGCCGTAGCCGACGGCGCGCATGGTCGCGGCCGCGTGATATCCCGCACAGCCGAATCCAACAATTGCCACTCGCTTCATATGGGTTTCCTCTTTCGCTGCAGCCGTTCGTGAAATGCCGTTTCCCGTTTGAATCATACCAACGGCGTTGGAATGCCGAAAATCGGTTGATTTTCGGCATTATCTGTGTTTTGACTTGAAAATATCGTAGCATTGTGCCATTATAATGTCAAATACATTAAATCACTTTGAATTATGTAAAAAATTCATATCCTGCCCATTGCATACGGGCGGCGAAAGGGCGGTCAACGCATGAATATTCGGCACCTGAAATACATCACAACCATCGCAGAGGAACGCAGCATATCGGAGGCGGCCAGAAAGCTGTTTGTGGAGCAATCCTCGCTTAGTCACTGCCTCAAAAAGAACGAGGAAGAAATCGGCATGCCGTTGTTTTTGCGCACGACCCCGCTCGTACCGACGTACGCAGGCGAGGTGTATCTGGAAACGGCGCGCAAAATCCTTGCGCTGGAGCGGCAGCTGTACAAGCAGATGGACGATATCGGCCAAAATCGGCACGGGCGCATCATCATCGGCACCCTGCCGCGCATCGGCGTAATCACGCTGCCCTACATTTGGCCCGAGTATCAGGAAAAGTATCCGCAAATCGAGATCCGCCTGGTGGAGGAAAGCCGCAACGAGCTGGACCGCATGCTGGAGCGCGGGCTGATCGACCTGACATTTACCACGCGCCTCAACCGCAACCCGAGCTTTTCGTATGAATTGGTGCTGGAGGAGGATCTGCTGATGCTGACTCCCAACTCCTTTTTCCGACGCAACTACCTGCACACGCCCTGCGAGGAGCTCTCCTCCTTCGACAGCAGGCAGTACCAAAACCTTCCGTTTATCCTGCTCAAGCCCAACCACGAATTCCGCAACCTCGTCAACCGCTTCCTCAAGGATTACAACATCGACCCGACCATCATCCTGGAAACCGACAGCCCCACGCTGTGCACCAACCTTGCCATGCAGGGTCTGGGCATCACCATCGTTCCCAGCACGAACGTCGCGCGCGCGGCCAGCATCAGCTCCTCCGTCAGCATCATGTGCCTCGGCCCGAACTATCGCCGCTCGCTCGGCGTGGCGTACCTGAAAAACGCTTACATCCCCAAGTACATGCAGGATTTTATCGCCATGTCCAAAACGCAGATTGCCTCCAAATACCCGCCCGATTTTTACAGGGTGTGAAGCAAAGCCATGCGCCCGCGCCTTGACGAAGCGGGGGAATCGTGCTAGTTTTGGATCAACGGTAAAAACGCCCGCGGGGAAAAACCGCGGACGATCGATTGAGGGTAGCAATCATGGATAAGCGGGATATCGGCGTGGTGATACTGGCCGGCGGCGGCGCGCGGCGCATGGGCGGCGTCAACAAAGCGCTTTTGCAATGGAACGGGCGCAGCTTTCTGGAATGGATTTGCGATGCGCTCTGCGATTTTGACGAGCGCTTCCTGTCCGTGGCCAACGATGCCGCAGCGCCTGTTGCGGGGCTGACCGCCGTGCCCGACGTCTACCCCGACAGCGGGCCGCTGGGCGGCGTGTATTCCGCACTGTTGCAAAGCAAAAAGGAAGCGCTGCTGGTTGTGCCGTGCGACTCTCCGCTGTTTGACCGCGCGGCCGCCGACGCGCTTTGCGAAAGCTTTGACCCGGAAAGCGACGACGTGCTGGTGTTCCACGACGGGCACCTGCAGCCGCTGTGCGGCATCTATGCCAAAACCTGCATCCCCGCGATGAAGCGGTGCCTCGACGCAAACGACTGCTGCATCATGTCCATCTACGACCATTTGCGCATGCGCACGCTCCCCACCAAGCGGCACGATGTGTTCACCAACGTCAACGCGCCCGCGGATTTGCAGGCGCTCAACGACAATTCATCAAACAAAACGAAATAAAACGCATCCGCCTCAGTGGGCGCGCAGCGCCGCCATAATGGCGTCCGCCGTGGGCGGGCAGCCCGCAATGCAGTTTGCCGCGCAGTTGACGCAGCGGCCAACCCCCACGCCATCGACGGGCACATCGGAAAACCCCTGCCCGATGGCGATAGGAGATCGGAAGAGCACACGTCTGAACTCCAGTCACTCCGCGAA
>CAZRIT010000104.1:1358-3236 GCA_964600225.1 uncultured Oscillospiraceae bacterium | reverse complement strand
AGCGCGGCGACCAGACGCTGAGTATCCTGCTGTCGGTCGTCAATGCGGTGTACTGGTTCCATCCCATTGTGTGGATTGCTGTCAGGCAGATCCGCGCCGACATGGAGACCGCCTGCGACAGCGCCGTGGTGCGGCGCATGACCGCCGCGGAGAAGGGCGCGTACGCCGAGTTGATACTGGAGCTGCTTTCCCGCTCGGGGTATCGACAGGTGGTGCTGGGCATGGCGCACGGCAGGTCGAAGGCCGTCGCCGAACAGAGAATCAAAGGAGTGTTTATGAATCAAACAAGCAAAATCGGCGCAAAGGCGATTTGCGCGGCGCTGACGGCGCTGGTTGCCATCGGCTGCTTTACCACTGCCTGCGTGCCCGTTACCAAAGAAGCGGAGCCTGTCCATGCCGTCGGCCTCGATGTGCCCGCAGCGGTGTCGCAGCTAAGCACAGCGGGGCAGACGGCGGCGACGGAACCGAAAACCACAACGCACAACTGGCAGCAGACGCTTTCAGAAACCTATGGCCCCCAAAGCGCCCTGACGGTGGAGATCGACGCCGAAATCACCGTGCCAACGCTTAACGAGGCGCCACTCTATGCGGCGCGGCGGTACGATATGCCCAATGACCTGGCATTGAAGCTGGTTGACGAATTCCTTGGCGAGCAGGATGTCTGGCTGCTGGACCGTACGGGCACCAAGGCCGACTTTGCCGAGGCGAAGGCGTACATCGACGCCTGCCGCGCGTATGAAACGGCGGCTGGCCGACCCGATGACCAATACTACAACGATTGGATGAAGCTGGCGGCGGATGGCTATGCCGCCGCGCCTGAGGATGTCACATACGCGCCGTGGGACGGCACGTTCGATAAACATTTGGCCCTGATGGCCAAAATCAACGGCCGTCTGGCCCAGTTCACCATCGATTCCGAGGATGGTTACACGGGCGTTTCCTACCTGGCCGACCGTGCCATCGACGGCTGCATGCGCGCATCGAACGTCTATCGGTTGATGCGGTTTGGCTTCCGTCCCGCCCAGACCGATGCCGAGCGGCAGGCTGTCGCAGTCGCCGATGCGGTGCTGGAGCGCCTTGGCCTGGCCGAGGATTATGCGGTCGGCGGCGTCTCGGGCGGCGAAAGCGTAATGTACTACGGCCAATCGTACAACCTGTTTGAGGTACGCTATGTGCATCGGGTGGACGCGCTGAACGTGTACCCGTTGAGCAGCCGTTTCGGCACGGATAACGCCATGCAGGCCAAAGGTATCGATCTGTACGGGGAGGGTTCGGCATATACCTCGCCCGAAACGATGTCGTTTGTTGTGGCGGACGGCGTCGTGGCGGGGTTTGAGTGGCAGCTCCCGTTTGCGCTTGAGCAGACGCAGGCGGAGCGCGCGGAGCTATTGCCCTTTGCACGCGTGCAGGAACTGTTTTGTAACGAGATATTTGCCAACTACTGTGTGGACGATTTTGAGAAGGTGACGCTGCACGTCGACCGCATCACGCTATCCTATCTGTGGATGCCGACCGAGGGCAGCCGTCGCATCGGCACGCTTGTGCCCGTGTGGGACTTTGGCGGCTACTCGACGATGGTGCTGGATGGCGTTGGCCTGGAGGAGCCCATCGAGTCGGCCGCGGACTGGTGGCAATCGCAAAGCATGCTGACGCTCAGCGCCGTGGACGGCCGCGTCATCAACCGCGTCAATGCAGCTTATTGGACTGAATAGCAATCAGGTTCCTTGCCCAAGCAACAATAAAAAAGAACCACCCGCGCAACAATCGAAAACGGGTGGTTCTTCATCTATGGATCGGTCGGGGTTACTTGGCCATTGCGGCCGTGGCCAGGGTGATGCAGGACGAGGGGAAGGTTAAAAGCATCTACAACGCCGCCAA
>CAZRIT010000104.1:0-1348 GCA_964600225.1 uncultured Oscillospiraceae bacterium | reverse complement strand
TTTGAGGTCATCAAGCAGATCGGCAAAGACGCAGCCGTTGCGGGCATTGGCGGCGCGGTATCGGGCCTTTTGCTCGGCGGCGGGCAGCTTGCCATGACCACATACAATACAGGCGAGGCGGCGGGCGCAACGGGCCTGTCGCGGTTTGGTGCGGGCGCACAGGCCATGGCCGAGAACGTCAGCGCGCAATCGCGTCTTGCCGAAACGCTCAAAGGCACCTATCAGGAGATGATCGAGCACGGCACGGCGGTGCCCGCAGAGGCCCGTTTGCAGGTGCTGGAGGATTTGCAGACCATTGGCCTGACCGAGCAGGAGGCGGAGGCGTTCTCCACCCTGTTTGATAAGCGCGCTTCCTCGCCAAACGAGATTACGTCCGAGGCGGGGCGGGCAAGCCTGGATACGTTTATCAAGGGCGTGACCGCTGCTGCGGATGTGCGAAACGGCATTGCCATTGATAAATCCGAGCGCGTCGATTTGGCAAAGCAGCGCTTGACCTCGCTTTACGACGCCATGATGGCCTACCAACAGGAAGCGGAGAGCGCCCTGCGCAGCGGCGACCTCAACGCGCATAGCAAGGCCATCAATAAGCTGACCGATTCCATCAAGCGGTATCAGGGCGCGTTTGCGACCGAAAAGATCAAGGAGGACGCCGCTGCTGCCCGCGACAAGATCAAACAGGACAAGGCCAACCGCGCCGTTACGGAAAGCGCGCAGGGCCTTGCTGCCACCGAGGGGCAGGAAACCGCATATCAGGAGCGGCAACTTATGGAAGCCACGGCGGGCAAGGTGCAGGCCGTTGAGTACGTTTCTGCTGCGGTTACTGGCGGCATGCGGGAAAGTGTCGGCATGCCGTCCGAAAACCCCGCAGAGGCGTTTGCAAACGGGTCAGATCGAGCGGCAGCGTTGACACGCGGTGCGGCGGATGATACGATCGATTCAAATACGAACGGAGGAAATTTAGATGGAGGACAAGGACAACCGGGTTCATCTTTGGGAGCCGAGCGCGTTCGCGCAGTCCCTGCGGGACGATCCACCCAAGCCGATGCCGATTACGGATCCCGCGCGCAAGGCGATATACGACAAGCTGAACGCAACAATCAAGAAGCGGGGCGAAAAGATGCGGCTATTGCAGGAACTCCAAGAGCAGAAAGGCAAATAACCGCTTCCGAGAGCGCGGAAACCGATATATCCGCTGCGGTCGAGGCCATCAATGAGCGGATCGGCGAGAACGTCGTTACGGCGGGGGATATCCGCGCAGCGGAGCATGTATCCGAGGACGTGCACAGGATGCTGGACAATTTGAAAGACATCACAGGACGTGATGTCTTTTTGTATGCATCGGACAATC
>CAZRIT010000103.1:0-3325 GCA_964600225.1 uncultured Oscillospiraceae bacterium | reverse complement strand
CAGCAGCCATAGCAGCGAAAACGGCGGACAGATCTGCCCGTATACGTTGCCGCGGATGTTGGAATAGTCCCATACGGCAAGCCCCATCTTGACGTTGACGATGGCGCCCACCACAAATTCCAGCGCGGTGATGGTCAATGCGCCCAGTGCGCTCAGCCACAACAGCGGCATGGCGGGGAAGGTATCGTACAGCCCGCCGAGCAGCACCATGGCCACGCCGCCCGCAAGAAACATGGAGATATGCGTTCTGCCCCGCCAGAGACACTCCAGCAGGGCATATGTTACAGCGCCGATCAAAAACAGCCATACCCGATTCATACCGCTAGTGTGCGCCGCTTCTCGGCGGTTCATACGGCGGCAGCGGCAAAGCTACCCCTCGCTGACGCGGTGCACGGAGGCGGCGGAAACCTCATAAGCAACCATATCCAGCGCCGCGCCGTCGGGGAGAACCTTGGTATAGCCGCGGCTTTGCAGGCGGCCCGTCACGGCGACGACGTCGCCCACCCGCCATGCGCCCGCCAGATGCGCGTTGCCGCCCCAGGCGATGACGGGCAGCCGATCCACGCGGCCGAACGACCGCTCCACCGCAAGCGACAAATCGCAGATTTCGCGGCCCAGCGGCGTGGTGCGCACGCTCGGCGGGCGGTGGATGCGGCCCGTGAGCATAACGGCGTTTTCATCGGGCGCATCGGTGCGCAATACCATTCTGGCAAAGGCATGGATGCGCACGCGGTTGGTAAACGGCTCGTCGGGCGCGCGGGGCACGCCGTATGCGCGCAACTGCCCCTTGAGCAGGATGCGATCGCCCGCAACAAGGCTTGGCGGCAGCACGTCGGCTCGCGCAAGCACGGGCAGCACATCGCAAACGCCGCTCTTTCGGCAGACGGCGAGCGGAAGGGCGATCATCAGCGCGCCGCAGCAGACATGGCTGATGCACGGATCCTGCCCAACGGCGCCCGACAGCAGCAGTTGGTTGCACTCGGTATACAGCTCCGCCGTCATTTGATCAATACGATGGGGCGTCCCTCGGCCAACGGTTCCGTGAGCTCCCCGTTCCAGACGTTGAGCGCTTGCATCGGCACGCCAAAGCGCTTGCCCACGTCCCAGGGCGTTTCGCCCGCCTCCGCGCAATAGATGAGGATGCCGCTGTACGGGCAGGGCTCGCAGCCCGCCGTCAGCTCCGTGGCCAGCGTGGCGGAATCGGTTTGGTACAGAATGGCTGTGCCCTCCAGAGTAAATGCCACCTCGATGGTGCGCCCGCTGCCCGATGGCATGGCGGAAAGCACCGTCAACGTGACCCGCGCCTCAGGCGCGAACGGCACGTCGAAATCGAGCTGTATGGGGATATCCTCGGTAAAGCTGAACAGCTTTCCTTCATCGCAGCGGTAGATGACGCTCGTTAGCAGCATCACGTCCGCGCCCAGATGTCCCTCGCGGTCGAACACGCCTGTTACCACAGCCATGGCGGAGGCGTACACGGGGCGCAGCGCATCGGGCAGGTGCTTGGGCACGGATACGCTTTCCGTCACGGAAAAGCTCTTTTGCTGTACGCCCGCATACGTCAGCCGTTCCACTTGGCTGCGTTGACAGGTAAACGACGCATCCGCATCGTACGCGTCCAGTATGGCCTCATGTTCGGCGGACTCGATGCCGTAGAGCGTCACGCGCAGCACCGCTTCCGCATCCAGCACGCCAAAGCCAGGGTCGGATGCCACCACGCTGACGGATTCCACATGGCAGCAGGCCCATGTAACGGGCAAATACTGCGCATCGAACGAGCAGGAGAACGGGATGGCAATCAACAGCGTGTCGATCTCCTCGGCGGCGGATTCCGTCAGCACCGTGACCGATAGCGTGCCGTCCGCCTGGCACACGGCTGCGCCGCTGTATTGCAGCGTATCCACGCGCGCCGCGCCGCAATAGAGCAATATGCGGCTGACGTTGGGCGCTTCGGCCTCCTCGCGGATGCGTACGGATGCCTCCGCCAGCTTCACCGCGCGCTCCGTGCGGATGCGCGCACGCCGTATCTCCATACCGCGCGCACCCGTCACCTCGGTCAAAAACGGCGTCGTCACAGGCGCCGTTACCGATACGTTCAGCTCCAGCACGGCGGTTAAGCGCAGCTTGAACATATCGGCGGTGGCGTTGCATTCCAAAACCTGCACGGCGGCTTCCGCGCGCATACCGACGGCGGAGCCCACCGTTTCCACCGCCTGCGTGAACGAGGAAACGGCCGTAAACCCGAATGTTTCGTTCCCCAACGTCTGGCAGACGATGTACAGCTCCATGCGCCCGTTCACCTTGGTGATCCCCGCGCCGCACTCAACGTTTTCGGCCACGGCGCGCGCGGCGGTGGACAGCACAACCGCAGCGTCGCGGCCATCGGGCAGCGGAATCTCGCTGCTGATGAGCGATTGCATCACGGTTGTGCCGCACGGCGTCTCCAAACCCAGTAAGCCTGTCTGAACATCCATTGCCATTCCTCCGTTTTCTGTATGCGATTTCCGTTCGTTATTCCATGGTATGAACCCGATCTGTCGGCCAGTACAACTATTTTCCATGAAAAACCCGCGCCCATGCGGGCGCGGGGGAGAGGAACGGTGTCGCTTTTCGGACGGAGAACGGCGTAAGCTAAGCCTCCTCGACGGGTTCGGGCTTGCTCTGCCACCGATTCATGCGCTTCAAAAGCAGCAGGAACAATAGCCCGGGCAGGATGCCCACGGCGGCGACGGGCAGCGGCCCGAGGATGGGGGTGATGGGGAAATCGGGGACGATGAACAGCATGCCCAGCGACGCAATGGCGTTGAGCCACGCGTGCGCAAGCGCGGCGGGGAGGACGCTATCGGTGCGGAATGTCATGGCGGCCAGGAACGTGCCAAACAGGATGCAGAATATCGTCATCATCAGTATCCCAAGCCACGGGTAGCCCGCGTACGCGGTGCCGTAGTTGTGGCCCAGCGCAATCATGGGCGCATGCCAAAGGCCCCAGATCAGCCCCGTTAAAAGCGTCGCCTTGGGGCGGGAGAAGCGCTCGGATAGCATTGGCAGCAGGAAGGCGCGCCAGCCCAGTTCCTCGCCCAGGCACGGGATAAAGTTGAGAATGGGCCCGAGCAGGACGCCCGTAGCCGCCTGCAATACGACGACAAACGTGAGTTGATCGGCCGTTACGCCCATGGCGGCGAGCATGCCAAAGGTTGCATCGAACGCCTGCGGTTCCAGGAAAAAGAAGAGCGCGGCGCACACGATGGTAAACAGCGACGGCACAAACCATGCCGCGGCATAGACGCCGAGGTTGCCCTTGAAATGCGGGCGCAGCCGCATTTGG
>CAZRIT010000102.1:0-3341 GCA_964600225.1 uncultured Oscillospiraceae bacterium | reverse complement strand
GCAGCCCGTCGATGGCGGCGCTGACGATGCCGCCCGCGTAGCCCGCGCCCTCGCCGACGGGGTAGAGGCCGTCGTGCGAAACGGACGTCATGCGTTCGTTTCGCTCGATGCGCACGGGCGCGGAGGTGCGCGTCTCGGGCGCGGTCAGCACCGCGTCGGGCAGATCGAAGCCACGCAGTTGCCGCCCGAAGGCGGTCAGCCCGTCCTGTATGCCCCGCCACACAAAATCGGGCAGGCAAAGCCTGATATCACTGCCGATCACGCCCGGCCTGTACGTCGGTTTGACGCCGCCGAACGGGGCGGGTTTTTGATTGTGCAAAAAATCGTATGCGCGTATGGCGGGCGCTCGGCCCGATTGCCCGCCCAGAAGGAACGCCTTTTGCTCCAGCTGCGCCTGGAAGCGCATGCCCGCCAGCGGATGCGGCGGCGTATCGTCATTATGCACCTGCACGACGATGGCCGCGTTGGCGTTGACGCCGTCGCGCGCGTGGTTGCTCATGCCGTTGACCACCACCTGATCGGGCCCGCTGGCGGAGGCGATGACCTGCCCGCCCGGGCACATGCAGAAGGTGTACACGCCGCGCTCCCCGCTTTTGCCCGTCAGCGCATAGGAGGCCGCGCCCAGGCGCGGGTTGCCCGCAAGCGACCCAAACTGCGCCGTATCGATCAATGCCTGCGGGTGCTCGATGCGCACGCCCACCGCAAACGGCTTTTTGACCATCGAAACGCCCGCGTCGAACAGCATTTGATAGGTATCGCGCGCGCCCTGCCCGATGGCCAGCACAACCGCCGCGCACGGGATGCGCTCCTGCGCGCCGTTTTGGTCTACGCGCACGGCCGTCACCCTGCCATCGGCGGATTCAATGCCCGCCAGCCTGCACCCAAACCGCACCGTGCCGCCGAGCGACTCGATGGATTGCCGCATGCTGCCTACCACGTTGCGCAGCCGATCGGTGCCGATGTGCGGCTTGGCGTCGATGAGGATATCCGCAGGTGCGCCGAAGCGCACCAGCGCGTTGAGCACCTGCTCCTGCCGCGCATCCTTGGAACGGCTGGTCAGCTTGCCGTCGGAAAAGGTGCCCGCGCCGCCTTCGCCGAACATGACGTTGGATTCGTTGTGCAATGCGCCCGTCGAAAAATAGCGCTCCACCGTTTGCACGCGCTGCTCGACGGGCTCCCCGCGCTCCACAACGATCGGCCGATAGCCGTATTGCGCCAGCGTGTGCGCGCAAAACAGCCCCGCGGGCCCGAGGCCGACCACGACGATGGGCGCGGCAAGCGGCGCGGAGCCCTTGGCAAGCGGCGTCGGCGTGTCGGCGCGGTAGGGCGAAAGCCTGCGGTCGTTGCGGGCAAGGAGCGTGCGCTCGGTGGCGTCGTCGAAGGCCACGATGGCGCGCAAAAGGAAGTGGATATCGTTCTTCTTGCGCGCGTCCAGCGCGCGGCGCACAAGGCGCACGGAGCGGATGGTGCGCAAATCAACGCCGCATTGCGTGGCAATGCGGCGGTTGAGGTCGCTTTCTGCGGCCGTAACGGGCAGTTTGATATCGGATACGATCAGCGGCATGGCGGTTACGGCGCGGTGATGGTGACGTTGACGGTGCTCTGCGAAAGCTTGGTGGTTAATTCCACCGTGATTTCGTCGCTGCGCACGAACGGCTGCAATTGCAGCGTGTAGGTACCCGCTTCCAGGCCCGTGAGATCGACATTGATGCTGATATCGCCGCGCTTGATGAGGCTGACGATGCTGATGCGGCCCGAAATGGTGAGATCGACCGCTTCCAGATCCAGTGTGGCGTGGGCGTTTCTGGGAAGCCCGATGATGGCGATGGGCAGCGACGGAAACGACTGCTCGGCAACGGTCTCGCGCACCTCGATCAACACGCTCACAGGCTCCGTGTCCAATAGCCGCACGTTTTCGGGCACGATGGGTTCCGCTTCTACCGTAACGGCCGCGTTGAGACCCGTGACTGCAATAGGCTCCAGCGCGATGCTTTCGATTTCGTCGATCACGGCGCGTTCTCCCACGATGCGCACCGTGGGGGGCGTGGCCACAACGTCTGTCAGCTCGTGGTTGGCGGCCAGATTGTCCTTGCCGACCAGGGAGCCAACCGCATCCACGGGAACGTTGCGCATGGGGTAGACGGGCAGCCGCACCGTGGAGGTGGGCAGCGTGCCCACGACGATATCGGAGGGCACCTCGTTGCCGTCGCGGTCGTAGAAGATGACGCCGTAGGTGGAATAGATGCTGGAGGTGCAGTTGGTCAAATCCACAATGCACTCCGCCCTGGTGATGCGGGAAATATCCGTCTTGGGGCCCGAGATATCCAGCCTGGCGGTGGTGGACAGCGCGTCCATATCCGCCCAGTAGCCATCAGGCACCTCGCCGACGAAGGAGGTCGTCACGGGCACGGTCTGGGTTACGAGGGAATCGATTTCCACCGATACCGTGGAGGGGATGACCTGCTGCGCAACGCCCAGCGACGAGCTGACGTTGGGGATGATGGGCAGCTCGTAGGTGCGCGGCTCGCTGATGTTTTTGAGGCTGATGAGCGCCGAGACGCTCTTGTTGTTGAGGTAGGCGTAGTTGGTAATCTGCGAGCGTACCGAAACGGTGACGTTGGTCAGCGCCTTGGCGCGGTCGCCGCGCACGCACAGGCCCTGCGCCATCAGCTCCGCCTCGCCGTCAAAGCTGGTGGTAACGTCGGCAATCATCTTGACGCGCACGGGCTTTTGATCGGTGAGCACATAGCCCCAAAGGAGCATCGCAAACAACAGCGCGATCACCTTGAGCGCGATGTTGCGGGTGAAAAAACGTTTTAATGCCGATAGGAAGGCGGCTTTTTTGCTTTGCTGTTCCATTATTCCGCTCCCTCCGATTTGCGCTTGCCCCACAGGAACACGGGGTTGCCGTTATCCTTCTGCAAAAACAGCTCTTCCAGGATGTCGTGCAGCGCCTTGGCGTCGATATAGCGCACAAGCTTGCCGTCGCGCGCCATGGAGATGGCGCCCGTCTCCTCGGAGACGACGATGGTGACGCTGTCGGATACCGTGGAGATGCCCAGCGCCGCGCGGTGCCTGGTGCCCAGCTCTCTGGATACCGTCAGGTCGTCGGAAAGCGGCAAAAAGCAGCCCGCGGCCACCAGCATGGGGCCGCGCACGATGACCGCGCCGTCGTGCAGCGGGGTGTTGGGCTCGAATATATTCTCCAGCAGCGCGCCCGAAAGGATGCCCTCGATGCGCGTGCCCGTGCCGATGATATCGCCAAGGCCCGTCTTTTGCTCCACCACGATCAATGCGCCCACGCGGCGGCGGGACATGGAGAGGATGGCGTTTTGCATATC
>CAZRIT010000101.1:1395-3802 GCA_964600225.1 uncultured Oscillospiraceae bacterium | reverse complement strand
TTTATGGATTCCGCGGAAATTGCCGAAATCTGGCGCGCCGCCGCGCTGCTCGACGGCTCCATACAGCCCATCACCTTCAGCATCGGCCGCTATATCGTCAACGATCTCTCCCTCTCCGTCAGCGCCATGTACGACAGGGCCGCCATCGCCAAATCCTCCGTCAAGGCGCGCTTCGACGTCAAAATCGCCCTGTACGATGAATCCATGCGCGAAAACATCCTGCGCGAGCAGGAGATCGTCAACGAGATGAACCTGGCGCTCCAAGCGGGGCATTTTGAGGTGTGGCTCCAGCCGCAGTACAACCACGGCACGGGCGCGCTGATTGGCGCGGAGGCGCTGGTGCGCTGGCGGCACCCGACCAGGGGCATGATTTCACCCAATGATTTTATCCCCGTATTTGAGCGCAACGGCTTCATCTACGAGATGGACAAGTATGTGTGGGAACAGACGTGCAAACTGTTAGGCCAATGGCTGGAGGCGGGCGTCTGCGCGCTGCCCGTATCGGTCAATGTATCCCGTGCCGACCTGTTCCACGAGGATTTGGTGGATGTGATGACGGGCCTGATCCAAAAGTACCGCATCCCGCCCGATCTGCTGCGGCTGGAGATTACGGAATCCGCCTTTGCGCGCTCGGCAGAACGCATCATCAGCGTGGTCAAGCGCCTGATTGCGCACGGCTTCACCATCGAGATCGACGATTTCGGCAGCGGCTACTCCTCGCTCAACACCCTCAAGGACGTGCCCGCGGACGTGCTCAAGCTGGATATGCGCTTTTTGGAAAACAACGAAAACTCCTCGCGCGGCGGCAACATTCTGGAATCCATCATCCGCATGTCCAAGTGGCTTGGCATGTCGGTCATTGCAGAGGGCGTGGAAACAAAGGAGCAGGCCGACTTTCTGCTTTCCATCGGGTGCTTCTATGTGCAGGGCTACCTGTACAGTAAGCCCATGTCGGCCGATGCATACGCGTCGCTTGCGCGGCAAAGTGCCAAGGAGCCGAAGCTTGCGAAGCTGGAAACCGTGGAAACGCTCGACAACAACGCCTTCTGGGACCCCAAGTCCATGGAAACGCTGATTTTCAACAGCTATGTGGGCGGGGCCTGCATCTTTGAATATGCCAACGGCAAAACGGAGCTGCTGCGCGTAAACGAAAAGTATGCCGAAACGCTGGGGCTGCCGATGTCGGAGGCGCTGCTGCTGGTGCTGGACAAGCATATGGACGCCGAGAACCTTGCGGCCATGTGGGCCAATATCCAAACGGCCATCCGAACCGATGCGGAATCCACCTGCGAGGTGCGCCTGTACGGACTGCCCAACGGGCATCAATATACCTATCTGCGCACCGCCGTGCGCGTCATCGCCAAGGCGGGCAAGCGGATGCTGCTGTACTGCTCCATCATCAACATGACCGCGCAGCGGGAGGCCGAGCAGAAGGAGCTGGAAGCCTCCGCGCAGCTACAGGCCATCATGCAAAACATCAAGGGCGGCGTCAGCGCCGTGACCATCGACGAAGACGAGCGCGTGCGCTTCATCTTTGCCAACGATCAATACTACGATATGCTCGGCTACACGCGCGCGCAGTTTCTGGCCGAAGCGCCCAACGCCTTTGACCTGATTCACCCTGACGACCGCGCCTATGTAGTAGCGTTGACGGAGCGCGCCTCCACCGAGAGCAAGCCGTTCACCTGCGTTTACCGCGTGCGAAGGCGCGACGGCAGCATGATCTGGGTGCAGAGCAACATCTCCATGACGACGGTCATCGGCATCGATGCGCCCGTCCAAATTGCCGTGGCCAACGATATTACCGCGCAGAAGGAAGCCGAGATGATGCTCGTACGCACGTCGTCGCAGTTGAGCGCCATCATGCAAAACGTGCATGGCGGCGTATCCGCCGCAACGCTCATCGACGGCGTTGTGGGATACATCTTTGTCAACGACTGGTACTATCAGATGTACGGCTATACCGAGGCACAGTTTCAAGCGGAATGCCCGCGCGGCATTGTGGATTTGATCCACCCCGACGACCTGGACATGGTTGTGCAAACGGCAGGGCAATCGGAGCAAAACGGCACGCCGTTCCAAATCGAATACCGCGCATTTCGGCGCGACGGCAGCATGATCTGGGTGCGCAGCAACGGCTCGGTGTGCAGCCTGGAAGGGTACGATGCGCCCGTGCAGCTTGCGGTAAGCACCGACATCACGGGAGAAAAGGAATCCGCCGCGCAGATACTGCAATCGGCCGAGCAGCTGCGCTTCCTCAACGACACCGCGCACGGCACGCTTGTGCTCAGCAAGGATAGAATTGAGTTGTGCAATCTCCTTGACTTTATCATTATACTCTTGGGTGCCGATAGTCATCTTCTTGACATCGCGTGTAAGTTCACGAATGCGCTTCTGGATAACAGGG
>CAZRIT010000101.1:0-1385 GCA_964600225.1 uncultured Oscillospiraceae bacterium | reverse complement strand
CGCGCACGATCTGCTCACGCAGGCGGACGCCGACAGCGGTATCCGCGGCGTTTTGCAGCGCGTGCTCGATTACTTTGGCGGCAGCCGCGCCTATGTCATCGAGCTGGACTATGCGCGTCGGCTCTCCAGCAACACCTATGAAGTCTGCGCGCCCAACGTCGCGGGCGAAATGGACCTGCTGCGGGAGATGCCGTTTGACCTGACGCCCTTTTGGGGCCAAGCGTTTGAACACGGCGATTTTATCAGCATTGCGGATGTGGACGCGCTCGATGCCGACAGGGCCGAGGAACGGCGCATCCTGCAAGCGCAGGGCATCCAATCGCTCGTGGCGGTTCCGCTGCAGCGCGACGGGCATATTCTTGGCTTCATCGGCGTGGACGACCCGACCATGCACCAGTCGCACATCGGGCAGCTACAGGCCATCGGCGCCTACATCGCCGTCATGCTTGCCCGCCGCGACCTGAACGCAAAGATCGAAAGCGATCACAAGGCTATCCTTGGTTTGATGAACGATACGCCCGGCGGCTTTGTGCGCATGCAGGTGTTACCCAACGGCGCCATCGTGCCCGTCTACGTCAACGAGGGTTTTGGCAAGATGGTCGGCATGACGCCCGAGCAGGTTTTGAGCAACTACCGAGAAAGCGCCATGTGGGGCGTACACCCCGAGGATGTGACCATCGTGCAGACGCTGTCCGCCGAGATGCTCGCCACGGGCGAGGCGCGCAGCTCCCGGTACAGGCTCCGCCACGGAAACGGCGGGTATATCCCCGTGCGCTGCTTCGGGCGCACAACCGTCAACGACAAAAACGAAACCTTCCTGAACGTCTACTATTCGGACGTATCCGAACGGGAGCGCAGGGAGCTCTCCATACAGCAGACCCTGCCGCTTGCGCTGAAAGCCATGCTCGCCTCCTCCAGCGACCTTTCCTTTGTCAAGGACCGGGATCTCACCTATATCTGCTGCAGCCGCGCCTTTGCGCACTTGGTCGGGCTGGAAAACGAGCAGATGATTGCGGGCAAGACAGATTACGACCTGTTTGACAAGGCGCTTGCCGAGCATTACCGTGCCGACGACCGAAAGCTTATGGAAAGCGGCGAATCGCTGGTGGATTATGTGGAGTTCCTGCCCGCAGACGACGGAGCGCCGCGCTATTCCAGCACCTCCAAGTATCTGCTGCACGATACGGAGGGCAACGTCATCGGCCTGTACGGCATCGGCCGCGACGTTACCGCGCAAAAGCGCACCGAGGAAAAACTGGATATTCGGGAAAAGGAATACCTGCTTGCCATCGCCAACAGCGGCAAGCTGATCTATCGCTATACGCATTTGGACCGCTCCATCGACATGCCCGATGACGCCGCGCGGCTGTTCGGCCTGCCCAAGC
>CAZRIT010000100.1:0-3851 GCA_964600225.1 uncultured Oscillospiraceae bacterium | reverse complement strand
GGCTTGGAAAGGGAGACCTGACCATCGAGGATGCGGACGGAAGCATCAACCGATTTAATCAAGCAAAATACTGCTTCGTTGTCAGTAACAATTCCGAACACGAACTCAACATGGTTTATGTGCAGTGTGCAATCTTGGATAAGAATGAGAATGTATTGGGTACGACATCTGCATATGCATGGGTTACGGTGAAGGGCGGAAAAACCGTAAACTGTGAAGGTACCGTGCAACTGGACGATTATCCGTTGGCAAGATATCTCCGCATAGACGAGGTGGGTTACGACGGCAACGAAAATCACACATCGCATACTGTCGAGATTGACGAAAAGGTCATTCAGAGATTCACGCTGACGATCGATTAGGTTCGAGTCCCGGTTCTGCGGCAACGTCGGAACAAGCTATATATCGCTTGCAAGCGCGCTCACGACGGCTCACTGTCGCTACCAACTCTTTGCGGCTGCGCCTACGGGCGGGATGGATGCACGAGATAGATGAAAGGCTTGCAAAACTGTCATTCTGAGGGCCGCAGGCCGAAGAATCTGTTTTCGCCGCAGCGGTACATGCAGAATAACTGCTCCTTTGCAGGAGCCAAGATTCCTCGCTACGCTCGGAATGACAATTCGAAAAACACCTCTTACGCGCTCCGTCGCGGCTCCTTTTCTGCGAAACAGTGGCAAGAACACCAAAATTGGTCTGTCAGACCACGACATGATCGGCCGATTCGTGTATGATATAACCAAATAAAACATGCAAGCAAGGAAGAGGCCAAACGATGGGAGAAAATATGCAAAACCTGTTTGACGAAACCTCGGGCAGATGGATCAAGATTTTAAAGTGGATGACCATAGTCCTGTTCTATTTGCTGATTCTGGCGGGATTCATTGTGGGGATTGTACAGGCTGCCGACTACGGAGATTTCGCACAGTTTCTGCTGTTATTCTTTTCGGGGACGGTGCTTGCCTTTGCGCAGCTTCTGCTGTACCCCCAATGCAAGGAAGGATATGGATACGATGCCTACCGAGTACGACGCCGAATCGCTGTGGCGGGCCATTGTCGAACGGGAGGGGCAGCGGTTTTGCACGACCAAGGGGCTGGAATTCACCTATGCCGTCAGGGGTAACGAGATGTTCGTGAGCCGAAAGGACAAATCCATCACGCGCGCAACCGTCAACGTGGCGTTTCAACGGGCGCTTGCCCTCCTGGCGCGCGGCGAGGCCGTGGCGGGCCCCAAGAAGCTTGGCACCTTTGGCGCAAGCTACCTGCATCCGATCTTTATCGCCCTTGGCGTGATGGACGGTGGCGGCGACCCCTGCCGCGCGGAGCAGATGCGCTTGCTATAAAAGGTATCGAAAATGTCGATTGCGCACGCAACGATTCCTTGCGTGGCATGCCTTTGACGCTATCATAATGGGGCGGGCTTGGCGCCCGCTGCTGCTTGCAGCGCGAGACCCCGCTTGGTTCAGCCTGCTCGGCATCGCCTTGTGGGCTGCGGCGCCGCTTGCAAAACCCGTCAAACAGACCGACAAAACCGCATAACCGATTGACAGCCATCTATCTGACGTGTAATATGACATATAGATAATGATCTATGTGAGGTATGACGATGCAGGAGATGGACGTGGCCTTGATCTGCAAGGCGTTGGGCGACGCCAATCGGTTCCGAATTGTGCGGATGCTTTCCGATGGCGAGCAGTGCGCGTGCAAGCTGCTGGATCGGTTTGATATCACGCAGCCCACGCTGTCGCACCACATGAAGGCGCTGTGCGAGTGCGGCCTGGTTCGCGTACGCCGCGTTGGCAAGTGGAGCCACTACTCCGTCAACAGGGAAACGCTGGCTGCGTTTAGGCAATATATCGATGCATTGGCCTGCGCGGGCGGGGCGGGCGGAGGCGGAGAAACATGATCTGGTCGTTTGTCCAAAACCAATTGCTCGGCATGCGCTGGCTCAATGACGCCATCGGACGGTTGCTCGCGCGTCTTGGGCTTCCCGCCGACAACCGCTGGGTGGGGAGCCTGCGGTTTTTCCTCTACGACGTGATCAAAATCACGGTGCTGCTGTGCGTGCTGATCTTTGTCATCAGCTTTGTGCAGAGCTTTTTCCCGCCCGAACGCAGCAGGCGCATCCTCGGGCGCTTCCGCGGCGTGGGCGCAAACTGCGTTGCCGCGCTGCTTGGCACGGTGACGCCGTTTTGCTCGTGCTCGTCCATCCCGCTGTTCATCGGGTTTACAAGCGCGGGGCTGCCGATCGGGGTGACGTTTTCGTTCCTGATCTCATCGCCGATGGTGGATCTTGGCTCGCTGCTGCTGTTGACAAGCATATTCGGCTGGCGGATTGCGGCGGTCTATGTGGCGCTGGGGCTAACGATTGCGGTGCTCGGTGGCACGCTGATGGAAAAGCTCGAAATGGAACGGTATGTGGAGGACTTCATCCTGTCCGCGCGCGGCGCCGAGATCGATGTGCCGAAGCTGACGCTTGGCGAGCGGATTGCATACGCCAAAGAGCAGACGGCGGCGACATTTCGCAAGGTGTTTGCGTATATCCTCATCGGCGTGGGCGTGGGGGCGGTCATACACGACTGGATACCCGAAGCGTGGGTGGCGGCGGTGCTGGGCAGCAGCAACCCCTTCGGCGTGGTGCTGGCAACGCTGGTCGGCGTGCCGATGTACGCGGATATATTCGGCGCAATCCCCATTGCGGAGGCGCTGCTTGGCAAGGGCGCGCGGCTGGGCGCGGTGCTGTCGTTTATGATGGCGGTAACGACCTTGTCGCTGCCATCCATGATTATGCTGCGCCGCGCGGTGAAGCCGAGGCTCTTGCTGCTGTTTATCACGGTTTGTACCGTGGGAATCATACTGGTGGGGTACCTGTTCAACGCAATACAGACGCTGCTGATATAATCGAAGGGGGAAACGGAGCATGGCATTGTTCGGAAAGAAAAAACGGGCAGAAGCGCCCTGCTGTGGGTACGATGCAGCGCGCGTGGCGCGCGTGGAGGCAGGGAAGGGCGAGGGAGCGCGCGTCAAGGTGCTTGGCGCGGGCTGTGCCAAGTGCCGCGCGCTGGCCGATGCGGCCGGGGCAGCGCTGGAGCAAGCGGGTATGGACGCCACGGTGGACCATGTCACGGATTTTTCGGCCATTGCGGCCTACGGCTTGATGACCACGCCCGCGCTCGTGGTGGACGGCAGGGTGGTCTCCTGCGGCAAGGTACTCAAGCCTGACGAAATCGTCAAGCTGTTGTAGCGGGAACGCGGATCGGTCGCCCCCTGACGGGGTAAAGATGCCTCGCCGACGCTCGGAATGGCATGTGCTGTCATTCTGAGGAGTGTCAGCGTTCTCCCACTGTCATTCTGAGGAGCGCCAGTTCTATTCCGTGTCATTCTGAGGAGCGTTAGCGACGAAGAATCTGTTCCGCCGCAGCGGATGCATAACAGGCACGTTGTTCCCTGCGGGAACAAAGATCCTTCGACTTCGCTCAGGATGACAAAACGGGTGACTTTGCGGTGCCGATTTGAAGTGACACACAACAGCCCGCATCCGTAGGGAGGCGGGCTGCTATTTGCGCTTGCGCAGCGCGCAACGTCAGTCGTAATAGTGATAGACTGCCTGCGTGCCGCAGTTTTCGAGGCCGTCCGCGGCGAGCTTGCCGTAGATTTCGCGCACCTGCTCCATCAGCGGCAGCGAAACGCCGTGCGTCTCGGCCTCCGCAAGCACGATATCCATATCCTTGATGAGATGGCGGATGAAGAAGCCCGGCTTATCGTCGCCCTCCATCATCTTGCCCGCCATGTTGCTCATCTGCCAACTGCCGCCCGCGCCGCCGCTGACGCAACGGAACATGATGGCGGGGTCG
>CAZRIT010000099.1:1780-3881 GCA_964600225.1 uncultured Oscillospiraceae bacterium | reverse complement strand
GGTATCAACGCAGATTTCAAGCCGCTCCTGTGACCACGGCGCACCGTATGCTGGCCAGCTTCGCGGCGTTATTTGAAAACTTGTTCCAATGTCGTACGCAGTTAACCCGTCGCAACTTTTGATGTAGCATTCCCTCATACATTGTGGATAAGATTGAGTCAATGCCTCTTGATACCTTACAGAGGGACATGGCAAGACTATCCGAATTAAGTCAAAATACGCTTGACAATATATGCGACAGTATTAATGGAATGCACATTGACCGAGATGAGGCGCTCTCAAATATATATGAACATTTGCAAGATGGCGACATGGTGCTTATTGCCGGTACACGAGGAAGTGGAAAGTCGGCAATTGTCAAAACGTTTCTTTCGTCATGTTCAAATAATTACTCTCTTGCCATTCGTGCTGAACAGCTTGATGGAGCAAGTTTATTGCACATTCTGACTAATGCGGGAATCACATCGAATCTCATTGATTTATCGCGTTATTTTGCCTTGTCAGACTATAAAGTCCTCGTTATTGAATCATTGGAAAAAGTTCTTGAGTTTTCCGATACATCTGCGTTCATAGATGTACTAAGTACGGGCATGGTATAATGTGTTCCATGAAAGTGGCGTTGAAAAAAAGGAAGCGACCTCATGGAAAATGAGTGGTAGAATGATTGCAACATTGCTAAATCGGGCGCATGCATCGTTTTTCGCTGAGGCGGCTCGATCAATCAAAATCAGGATAACTGAGGCAGTATATGAACATAAAGCAAGTCACGGGCGACAAAAAAGAATATCTGGATTTGCTGCTGTTGGCCGACGAGCAGGAGAGCATGATCGATCAATATCTTGAACAAGGCGACATGTTTGTTTTGGAGGATAACGGCATAAAGGCCGAATGCGTGGTTACCAAGGGGGCTGATGGCGTGTATGAGCTGAAAAACATCGCCGTATTGCCCGCTTGTCGGCGAATGGGCTATGGAAAGCGCCTGATCGAATTCCTCTTTGCGCGGTATGCCGATTGCAGGGTGCTGTATGTCGGAACAGGCGACTGTCCCTCGGCCCTTTCCTTCTATCAAAGCTGCGGGTTTACACAATCGCACAGGGTCAGGAACTTTTTCACGGATCACTACGACCACCCGATGTTTGAGGACGGAAAACAGCTGGTTGATATGGTTTATCTCAAGAGAGAACGATAAATGCCCGTTTGCGCGGATATAAGCTGCCACCGCCAATCGCGGCGCAGCGCATCATGGATGCAGAAAGGAACAGGCGCATGGTACATTTGGTTTATTGCGATAACACAGGAAAACGCGGGGAGAGAGTGCCGGATAAAATCCTGTGCGGCACAAAAACAATGGTCGTGCGCGGCGCTACGGGCCGCAAGATACCGCACAGCCGCGTGCACGTCGGCGAAACGCTGTACTTTATGGAAAAAGGCTCCCTTGCCGTGTCCGCCAAAGCCACGGTGAAGGATGTCAAAAACCATGTGAAGCTCACGGAGGATGAAATCAACGCGGCATTCAGCGAAAACGCGGCAAAGCTTAACCTGACCGATAAGCAACGGGAGCGTTGGCACAAGAAGTGCCTCTGCTTTGTCGAGTTCACAGACGTTGAACCAATCCTTCCCCCGCTATCGTTTGAAAAGCAGACCAATATGGACGACTGGCTGATCCTCGAAAAAATCGAGGACGTGCTGGTGGGAACAAGCATTCCGTACAATTATGAGCAATCAAAATTCTGAACGCCTTGCGGACGGGTGCGGATGAAAAAGACGCCGCACGGGACCACAATCAAAAGCAGAAAGAGGGAATGATCGTTGCGCTTACTCATCACCAACACACTGGCGGAAAACGACCCTGCGGCGGAAAAAGCCATCGCCGCGCTATCCGTCAAAGCGGCCGAGCACCGCGTGATACAGGCCGGGAATATGCAAATCGGCCCCTGTATCGGCTGCAATGCCTGCTGGCTGAAAACGCCCGGGATCTGCGCCGTCAAGGACGATTACGAGCAGATTTTACAGGCGTATCTGCAGTATGATACAACGGTATACATCGCGGGCACGGCGCTGGGCTTTATCGACCACAGGGCCAAGAATATCGTTGACCGCA
>CAZRIT010000099.1:1441-1770 GCA_964600225.1 uncultured Oscillospiraceae bacterium | reverse complement strand
GTATACCTGCATCGTAGACGGGCAGATGCGGCATGTGCCGCGCTACAGCAAGAAATTCCGCTTCGGCCTCGTCTATGCAGGCGCGGCGGATCAGGCATATTTGGAACACTGGATGGAGCGCTTCGCGCTGAATATGCACGGTATGAGCCTGGGCGTATTCCCCGTCGGGCGGATCGAGGAGGCGGCATCATGCATTTGATCATCATCAGCGGCGCAACGCGCCCACAGGCAAAGAGCAATACCGCCAAAGTCATAGATGCCTTCTGCAAGGGCTTCCTGCCCTGCGGTCATACCGCCGAGGCATGGTATCTCTCGGACCGAACGCAATA
>CAZRIT010000099.1:1049-1431 GCA_964600225.1 uncultured Oscillospiraceae bacterium | reverse complement strand
ACGGCGCGCGTTTGCCGCAAACACAGATATCCTGTTTGCGCTGCCGCTCTATGTGGAGAACATCCCGGGCACCATGCTGGAGTTTCTGGAAACGCTGCCACCGAAAACGCAGGCGGGCACAAGGATCTCCTTCCTGCTGCAGGGCGGGTTCCCCGAGGCGTCGCAAAGCCGCTGCTGTGAGCGGTTTCTCAAAACGCTGCCCGCAAAGCTCGGCTGCGAATACGGCGGTACGCTCATCCGCGGCGATATGTTCGGCGTAGGACTGCTGGGCGACAAGATGGCCGCAGAGATGCTGCAGCCGTTTACGCAGGTCGGGCGCCTGTTTGCGCAAAACGGGGGTTTTGACGACACGATTCTGAAAGAATACGCAAGATCGGAAGAG
>CAZRIT010000099.1:0-1039 GCA_964600225.1 uncultured Oscillospiraceae bacterium | reverse complement strand
ATACCTGACGCCCATACAGATCAAGCGTTTCAACCGTTTCGGCAAATATATGCAGAAGTTTTTCATGGGCCTGATCGCCAAAAAGCTCGGCTGCAAAACCAGGCTGGACGCCAAGGTTTACCGCGAAGAATCCTGATGTCGCCCGTTGACGCCCAATGTAAGGGGCGCAGGAAAAAGCAGCCTTCCGCCACGTCATACACAGGCGAGCCCTCGCATCGCGAGCGCTCGCCTGTTGCATAAGAAATTCAGTCAGTGCCTCCGAAGGCTGCACTAAAATCCACCCGCTTTTATGGGTGATCTTGACTATTCGTTACCCAACCAGCGCTTTTACAACAAACCGAACACCCTTTTCGCGCTGCGTCTGTTCATAGGCCGCCTCGTCGAGGCATTGCAGCGCGCCGAACGCGCAGGCGCGCACGCACGCGGGCTCCATGCCGCAGCTGATACGGGAAATAGTTCTTGATCTTTCCGAGCGGTTTATAGCCGTTTTCCAGCAACACCCTGTTCTGCTCGTTCCACGCCATATCGTAGAAAGAACGCAGCGCATCGATCGTGGCCTTTACCGCCTCCGTGTTTGGGCTTTTGCCGCCGTAGATTTCCGCAATCACATTGCCCTTTCCATCGGTAACCTTGACGCTGTCGCCGCTGCGCGTTACGCGCAACCGCCCTTGGGTCGCCTCGGGAGGCGCGGACTTACCCTTGTTCGCCACGGCGTAGATCAGGTCATCCTTATAGACAATGGAATTTTTGGAATCACTGAGCGCCTTGATGCGGCCTTTTCTGTCAAATACGATCACGCCGTCCACGCATTCCACGATCATGCCGTTGCGGTCGCACACCGCTTTTGCCGCCTGTTCGTCGGATGCAAGGCCCATGCCGCAAAGCTGTACCAGCGCGGATTCGTTGACGCCAACGTCCCCGTGTCCGCGGAAAGCCTCCTTCACCTTGCCGATGTTTTCCGCTACCCAATGCGCGCGGTTGGCCTGCTGCACGTTCCCGTATTCGTAGAACGTATCCTTCATCCGTTCGCCTGCAATAT
>CAZRIT010000098.1:0-3912 GCA_964600225.1 uncultured Oscillospiraceae bacterium | reverse complement strand
GACCGCTCCATCGACATGCCCGATGACGCCGCGCGGCTGTTCGGCCTGCCCAAGCGCATTGCAAACATACCCGAAAGCCTGCTCCAAACCGACGCCATCGCGCCCGAAAGCGCGCAGGCGTTTACCGCGTTCTATGCGGCCATCCGCCGCGGTGAAAAGACGGGACAGGGTACGATCAAGCGGAAGGTTAGCGATGGCAGCTACCGCTGGTTCAACGCACGGTTTAGCACGGTGTATGACGATGTCAATCGGCCCGTTTCAGCCATCATCCTGTTTGAGGATATCACAAGGGAGCGCGAGGAACACATCGACGGCGCGCTCGACCGCGCAAGGCTACTCACGGCGCTGAGCACCGTCTATCCCGTTACGGTATCCGTCAATCTGACGGCAAACAGCTATCATGTGATGACAGGCGACGAATACCTGTCGGCCGGGAGCGAAACACATGGGCGTTTGGACGACTTGATCAGCCTGGCTGCCGCCCGCATGCCCAAAGCGGATGCGGACAGGTTTATGCAGACCTTCTCGTGCGGCGCGCTGCTGCAGCACCTGCAGAGCGACGGGGACTCCGTCCGCATGGAGTATCGGCAGCAGGATGCGAATCGGGGCGAGCGCTGGGCCGAGGCGATCGCGCTGCGCGTCAAAAACGAATACGGCAGCGACGTCATGAGCGTGGTGCTCGGCCGCGTCATCGACCAGCAGAAGGCGGCCGAGGAAACGCTCAAGCACGCTCTGGATATTGCCAGCGACGAGCTGACCAAAAAACGCGTCTACCAAAGCACGCTGGACCGATTCATGCCGCTGGGCTCCATCATGTTCCGCGTGAGCGACGGAAAGCTGATGCACATCGGCGGCACGCTGCTGCATGAGCTTGGCTATACGGAGGAGGAATTCCGCGCGTTCCACGATAACCACCTCAAAGGCTTCGTCCTGGACGAGGACTACGGCGCCGCATACCACGATATCCGTCTGACCGCCGGTCTGTTGGAACCCACCTTTGAACAGGAATTCCGTGCGCGCACGAAGGATGGCGCGGTCAAGTGGATATACGAAAAGGGCTCGCTTGTAGCCATGGACGACGATCTGACCTATATCATCATCCTGCTTGACGTAACCCACAGCAAGGAGATGGAGGAACGGCTGCGCATCAGCGAGGAGGAATTAAAGCTGGCCATGTCGCAAATGGGCAAAATGGTGTGCGTGTACGATCTTTCCACGCGCACGCTGACCCTGCCCGCAGCCTACGCCAAGCGTCACGGCCTGCCGACCACGCTCATCGATATCCCCTGCCTGACCGATTGCAACAGCATCCTCTCCGCGAGCGATCGCGAGGCCTGCCGAGCTTTCTTTGATCAAATTCACCGCGGCGAACGCACGGGCATCATCGAGGGCTTCGTGCCCAATGCGCACGGCACGGGCCGCTGGGAGCAGGCGGAGTTTTTCACGGTGTTCGACGCCAAAAAGCACCCGATCAAAGCGATCATCTCGCTGGAGGATACCACTCAGCAGCATCGCAAGGATGACGAGGCGGCGGCCATGCGTGAAAACGAGCGGATTTTGCAGGTGGTGGCGGAGCATTCCAACCGCATCATCTACCGCTACGATGTCGCTTCCGCCACAGCGTTCCCCAACGCGGCCAATATCGGCAGGCACGGCATCCGCCCCGCAGGGACCGACCTGCCCGAATCGGCCATTGAACAGGGCATGATACTGCCAGACAGCATCGACGATTTCCGCGGCATCTTTCGGGAAATCCACGCGTGCAAGCCCACGGGCAGCGCCAAGATCCACATGCGTTCGGACGATGGCGCCCTGCTGTGGATGGATATGCGGTATTCCATCATCGAGCAGGAGGATGGTCGCCCGACCACCGCGGCGCTGTCGTTTGCGGACATCACGGCCGATCACGAGCGAGCCATGGCATTTGAGCGCTATCGGCAGATGATCAGCGCCGACGAGGCCAAGGAGGGCATCGCCTTCTTTGAAACCGACCTGACCGAGGACGTGGTGGAACGACAGGGCATCAACGTGCCGCTCGTCACATTCCCCGCAAACGGGTGCAGCCACATGGAGGCCGTCAATTTTGCCGTCGATAACCTGATGGAGCAAAACGACCGTGCGCAGGCACGCGCGTTCTTTGCGCGCGATCGCCTGCTCGCCGCCTATGCGGATGGCACGCGGCACCACACGCTGGATCTGCCCGCCGTGCTGCCCGATCAGAGCCACCGCTGGTTCCGCGTCGATGTGCAGCTGGTGCAGGACCCGTACTCCGGCCACATCCGCGCCTATACCATCATGCGCGACGTCACGGCGGAAAAACAGGCCGAGCTGGATGTGAAAAAGCAGGCGGAGACCGACGGCATGACGGGCCTGTACAACAGGGTCACGGCCGAAGCGCTGATTAAAAAGCGTCTGTCGCGCAACGACGAGGTGCCGTGCGCGCTGTTGATACTCGATTTGGATAACCTCAAAACCATCAACGATCAATTTGGCCACACCCATGGCGACGAGGCCATCCGCTACATTGCAACGGCGCTGCGCGCGCAGTTTCGGCAGACCGATATCGTCGGGCGCATCGGCGGCGACGAATTTGTGGCGTTCCTGGATGGCGGCGGCAACGAGGCAAGGCTGCGCAGCACGCTGGCGTCGTTTATGCGCAAACTGTCCACGGTGCGGCTGGGTGCGAACAAAAACCTGTCCATCGCGGCCAGCATCGGTCTGGTCATCGGCGCCATCGGCCACGACTCGTACGAAGCGCTGTTTCAGAAGGCGGACAAGGCGCTGTATCACGTCAAACGCAACGGCAGGAACGATTTTGCCATCTATACGCCCGATATGGAGCAGTCCGTTTATGAGTTTAAGGGGCACGCACGGGAATCCTTCTGGCAGGCCAAATCCTTCGATAACGAGGAGCTTAACCGCCTGCTCAGCGCGGTTTCGGCCATCTACCCGATGGTGATCTCCGTCAACCTGACCAAAAACAACTATTACATGCTGCAATACGGCAACTATACGACCACGCAGTGCTACGATGCGGGCATCTTTGACGAGCTGATTGCGCAGGGCGTGGAAACCTTCCATCCCGACGATCGGGAGACGTTCCTTGCCGCCTTCAAGAGGGAAAACCTGCTGTCCGCGCATGCGCGCGGCGAAACCATCGTCACCCACGAGGGCAGGCAGCTCGGCGACGACGGCATCTACCACCATATCCGCACCGACGTCATCTTCGTCAAGGATCATATCGGCAGCGATGTGCTGCAAATCACCCTAGCAAGGGAGCTCAAATAATGCAGCCTCTAAGCCCTCCCCCGATCTCTCGGCGGGAGGGCTTTGTTGATATGCGTTTTTGCACAAAAGAAAACCGCCCCTCGACGGACGGCTTCTTTCCCTCCGATTGGCGACGGCCCTTTGTCCGACAGGCAATCCTTGCGTAAACGCAATCGTTCTCCCGTTGGCAAACCTGCCGCCGCACAACAAAGAGACTTGTTTGGCAAAGGGTCTGCATGCTGCGATTGCAAAAGCGCGCCGCACCCCTTGGCCGTTGCGGTGATCATAGCAGAAAGCGGCAGAAAAAAGTGTGCCGCCAGCACACTTTTCAAACGTTTGATACGCGTCCGATCTATCCTTCCGCCACGGCCTGCGCGGGGAAGCTTTCGGCATCGCATGCGCTCTCCGCCTGCCTGATCTGCCGCATGACATAGCATATCACGGGTATGGCCAGAAACATCGTCAGCACATCCGCCACGGCCTGCACGGACGCCACGCCCGCGGCGCCCCAAAGCTGCGCCATCAAAAACACAATCGGCATAAAGCACGTCCCCTGCCGTGCGGTGGACAATAGCCACGCACACTTGGCAAAGCCCAGCCCCACGCAGAACATGTTGACCACCGCCACCCACGCATGGATGGGCA
>CAZRIT010000097.1:0-3964 GCA_964600225.1 uncultured Oscillospiraceae bacterium | reverse complement strand
ACGACCTCCGGGTTATGAGCCCGACGAGCTACCAACTGCTCTACCCCGCGACGTGCCGCTTTACGCAGCTTTTGTACTATAGCACATTTCATCGCGTTCGTCAAGCCATGATTCCCGATCAGGCGGAATTCGGCCGAACCTGCCTGCTTTCTCTCCGTTTCCCTTGCGCAGATTGATCGTGCGCGTTTGCTGTACAAGCGTCTTGATGCGCATGCATAAACCTGTTATAGTGAAATCAGCCATATAATTAAAAAGGAAGCCGTTTTGCCATACATGCGGGCGCGGCATCCTTACGGAGGGAACGCTGTGTCTCATTTCATCACGGAATCATGCATCGGCTGCACGCTCTGCGCCAAGATGTGCCCCGTGCAGGCCATCGACGGGGTTATCAAGCAGCGGCATGTTATCAATCCGAAGCGCTGCGTGGACTGCGGCGTCTGCGGCGGCGTGTGCAGCAAGGGCGCCATATTGGATGCATCGGGCCGGGCGTGCGCCAGGATATCCAAGGCCGACCGCCCCAAACCGCACATCGACGCCTCCCTATGCAGCGCATGCAACATGTGCGTGGACGCCTGCGGCAAGGACGCGCTGCGCCTGACGCTGCCCGCGTTCCGCGGTGATCTGCGCGTGTTTGCGTATCTTGCCGCCCCCGACGCCTGCGTTGGCTGCGGCATCTGCGCCGATACCTGTCCGCTCGGCGCCATCGCAATGGAAAAGGAGGCGCAGGCATGAACCTTCCCGTCTACAAAACGATTGATCTAAGCAGCGGCGCCGTCACGGACTATCCCATCAGCCAAGCGCTGTTTGAACGCTACGTCGGCGGCAAAATCCTGGGCGGCAAGCTGCTAACCGATCTGCTGCCCGTCGGAACCGATCCGCTCTCCCCCGCCGCGGTGCTCATCGTCAACACGGGCCCCGTCAACGGCACGGGCGCGCCCTCCTCCAGCCGCTTCAACCTGTCCTTTAAGAACGTATTGACGGGCGGCATCGCCTCCAGCAACTGCGGCGGACAGTTCGGCGTGATGCTCAAAAAGGCGGGCATCGACGGGCTGATTCTGGTCGGCCGCTCCGAAACGCCCTGCTACATTGAAATTCTGGATGGCGATATCGCCCTGCGCGACGCTTCCGCCTACATGGGCATGGACGCCGAGCAGACGCAAGAGCAGTTTCCCAGGCACTGGGGGAAGCTTGTCATCGGGCAGGCGGGCGAAAACATGGTGCGCTATGCCTGCGCGGTTTCGGGCGAGCGCGTTGCGGGCCGCTGCGGCGCGGGCGCCGTCATGGGCAGCAAGAACCTGAAAGCGCTGGTTGCGTTCGGCACCCAAAAACCCGCCATTGCGCGGGCGGATGCGTTCCACCCATATGTGAAGAAATGGGTGTCGTATCTGAAAAACCACCCCATGACGGGACAATCCCTGCCAAGCTACGGCACGGCAGGGCTGGTATCCGCCGCCAACGCATCGGGCACGCTGCCGACGCACAACTTTACCCATGGGCGCTACGAGCATGTACGCGATATCTCGGGCGAAACGCTTTCCGACACGCTGCTTACGCGCAACAACGGCTGCGTCAGCTGTCCCATCCGCTGCGAACGGCGCGTCATGGTGGACGGCAAGGAGGTCAAGGGGCCCGAGTTTGAAACCGTGGGCCTGCTTGGCAGCAATATCGACAACAACAACCTGTCCTTCATCAACACCGTCAACTACTATGCCGATATCTGGGGCATGGACACCATCTCGCTGGCGGGCACCATCGCATTTGCCATGGAGCTGCAGGAGCGGGGCATGGCCGATTTCGGGCTGACGTTTGGCAATATCGAAAACATCAAGGATATCATGCACAAGATCGCCATGCGAGAAGGCGTTGGCGACGAACTGGCCAACGGCAGCAAGTGGCTTTCCGAAAAATGCGGCGGCGCGGACTTTGCCATCCATGCCAAGGGGCTGGAGCTGGCCTCCTACGAGCCGCGCCACAGCGTCGGCATGGGGCTGGGCTACGCCACGGCCAACCGCGGCGGCTGTCACCTCAACGGCGGGTATCTGGCGCTGTTTGAATCCGTCGGCGTCATCTCCGTCAATCGGCAGACGCCCAAGGGCAAGGCGGAGCTGACCGTCATGTTCCAAAACATGATGGAGGCCGTGTCGGCGTGCGGCTTCTGCCTGTTTACATGCCAGGCGGTGGTTCCTTCGTTCCTGTTCCGCCTTGGGCCGATGCACCCAATCACCAAAATCGTCAACAAGGCGCTGATCGCCGCGCGCGTGTTCCTTAGGCCCATCTGGTGGCTCATGCCCGGACTGCTGTTATTCAACACCATGTACCTGATGCCGCAAAGCAGCGTGCTTGGCTTCGTAACGGGCATGAAGATGACCACGGGCAAGCTGATGCAAATCGGTGAACGCGGCTACAACACGGAACGGCTGTTCAACCTGCGCGAAGGCCTGACCAGCGCAAACGACGCCCTGCCCGATCGGCTGACCAAGGAGTTGCAGGAGGCCGATAAGCCCGATTCCTTTGTGCCTTTGGACAAAATGCTGCCCATGTATTACCGCGTCAGGGGCTGGGACGCGCAAGGCGTGCCCACCGCGCGCAAACGCAAGCAGCTCGGCATCTGAAAGCGGGTGGATCGATATGGTTTTGATACAGTATTACGGAGCGATACGGGATTATACGCGGTGTGCCGAGGAAACGGTCGATGCGCCGACGCTTGGCCATGCGATGGACTTTATCAAAGCCCGTTACGGCAAGGAGGCATTGAAAACCATGAAGGCAAGCCTGCTCACCGTAAACGGCGTGCGCGTGGAAACATGCAAGCGCAGCCTGCCGTTGCCAAACGGGGCTGCGCTTGGTATCTTTCCGCTGTGCTGCGGCGGCTGAGAATCGTTATGCGCGCCTGATCGGGTGTCGGATGACAGTTCTTTGCCTGTCGGGCGCCGTCTTGCGAAAATCGCTCAAATAGATTTCATGATGGAACCGTTCCGATGTGATATCGGTAACGTATCCGTTTTCGGCAGCATAGGCATCCATGGCTTTGACCGTGCGCGGCTCATCGTCAAAGGCGCCGATGTGCATGCATTGCACGCACAGGCCCTCGTCGTAGGTCAGGTACTCCGCCTTGGAAAAATCCAGCTTTTTCTTTCGGGTCGCTTCGTCAACGGCCCAGTCAAAATCGTCCCGCGCTACAAAATCGGGCAGGCGGATGACCGAGATCCATTGGAACGCGGACTTGTCCCCATAGTCGATGCCCGTTTTGCCCTCCTGCCACCAAAAGCCCTCCAGCGGCGGCACGACATAATCGAAATATCCGTCGATGCGATGATCGCCCATTTTGCTCATCTTGATGGTAAACGCAATCCCGTACAGCAGGCCGATGGCCGCCTGATAGGCGCCGCCTTCCTCGTTGGGATTCCCCTGCCCGCGCACGGCGACAAAATGCATCGGCGGAATTTCAATGATGCCGGGCGTCTTCGGCGGCAGGTAAAACGCCTTGTATTCCTTTTTATAGTCAAACGGCATACCGCACCTCCTGAAAAAATCTCTTTCCGATGTATATATTGTATCATGATTGGGCATGCTTTAAAAGCCCCGCATTGTTATGCCGGCAACAGGCTGATATCCATGGCAAACAGGCGCTTTTTTTATCGGATTGCGCCGCCGATTCGCGCTGTGCGGTTGACAATCGAAGGACGTTTTGCTATACTTCACTAGGTGCAATTGGAGAGATGTCCGAGTGGTTTATGGAGCCGGTCTTGAAAATCGGTGATGCTGAGAAGCACCGGGGGTTCGAATCCCTCTCTCTCCGCCAGCATACAAACCAATACCGCATTCGGAGAAGTACCCAAGTGGCTGTAAGGGGCTCCCCTGCTAAGGGAGTAGGCTGGGGTAACTGGCGCGAGGGTTCGAATCCCTCCTTCTCCGCCACAAAGGTAGTCAGTCAATGATACAAATTGACTGACTACCTTTTAAT
>CAZRIT010000096.1:0-4155 GCA_964600225.1 uncultured Oscillospiraceae bacterium | reverse complement strand
GCGTTGTGCAGGATGTTGGCAACCTCGCTCATCTCCACCATAAAGGTGCTCTGCCCCGCGGTCAGGTCGTCGCTTGCGCCGATACGCGTGAATATGCGGTCGCAGATGGCGATATCCGCCTCCTTGGCGGGCACATACATGCCGATATGCGCCATCAGGGTAATCAGCGCCGTCTGGCGCATATAGGTGCTTTTGCCCGCCATGTTGGGCCCCGTGATAATCAGCAGCCGATTGCTGCCGTTATCCAGAAGGGTGTCGTTGGCAATGAATTGCTCACGCACGGTCTGCTCGATGACGGGATGACGGCCGTTGACGATACGGATGGAGCCCTGCGTGTTGATGGACGGGCGGCAATACTGATTGCGTTCCGATATCTCGGCAAAGGATTGGTAGATATCCAATTCGCTCAACAGCGCCGCATCCGCTTGCAGACGCTCCGTACAGGCCAGCAATACCTCGCGGATTTCGGAAAACAGCGACAGTTCCAACACCAGCAGGCGATCCTTGGCGCCGAGTATCTTTTGCTCCATCTCCTTGAGCTCCTCTGTGACGAAGCGCTCGGCGTTGGTGAGCGTTTGTTTGCGAATATAGTTGTACGGCACCTGCGACAGGTACGATTTGGTGATTTCGATGTAGTACCCAAACACCCTGTTGTAACCGACCTTCAGGTTCTTGATCTTGCTGTTCTCCCGCTCGGCCTGCTCATATGCGGACAGCCAATCGCTCGCGCCGCTGGCAATGCTTCTCAGCTCGTCAATTTCCTTGTTGTAGCCCTGCCGAATGAATCCTCCGTCTTTATTGGTGGCGGGCGGATTGTCAACGATGGCGGATTGCAGCAGCGAAAGGACGTCCGGCATGGGGTCGGTTTCGTTTAAAATGCGCGTAAGCGCCGCGGCCGTGCAGCAAAGGAGCGTTTCGCGCAGCTGCGGGATGCGCTGCAATGTGGAGACAAGCGCCGTACAATCGCGCGCGCTTACGGTGCCGTAGACGATCTTACTGCAAAGCCGTTCAATATCGTAGACGCCCTTAAGCTGCTCTTGGAGTTGCTTGCGCACGATCAGGTTTGTTTTTAATTCCTCAACGGCATCCAGCCGCCACTCGATCGCCTCGACCGATTGCAGCGGGCGATCCACCCAGTCGTGCAGCATCCTGGCGCCCATGCTGGTTTTGGTCATATCAATCAGGTTGATGAGGGTGCTCTTTTTGCTGCCGCCATAGCGCAGCGGCTGCGTCAGTTCCAGATTGCGGCGCGTTGCGGCGTCCAACGTCATGTAGGAGGAACGGCGCAGGGTACGGATGCTGTGAATGTGCGAAAGGGCGTTCTTCTGCGTATCGGACAGGTATTGCATCAAAGCGCCCGCGGCGGAGACGGCGTATGGCAGGCCCTCGCACCCGAACCCGGCAAGCGTCTGCACGCCAAAGTGCGCTTGCAGGCGCTCCGTGGCGGCATTGAGCAGGTATGCGGACTCCGCATACTGCTGCAAGTAGTATGCGGACGACAGGCGCTTGACCAATAGCGGCTGCAAAAACAGGCTTGGCGAAGCGAGCAGCTCGCGCGGGTTGATGCGCGACAGCTCGTCGATCAACTGGGATTGCGGGTGCTCGCCCTCCAGCTGCATGACAATAAAAGCGCCCGTGGAGACATCGGCATACGCCAGCCCGATGGCAACATCGTCCAGCATGACGGCAGCAATGTAGTTGTTCTCCGCGTCCGAAAGCATGCGGTCCTCGATGACGGTGCCGGGCGTTACCACACGGATAACGTCCCGCTCCACAAGCCCCTTGGCAAGCGATGGGTCCTCCATCTGTTCGCAGATGGCCACCTTGTAGCCCTTATCGATCAGGCGCTTGATGTAAGCGTCCACCGCGTGATAGGGCACGCCGCACATGGGTGCACGCTCCGACAGGCCGCAGTCGCGGCCCGTCAGCACCAGCTCCAGCTCACGGCTGGCAGTCTTGGCGTCCTCAAAGAATAGCTCGTAAAAATCGCCGAGCCGAAACAACAGCAGACAATCGCTGTACTTTTCTTTCAGTTCCACATATTGCCGCATCATGGGCGTCATGGAAGCCATGTTTCCCTCCAAAATCAATGCTGGCAGCCGCTGCACCCGCCGCAATCACCGTTGCAGCCGCTGCGGACATTGCCAATGCAGGCGTTAATCTCTGCGTCCACGGAGGTCAGCAGCGCGGAAAACGCGGCCTCCGCCTCCACCCACTCGTTAAACAGCGGGTTCTCTATCAGTTGTCCCTGCAGGCGTTCAATATCGTTGGTCAACTCCAGCGCAAACGCACCGTCAGCATCCGCCTCAGCCAATGTATCCACAACCTGTTGGCGCTTCTGCTGCAGTTCCGCCATCAAAGCGTTGACGGCCACATCGTCTGCCAGAGATTTCTGCGCCTGCTTCATGCGTAAAAACTCATTGGAATTTGCAAGCGCAACCCCAAGCTCTCTTGCCAAATTCAGCATGTACTCTCCTCCATCCTTCCTAACAGGGAGTTCTTGCGCACGGCCGTTGCGCGTACATTTACATATTGTCCGATCAAGTCCGCATTGCCCGGGAAATACACCATCTTGAAGTTGCCGTACTTGCCGTAGCACATGGGCTGTGTGCGCTCGTCGCACCCCTCCACATGCACCGTTCCGATGCCGCCGACATACTTTTCGTTGTTCAGGCGGGATTGCACGGCCTGCAGGTCATTTAGACGCTTCAACCGTTCTCGCTTGACTGCCTCGTCCACCTGATCGGGCATCACGGCGGCCTTGGTGCCTTTACGCGGAGAATACTTGAACGTAAACGCGCCCGCAAAATTGACCTGCTCGACCAGCGTCATGGTCTCCGAAAAATCCTGTTCCGTCTCACCGGGAAACCCAACGATGATATCCGTCGTCAGCTCGACATCCGACATGGCCGCATGCAATTGCTCTACAATGGCAAGATAGTCGGCCTGCGTATAGCGGCGGTTCATCGCATGCAGGATGCGGTCGGAGCCCGATTGCATCGGTAAATGCACATGATGACAAACGTTTGGCAGCGTCGCCATGGCCTCGATCAGCTTGGGACGCAGGTCCTTCGGATGAGACGTCATAAAGCGGATGCGCTTCAGCCCGTCGATGCGGGAGATCCGCCCCAATAGCCCCGCAAAATCGATGCCGTCAAGATCGTTGCCGTAGGAGTTGACGTTCTGCCCCAAAAGAGTAATCTCGCTGTATCCGCCGTCAACGAGTGAGCGCACCTCGGCCTCGATGGAATCGGGCTGACGGGAGCGCTCGGGACCGCGTACATACGGCACAATGCAGTAGGAGCAAAAGTTGTTGCAGCCGTAGTTGATATTGACAAAAGCATTGACGGCATTGTCCCTGACGCTCGGCAGCGCGTCCTCGATGACGATGCGATCCTTCTGTACCGCCATGACGCGCTCGCCTTGGTTTGCCCGCTCAATATAGGAGGGCAGGAATGAAAGCATGTTGGTACCAAATACGATATCCACATACGGAAAGCGCTTGAACAGGCGCTTGGCGACCTCCTCCTGCTGCATCATGCAGCCGCAAACGGCAATTGTGAGCGCAGGGTTTGCCTCCTTACGCTCGCGCAGCGCGCCAATGTTGCCGAAGACGCGTTTCTCGGCATGGTCGCGTATGCAGCAGGTATTGTACAGGATCAGGTCGGCATCCTCCGGGCAAGCCGACGGCGTGTAGCCGATCCCCAGCAAAATCCCTGCAATCGTCTCGCTGTCGCGCACATTCATCTGACAGCCAAACGTCTCGATCCAATATGTGAAGCCGTGCATTTTCATGTCGAACAATCTCCAAACGTACTTGCATCAGTATATCACAAGATGGTGGTTCCGCGCAAAAAAAGTGCGCATTTCGATGTTGACATTTTTAGACCGCTGTTGTATATTAGTAGGGTCGCGGAAGCGGTGCGTTTTATATTCGGGGTGTGGCGCAGTCCGGTAGCGCACGTGCTTTGGGAGCATGGGGCCGGGGGTTCAAATCCCTTCACCCCGACCAAGCGTGGCCCCGTGGTCAAGCGGTTAAGACACCGCCCTTTCACGGCGGTAACAGGAGTTCGAGTCTCCTCGGGGTCACCATATTCACTATGGGCCTTTAGCTCAGTTGGTCAGAGCGGTCGGCTCATAACCGATTGGTCCGGG
>CAZRIT010000095.1:0-4371 GCA_964600225.1 uncultured Oscillospiraceae bacterium | reverse complement strand
GTATCGATGTCGTCATTGAATACCATGGCTGTTTTTTACTATCCTGTGTTTGAAAAGACATACTGGCAATGCTGTTGCGGCACTACAAACGACGCTTCCCGAAACGCCTGTTTATGCTGCGGGATTTCCATCCCATGGCTTCAGCAGCATATGTCCAAAGATTTTCTGGAGAGCGAGCTGGAAAACATTGAGAAAAACAGGAAGGCAACCGAAGCTAGGCTCCAAGCGGAAAAGGAGAAACGCCTGCTGTTAAAACCCAAGCGAAACAAGCTGGCCTTGATATGTACGCCGATTGCGATATTGCTGGCCTTATTTGCCTTTGCGCTATTTCATCCGCCCGCTCGGTATCAACTCGGCAAATATCTGTTTGACCGTCAGCGCTACAACCTGTCAGAAAGGGCGTTCGAACCCATAGCGGATTATCAAGACAGTCAGGACTATCTGGATGAAGCCGCGTATGGCATGGCGCGCGAGCTATTCAAGGCGGGTAAAGCGGATGCCGCAACGGAAGTATATCTTCGGCTGGTGCATTCCCCGCGCACAACGGAGCGCGCGACCGAATGCAAATATCTTTCGGCCATCGGGCTGCTGGAATGCAAAAGCTGTGATGCGGCAATTGAAACATTTGCCGCGCTCGACGAGTACAAAAGCAGTTTGGGGTATTGGTACGAGGCCAATTATCAAAAAGCTGTTTGGTGCATGGAAAACAAGGCGTATGCAGATGCCATTGCCTTGTTGGAAAAGACGGGGAGCTATTCTGACAGCAACGCATTGCTTGAAAAAACCGAATACTCATATGCTGTCATGCTGTTAGAAAACAAGAAGTACCGTGAAGCGATTAATCTGCTCGTAAAGCTAAAGTCTTATGAGGACTGCCCGCAGTTGCTGCTGCAAACAAGATACGACTATGGCGTTGCCTTGATGTCGAAGGGCAACTATGAGGACGCAATCAATCAATTTGACCCGATAACAGATTATGAGGATGCAAGCGATCGGTTGCAGGAATGCAGGTATCAGTATGCAGTCTCATTATACAAAGCCGATTACGCTGCTAGTTACGAGGATGCATCCGCGCTGTTCAAAAGTTTGGGCAACTATAAGCACAGTGCTGCATACTACAACAACTGCCTGTGCAACATGACTTTACAGGTTGGCGAAGCCGCCAGCATTCGGTTCCGTCGTGAAGCACATCCATCCTACAACATAGATGCCCAAATCAGGAAAATAATCATTGAAAAGCTTTCATCAGATACGGTTCGGTTTCACTTCGAATTTGGCAGTCTTTTCCATACCGAAAGAATTCAGCTTTTCAGCCGAGCAGAGGCTCCCAAAGATGAAATCTTTCGTATTGAAAAGAACGTGGGAGCCAATGACACATCTGCCTTCCTTGATGTTCCTTTGGAAAAAATACGGAATGCAATCTCCGTTTGGGCTATACAGTATGTAAGCTATGATAATTCACACATTGGCACCTATTTTTTCCTAGATATAGACGAAATCAAGGCGTATTTTGCCAATGATCAGCTTACGCCCGTACCGATTCCCGACTAAATTGCGGCTTTTTATGGACGCACGACGGCAGCATCATCGACCCAAGCAAGGGCTATTGAGCAGGGCTTGAACGGAGGCAAAAACAGGCAGACGCTTTGCGTCTGCCTGTTTTGCATCTGTTGTACAAGCGTTCTGAAGCTGCGCGCAGTTTTCCTTACAATACGGCCCATACAACAAGGAGAATATCGATGTCAGCCCGCAGGGTTGGCGCGGTGCCTTGCGGCATACTTCATCTGCGTGGCGCGGCCGCCGCGGACATGCCGCTCCGCCTTGTTGACGTCCAGCACCTGCCGCACCTGCCGATGCAGCAGCGGGTTCATCAGCTTCAGCCGCTCGGCCATATCCTTGTGTACGGTGGATTTGCTGATGCGGAACACATTGGCCGCATCCCGCACCGTGGCGCCGTTTTCGATGATATAGTGTGCGGTCTCATAGATTCGTTCCTCAATATAATCGCGCAATGCCCCGTCCCCCCAGATCACGTTTGTACAGGGTATGCGGTACTTGGCCCAATCATGCTTGGTTCCGACGCGGCCGCTGCGGCGATGCCGCCTTCGTCGGGATCAACAAACGGGGCCTGCCCTATGGCAAGCCCCGCAACACAGACGCCGTCTCGACGGGTTATTTGGTTACGCGATAGGTATCCTTTTTCACCTGCGGCAGGTGAATCTTCACGATGTTGCCCTCGGGGTCGCGCATGAATACGCAGCGGCGGCCGGGCAGGTCGTCAAAGGTGCTTTGCATGCTGCCGCCATGGGCAATGATCTTATTGATGTACTCCATGACGTCGTCCACCTCAAAGCAGATGTGGCCAAATCCATACTCGTTCACCTTCTGCTCCGAGCCTTCCTTGCAGGGGGTTACGGAAAAGATCTCCAGCGTGGGGCCTCCCTCGCCGTAGCCGGGCACCTCCATCTGGTTGCCTTCGACATGGAAGCCCTTGACGCCCCACATGTCGGAGATGTAGTCGCTTGTGTAGTCGCGAATCGGATCGAGTGGTTTGCAATCGAAAACGTCCTGATAAAAATCGGAAAGCTTTCTCCAGTCGCGTGCGATGATGTCTACATGCAGATACTTTAACATAGCTTGGGTTGGTTACTCCTTGTTATTCTTATATTGTACTATTGTACTTTCTATGCCGATCGGACAAGCTTCCGTCAGCCTGCGCCCATGAGCAGGTTTGGCAGGAACATGACCAGATCGGGCAGGAATATGAATGCAATGGTCATAATCAGCATAATCAGGATGAACGGCAACACCGCCTTGGAAACCTCCTGCATGCTGGCATTGGCCTCACGCATGGTGACAAACAGGCACAGCCCGAACGGCGGCGTGAGGAACCCGACCTGCGCCATCATGATAACGATGATACCGAAATGGATCAGGTCGAAGCCGTAGTGCTGCAGCACGCCCGCCATGACGGGGCCCAGGATGGTAACCAGCGTAATGACGTTTGCAAAGCAGCCCCACACCAGAAACAGTGCGCAGATGGCAAGCATGACGCCTGCGCCGCTTGAGAAATTACTGACCATCCACTCGTACATCATGGTCGGAATCTGCTGCGTGGTCAGGTACCATACGAAGGTCTTGGCGCACGCAATCGAAAGTCCCAGCGTAGCCGCGCTGATGCACGATTTTTTCAACAACGGGAACAGATCCTTGAACTTGACCGATTTATACACGAACAGCTCAATGATGATGATGTAGAACAGCGAGATAACGGCCGCTTCCGTGGGCGTGGCGATGCCTGCATAGATGCTGCCCAGCACGAACACCGGGAACAGCAGCGCCCAGACGGCCTCCTTGAGGATGGCGCGGCGTTCCTTGGCGGTGAGCTTGCGCTCCTGCTTGGGTACGTTCTTCTTGCGCGCCACGAAATAGACGTATACACAAAAGCCGATCGCGGTCAAATCCCTGTCGTACCAGCCGCGCTCGATGATCAGGTTGGCCATGCCCAGCGCAAGAATGCCATCGGTGCCCGGGCGAATGCGCAGGTGGATATCGGCCAGCCGCTCGGAAGTGACGGTGACGCGCGGATCGATGATGATGATCTTCACGCCGCGCTTTTTGGCCTCGATCAGCTTCCTGCCCGCCTGATAGCTGCTGATGAGCGTGTTGCAGCCCCAGCCGATGTACAGCTTGGAGTTCTTCAAATCGGCCGAGAAGCGGTTGCCCGCGATCACACGCCACGCCATCTGCGTGGACTTGCTGCACGAGGAATTCTCGCTGGCATAGTTGACGCTGCCAAAGGAGTGCGCCAGGCGCTGCAACCAGAAGCGGTACCACTTGGCATAGCCCGAAAAGAACACCACCGCGTGCGGATCGTACGCCGCTTTGACGGCGTTGAGGCGCGCGCCGATTTCTTGGTACGCCTCCTCCCAGGTGATCGGCTCGAACGACCCGCTGCCGCGCGCTCCCGTGCGGCGCAGCGGCGTGCGGATGCGATCCGCCCGATACATCTGGCTGCGGTTGCTTGCGCCCTTGGTGCAAAGCTTGCCTTCGCTGTGCGGATAGCCGTCCAGCCCTTCCACCTTGATGACCTCGCCATCCCTAACGTAGGCGCTCAAGCCGCAGTATGGCCCCGTGCAGATATCGCACAGGCTGCGCTTGACCTCAATATGCGTTTCGGGGCAGGGAATCTTGGATTTGTTCAATTGCTCCGCGCGTTCCATGCCGCATCACCTCCTGTTATGTGTTTCGTGTTGGCAATGATATCCAGGAATGACCGTTCCACGCCGTAACGCGTCAGAACGCCCATCTGTTCATTGGAAAAAGCCGCGTCGGGCAGCAGCATGCGCTTTTTGAAGTAGTTGTTGAACA
>CAZRIT010000094.1:0-4530 GCA_964600225.1 uncultured Oscillospiraceae bacterium | reverse complement strand
GCACCTGACTCTTAATCAGGGTGTCCAGGGTTCGAATCCCTGAGGGGGTACCAAGAAAAAAGCCACCCGTATGGGTGGTTTTTTGCTTGGTTTTCGTCTGAGCAGCTTTGATATTCAGCATGGCAGTCAATCTTTGACATTTTTTATTCCCGCAGTATTTCAATGGCGTGCTTATCTTGGCATATCTTTTCTCACCCGCACGTTTCGACATGCTATTTTAGGTTTTTTGCGCATCCATATTGCTTTTTTGCCATATCGATGCTAAGTTAGATTGGATCGGAACAAACGCAACGATGCATCGGGGACAAAGGACGTTATACTTTTCAACAGATTGTATGAGGCAGGTATTAACAGCATGGATAAACAGGAAATTGAGGCGCGCATCATCGAACTGCTCCGTTCAGGGCCCATGAAGCAGGTGGATATCGTCGATGCGCTTCCGCTGGAGCTGTATATCAACGTTGGCAGGGTGATACGGGATATGGACGCACGCGGCGTCGTACGGCGCGAGCCCTGCCTGCCGACCAAGATGGTCTATCTGATAACGGATTCCTAAAGCTTTTCGCGCCTCTTGCATTTGCGCAAACGGGGCTTGTGCGCCCGATTTTTCGGTGCGCCCGTGTGCTTGCGTTTTTTGAAACAGCGGATATCAAAGGAGAATGCCATGAAAAGAGCCGAAAAAACAGTTGCGCTGCTGCTGGCTGTCGCACTGGGCCTCTGCGGCTGCGCACAATCTCAAACGGATGCACCCGCATCGCAGGCGGATACGTCCGCGCCGACAGCAAGCGAATCAACGCCGAGGCCCGACGCGCCTGTGGCGGAGGGCGTCGCCACGCGCGAATATGCGCTCAACCTGTTTGCTTACACCATTGGCCGAAACACGCTGCGCATGCGCGAGCCTGCCAATCTGGCGCAATATGCCGACAACGGCGACCTCACGGGCGATTACCGCTACAACATCGCGCTGCTGCTGGGGAACGGACTCGATCAGGATATGGAAGCCCCGTCGGCGGCGGGCGGCGAGGGCGGTCCGCTCCTGCTGCGGCCCAAGGAAGCCATCACGCGGCTCGAGGCGCTGTTGCTGCTGGCCAACTGCATGCCCAAGCTTGCCGAAACGAGCCGCCAAAGCGGCTTTACCGACGTGCCCGACTATGCAAAAGCGCGTATCGACAGCCTCGTAGCCGCAGGGTATCTGAGCGTTCCATCGGACGGGCTCCTGCGCGGGGACGCGCCCGCCACCATCGCGGAGGTGGATGGCTACGCCGCCCTTGTGGACGAACAGCTCACGCCCGTGAAGCCCGAGGACGATTTCTACACCTATGTCAACCGCTACGCCTTCCGCAACCAATACAGCAACTCCGATCAGGAGATCAACGCGGGTGCGCAAAAGGTCACCTGGTCGTATTTTCGCGACGCGAGCATCCGCGTGCTGACGTTTGAACGCGATATGCTCGATGAGATCCTCGCCGGCGACGGCGCCGCCTACGCCGACGGCTCGCGCGAAAAGAAGATCTACGATCTCTACCAACTGTATCTTGCAAGCGACAGCGTGGGGGCCGCACCGCTCAAGCCCTTCTTTGAACGGATCGATGCGTGTGCAAGCATGGACGCGCTATACGATCTGCTCGTGGACATGACCGTGAATTACGGCTTTTTACCGCTGTTTTATATCGGCTCCATGCAGGAGGTCGGGGACGACGGCGTGGAACACAGCTATGTAGACCTTTTGCCGAATCTGTACACCACCACGGGCTTTATTGCCGAGCAGGGCAAGCTTACAGACTATCTGGACGATTATCAAGCCGCCTACGAGACCTTCCTGCTGGCCTGCGGCGTGCCGCAAAGCGAGCTGGACGCCGTCCACGGCGACGAGCTTTCCCTGGAGCTGGCGCTGGCAAAGGGGATCGATCAAGAGGATAATTTCTTTACGCAGGCGCTTGTGGAAGCCGTGTGGAACAAGGAAAACGGCCTGCCGCTGACCGATAAGGGCGCGTCGGCGGCGGAGCTTTTGGCGCAGGGCACCTCCGAAAACGCCAAGGCGGCCATGCTCTCCCGCGATACCGACGCCGCGCTTTTGGGCGGCTTCGACCTGTTCCGATACCTCGACGACTGCTCGGGCGGCAGGATCGACAAGGTGCATGTGGAGGATTTGCAGTTCATCGAGAACATCGGCGCCTGCTGGGCCGAGGAAAACCTCGCCGCATGGAAGCTCATGTTTTAAAAGGCGCTTGTCGCCATCAATTTTGAATACCTTGATCCCGATCTGCGCGAGGCGTCGCACGACCTATCCAAGCAGGAGATTCTGATTTCCTCAGGTCACAGCTACGACGAATGGCTGCCCTTAATGGAAAAGAAGTTTGAAGGCGACGCGGACGCTGCCATCACGGAGCTGGAGGAGCTGTTTGCGGTTGAACTGACCCGCAAAGAGATCACGAGCCAGACCGCCCGCGCGGGCATCCGCGACGATCTTTCGGACGATATCGCGCGGCTGTATGTCGATTACAACTTTACCCCCGAAACCAAAGCAACCATCATCAAGATGATCAACGACATCCGCGATGAATTCAAAGCGCACATCGCCGCGCTCGACTGGATGAGCGAAGCAACCAAGCAAAACGCCATCGAAAAGCTCGACAGCATCACCCTCAACGTGCTCTATCCCGACGTCGATTACACGCCCGATATTCGCTCGGCGGACGAAGGCGGCAGCATGCTGCTCTACCACATGCAGCGGTTCGCGCTGGTCATCCAAGACAGCTTCCTCGAGGCCACCGATCCCGCCCGCGCCCACGCATCGTGGCGCATGAGCGCGGATACCGTCAACGCCTGCTACATCCCCGACGCCAACAGCATCAATGTGCCCGCAGGCATCCTGCTGTTTCCGATGTATGATGAAACGGCGAGCTATTACGAAAACCTCGGCGCCATCGGCGCGATTCTGGGGCATGAACTCACCCACGGCTTCGATACCAACGGCAGCCAATACGATCAATTCGGCCGCAAGACCAACTGGTGGACCGACAAGGACCGCGCCTATTTTGAAAAGCTGGCGCAATCTGTGGTGGATTACTACAACCGCTGGGAATACCTGCCCAACCGCGTGCAGGACGCCTCAAAAACCGTCACGGAGGATATCGCGGATCTCGGCGGGCTCTCCTGCGTGTTCGGCATCATGCAGCGAAACGGCGCGTCCGACGATGAGATGCGCGCTGCCATGGAGCGCTACGCCATGATGTGGGCGCAGCTTGCCAACGACAACACCTACATCTGCCTAGCCGCCGACGTACATTCCGAGCACAAGGTGCGCGTCAACGCGGGCCTTGCCTCCCTCGACCTGTTCTATGCGCTCTACGGCGTGGAGGAGGGCGACAACATGTACGTCGCGCCCGAGGACCGTGTGCGCATCTGGTAAGGGCGCGTAAGCGTTCCATTTCCTTGACAATCGATTTGCCGTAGCATATAGTCATAATATATATGGAAAATTCGGTAAGAAGGGCTTGACAAATGGAAAACGCCGCCCATAATCGAATAGCATGCAATTTCATAACCGCGCCCCTGCCCACGGGCTTGGGTTGCTTTCACATGACGCCGCTCTGCGCATAATCGCGCGGGGCGGTTTTTGGTTTAACGGGAATGGGAGGATGCATATGAGAAAGAGAATTTTCGCGCTGATACTCGCACTGGCCATGACGCTTTGCCTGCTGCCCGCCACTGCGTTTGCCGCGGCTCCGAGCTCGGTTTGGGTGGGCAATGATGAGATACCTAACGACGGTTCAGGCGTGAGTATTGGCAGCGGCACGGCATCCTACTATGGCGGCGTGCTGACGCTCAATAACATCAACGTAACGCAAGCCACGCTTGTGTCAGAGAGAGACTATGCCGCGATCTATGCCGACGGCGACCTTATTATCAATCTTGTCGGTGCCAGCACCGCCACCGGACCCAACTCTACAGGCAACGAACCTAGCCGTGGCTTACGCGTGACCGGCAATCTTACTGTACGCGGCGCCGGCAGTCTCACCGCCACCGGCGGCAACGTGGATGGTGGTTGGACAACGAACACTTACGGTGTGGATTGCGGCGGCCTCCTTACGGCAGAGAGCGGTACTCTCTCGGGCAAAGGAGGCAGTGTGCAGAATAATTATGGCAATAGCTACGGTCTGTGGAGCAACGGAGGTATCAAGGTAACTGGCGGCATCCTCACGGGCACAGGAGACAGTGTGCAGAATAGTAGCGGCGCCAGCTACGGCATGTATACCAAAGGCATCGGCATCACACTGTCGAGCGGCCGCCTCACAGCAACGGGCGGTAGAGCGAGCGATGGCGCCCGAAGCTGTGGCGTGCTAATAGAAGAGAATCGTATTACGGTATCGGGCGGCGTCTTCGAGGCCACCGGGAGCGAAGCGACTCCGAGCAACAGTTACGGCGTCTCCGGTACCATAGGAGGGAATCAGGGCTTCGATATCTCGGGTGGCAGCGTTACATGCACAGGTGGTATTGGCGGTGCCGGACAAAGCTACGGCGTGTACA
>CAZRIT010000093.1:0-4845 GCA_964600225.1 uncultured Oscillospiraceae bacterium | reverse complement strand
TGTAAAACTGTCATTCAGAGGGCCGCAGGCCCGAAGAATCTATCCCCGCCGCAGCGGTGCACGCATAAAAATTGCTCTCTTGCGGGAGCAAAGATTCCTCGCTGCGCTCGGAATGACAATTTGGGAATCGCCTCTCACGCGCTTCGTCGCGGCTTCGCCTGCGGGTGGGAAACATTGCGATGCGTCGGGTACAAAAAACAGGCTCCGTCACGAGCCTGTTTTTGTATAGTATCAGAGAATAAAACGGTTTTTGAGGACGCTCCGCCTCATTGCGGCGGGACGGGGTAGAGTATGGCGTCGCCGAGCTGGAAGTAACCGCAGGCATATTCGCGGCCCGTGTCAAACTCCACCTTTAACAGATCCACGCCCGTCAGATCGATATCAAACGTGACGGGCTCCACGCCTGCCTTCATGCCGCTAGAGGTATACAGCAGCTTGTCGTTGCCGTAGATGTTCAGCGTGCCCGATTTTTTGTCGTTGCGGTTGATATAGCGCAGATAGAAACAACCCGTCATGCGCTCGTACCCGGCGTTGAGCTTGTAGACTTCGTATACGTTCGGCGGCCCGTTGTAACCGTAGCTGTCGCCAACGCCGATCGGCTTGTTATGCGCATTGCCCAAATTATCGGTGAGGTTCTCCTTTGCGCGCGTGAAGCCCTTATAGGACTCAAAATAGTCCAAATCCGCCAGATAGACGGGCATGTACGATTGATAGGTGTCGATTGCCTGTTGCAGCGCCTCGTCGTCAATCACGCTCTTGGCAATCGTCAGCGCTTCGATGGCGCTGTCATAATCGCCCGTAATGGCAATGGCCTCGGCGTCGGCGAGCGCTTTTTCGACGAACGTGGTCTTGGCGCTCAGCAGTGCGCTCAACAGCTTGGGATCGTCGGGGAACTGCGTGAGCGCTTCGTTGAGCTTGGCGATGGCGCCCGACAGGTCGGTTTCCAAAAGCGCGGTGGCTTCCTCCAAAAGCGTTTGCAGTCTGGCCTCGGTGATTTGCATGTCAAGCGCAAGCAGCGCGGCGTCCTGCCCAAGCACCTGCAGGCCCTTGTCCAGCATGACTTTCGCGTTATCAAACTGCTTTTGCTGCAAAAACGCGTTGACTTCCGCGGTGATCTCATCGCGGTACTGCTTGGCCGAATCCTCCAAAAGCGCCTGCGCTTCGGCAAATTCCTTGCTTTCCGTGGTCACCTCGTCGAGCAGATCGATGGCGGTTGGGAAATCGGCCGAGGCGATGGCGTCCTTGGCGTCGTTGAATACATCCGTGGAATGCTGCAGCTCGGAGAGGCGGTCCAGCGCCTCGTACGCCGCGATGCGCACGGAGGGGAAGGTGGCGATGGAATCGAGCTTGTTGAGCGCGGTGTCAAAATCCCACTCGCCCGCCTCGTACTTTGCCGTCACGTCGGCGATGAGCTCGTGAAGCATGGTGTTGACCTCGGTCATGGCGTCGCCGTCGCCCGCGATCTTTTCCTCGTAGACCTCAAAGGCGGCGGAGAGGTCGCCATCCTCCACGGCCGATTTGATCTTGGATACCGCACGGGACGTGCCCGAGCAGGCGGTGCAAAACACCAGGGCTGCGACCAGGATGAGTATCGCAAATTTCTTCATGCGGATGTCTCCTTTGTGCAACAAATCATGTTACTGTGTTATGTGGGGTCAATATGATTTCTCGAACTTGTGTAATAAATATATTCTACAAACGCGGAGGCGACTTGTCAAGCGAGCGGAAAACAAAAGGACAGACGGCCAACAACGGCGGTCTGTCCCCTTGCAAGGCTTACGATATCGGACGTTGGCTACTTGCCGGACGGCGCTTTGATGTTGGCGCGGCGCACCATGAGCCAGCAGACGGCGCAGAGCACGGCGGACAGTAGGACAAAGCACAGCATCAGGTTGCCCGCCGAGGCCAGAATCCACGATAGCAGCCCGTTCATTGCGCGCGCGACGCCTGCGTTTTTGTAGATCAGCAGCGGCACCAGATTGAGCAGCACGGGGATGGAGAGGGCGGCCACGATGGTCCACCCCTTGTTCAGCCGCCAGAACAGGTAGGTAAAGAACATGCCTCCGCAATAGGCAAACAGCATCAGCAGCGTGTTGAACAGCGCGCCGCCGACATGTTGGAGAAACGTCTGCGCAGAGCCGATATAGATCAGCTCGTACAGATCGGACAGGTATACGTTGCTGTTGCCCGCCGCCTTGCCGATGGCCAGAACCGCTTCGCCGCCGATGGCCAGCAGCAGCGACGCCACGATGGCGGCTGCCACGTTGCACAAAAACGCCGTTCTGCGCGAGACGCCCATCCGGCTGCACAGCCTCAGGCAGGGCCTTGGTTCCACGATGCCGAAAACAAACAGGCAGATGGCGCCGGTAAACCCAAACCCGCTGAAGGAGATCCGTCCGTCGAACCGGTTGGCAAGGATAAAGGAGGCGATCACAATGCCAACGATCACGGCAAAAAGCTGCGCGCACCCGATCAGCATGTTTTTCAGCTCGTATTTGAAAGCCGGTTTGCAGTTCATGTTCATTTTTGATCCTCCTGCTGCATCATGCAGATGAAATAGTCCTGGAGATTGAGCTTGCCAAGCTCAAGGCCGTCAGGCAGCGGCTGCTTGGGGACGCCCTGTATGCACGCGGTTTTGAGCCCGCCGAGCGCGCGCACCGAAAGCACCCGCACCCCTTGTATATAGGCGTCTGTGGCGGCGGCGGGGCCCGATACGCAGTAGGCGTCCGCCATCAATTGCTCGGTCGAAGCGATTGTGAGGATGCGGCCCGAGCGGATGATAATGGTTTCCTCAATCAAGTTGGCCACCTCCGCAATCAAATGCGTGGAGATGACGATGGTGCAGGGATGCTCGGCGTACTTTTCCATCAGCAGGCGATAGAACAGGTCGCGGTGCTGCGCATCCAGCCCAAGGACGGGCTCGTCAAAAAAGAGATACGGCGTGTTGACGCAAAGCCCCAGCACAAGCTGAAAGATGGTACCGTAGCCTGTGGACAGGGAGGAGATCTTCTTTTTTAGCGGCAGCCCGAAGGAATCGGCAAGCTGCTCGGCGTACGCGCTGTCGAAGGCAGGGTAAAACAGCTTGGCCGTTCGGAAGGCCTGCCTGACCTTCATATCCTCGGGAAACAGGTTCTGCTCGCTTGTCAGGAAGAACTGCCCGAGCGCACGGTCGTTGTTGCGCACGTCCGCGCCGTCCAAAAGCACCTGCCCGTCGTTGGCGGGGAGACGGTCGGCCACGATGTTCAACAGCGTGGACTTGCCCGCGCCGTTATTGCCCAGCAGGCCGTAGATTTTGTTTTCCTCCAGCGTCAGCGATACATCGTCCAGCGCCAGAGTATCACCAAAGCGCTTGGTGACATGCTTGATTTCAATGGACATCTTCAAACCCCCTCTGCATCAGTTCATAAAGCTGTTGTGCGGTCATGCCGAGGCGCTGCGCCTCCCGCACGACCTTCTCGACATAATCATGATAAAAGCGCTCCCTGCGCTCCGCGCGCAGCTTCTCCTGCGCGCCCGCCGCCACAAACATACCGACACCCCTTTTTTTGTAAATCAGTCCCGCGTCCACCAGCAGGTTGATGCCCTTGAGCGCCGTGGCGGGGTTGATCTTGTAGTTCGCGGAGTACTCCGTGATGGACGGAACCTGCGTTTCCTCAGGATAAGCCCCCGATAGAATTCCTTCCTTCAGTTGATCCGCCAACTGCTGAAAGATGGGCTTTTCATCGTTGAATAGCAAAGAGGTTCCCCCTTTCGTTTTACTGTTGGTTAATTAGTTAAGTAATTAACTACTGCGATAATATACCACCAACCCAATCGCGTGTCAACACTTTTTCTCAGTTTTTTGCGCGCAGAATCCCGCCGCGGCACGCATGGCAGCAAGCGCCGCGTGATCGGCTGTTTCGGTGAAGTGAAACGGGCTCTAACCGTTGAGGATGAGCCGCAGCGCGTACAGCACGGTGAGGTGAGCGGGATAGAACAGATAGAAAAAGTACTTGCCCAAACGCGGGCGCACGTTGGTGCGTGCATAGATGAGCGGAACCGCCAGCGCCGCAAAGCCCTGTACCCCGAAGGAGAGGCCAAACAGCGTGCAGTTTTGTGCGGTAAAAAAGGCGCTCAACAGGTATGCGGCGGTAATCAGGCAAAGAAGCTTGGGTCTGTCGACAAACAGATAGAAGATACACGCGAGCAGCAGCGCATCGGAGCCGTAATCGAGCGGAGCCGGCAGCAGCGCAAAGACCGCGGGCACGATGAGAAACCAGTTCCGTTGCCGCATGCCGCTTAGAAACAGCGCAACAAAGAACAGCGTGAATATGACGTTGGGATAGTACCAATTGGCAAGGATTTCCACGCGCGTGGGTTGGAAGGCCAGCACATACGGTATTTGGGAAACGAGCGCAAAAAGCCCCAGGCGGAACAGATACTTTTTGATATCGTGCGTGTACAAAACGCCCAGAAACGTGCAATACAAAAACAGCGGGAACGCCAGCCGCCCGATGATGCGGAAAATATCCGCATCGGGAAAAAACACCGCGCCCGTGTGGTCAACCAGCATGGATGCGCAGGCGACGAGCTTCAAAAACCCCGTATCCGTATTCGTTCGGATTTGGATGGGCGCATCGGCTCCCGTGACGGCGGAGCGCTCCATAGTCGGCACAGCCTTCTTTCGATAGATGGATAAAAACCATACTATCACGGCGCGTGCCGCTTGACAAGGCGGCGCAGCCCGACCGAAAATGCCCTGCGCTGAAAGTCGAAATTTGTGCCATACTGCGTAAGGTCGTTGCCAAGCGCTGTCATTCCGAGGAGCGCAGCGACGAAGAATCTTTTGTTTGCACCCAGCCCTCA
>CAZRIT010000092.1:0-4856 GCA_964600225.1 uncultured Oscillospiraceae bacterium | reverse complement strand
AGAAACGGAAAGAGGCGCTTACCATGAAAACCCTGATTGCATACTTTTCACGCAAATGCCCAAAGAACAAGCGTCAAATGCGTTTGCTCGCAAACCGGGTTTCTGAAGGCTTGCAGCGACGCACTTTTTCTTGAGAATAAGATTTGATTCTTATGATGTATTCTCCTGTTCACATCGGCAAACATAGGAACCTCCTAATTCTGTATGATATCATCGGAGGCAGCGCAACACAAGGGCGCACTACCGCGACGCGATGAACGCTGTCTTCACATAAGCACAGCTTATCGAAACCATTCAAAACGGAAATTGCTGATGCGTGAACGGTCGGATAGAATGAACATGCAAAGAAACGGACAAGTGAAAGGAGTAACGGGCAGCTTTGCCGCGGTCCGCAACGCTCGGATACAATAAACGGCAGAACCAAACAGAATCGGTTGGAAAGGACTTCATATGAAAACACGCACATTGGGAAAAGGACTGACGGTCTCCGCGGTGGGATTGGGCTGTATGGGCATGAGCCAGAGCTACCCGCCCTTCCCCGACAAGCAGGAGATGATTGCGCTGCTGCGCAAAGCGGTGGATACGGGCTGCACCTTCTTTGATACGTCGGAGGTATACGGCGTCTACGCCAATGAAGCGTTGGTCGGCGAGGCGCTTGCGCCCTGCCGCGATCAGGTCGTGCTGGCGACAAAGTTTGGCTGGGATATTCGCGATGGCAAGCTCTGCGGGCTGGACAGTCGCCCCGAAACCATCAAAAAGGCGGTGGAAGGCTCCCTGCGGCGGCTGCGCACCGATTACATCGATCTGTACTACCAGCATCGCGTCGATCCTGCCGTGCCCATCGAGGATGTGGCGGGAACCATGCAGGAGCTTGTGCAGGAGGGAATGATCCTGCATTGGGGCCTTTCGGAAGCGAGCGTGCAGACGATTCGGCGTGCGCACACGGTTTATCCCGTTACAGCGGTACAGAGCGAGTATTCCATGTGGTATCGGGAACCCGAACGGGAGCTGTTGCCGCTGCTGGCGCAGCTCGGGATCGGTTTTGTGCCGTTCAGCCCGCTTGGGAAGGGTTTTTTGACGGGCACGGTTGCAAAGGATGCAACGTTTGCGGAAAACGACGTCCGCCGTTCCATCCCGCGCTTCAACAACCCTGAGAACCTGATGGCCAACCAGCGGCTTGTCGAAGCGGTCAAATCCCTTGCCAAGGAAAAGGAGCTTTCGCCCGCACAGCTTGCGCTTGCGTGGCTCATGCATCAGGCGCCGTGGATCGTTCCCATACCGGGAACAAAGAAACTAAGCCGCTTGCAGGAGAACCTGAGCGCGGCATATGTGGAACTGACGGAGGCGGATATGCGGCAAATTGAGGCGATGCTGGCGGCCGTGCCCGTTTCGGGCGAACGCTATTCGCCCGAGATGCTAGAAATGGTGAACAGATAGAAACGGAGATGCAGACAATGAAAAAACGGACATGGCTCATTACGGGCGTATCCAGCGGCTTTGGCCGCGAGCTGACCGAGCAACTGTTGCAAAAAGGCGATCAAGTGATCGGAACGGTTCGAAATCGTGAGAAGGTTGCCGATCTGATGGCACAATACCCTGATGCGTTCGATTGTCAAACACTGGATGTCAGGGATGTTCCCGCCATACACGAACTGGTGGCGCGTACCGTTGAAAAACATGCGCGCATCGACGTGGCGGTGAGCAACGCGGGCTACGGCCTGTTCGGCTGTGCGGAGGAGCTTTCCGATGCGGAAATCGACTCAATCATCGCCGCAAACCTCACAGGCTCCATCCAATTGATTCGCTCCGTGCTGCCGTACATGCGCAAGCAGGGAGGCGGGCGCATTATCCAGATTTCCTCTTATGGCGGACAGGTGGCCTATCCCGCCAACTCCATGTACCATGCCACCAAGTTTGGCATTGAGGGCTTTTGCGAGGCGGTCGCACAGGAAGTTGAACAGTTCGGTATCGGCATGACCATTGTGGAACCGGGCGGCGCAAGGACGGAGTTCCGCTACGGCAGCGCAAAGGTAGCAAGCCTGATGCCCGAATACGAATCCTGTCATGGCTTCCTCAACATGCTGGACGCTTCCAATGGCCTTGCCCCCGGCGATCCGAAACGCATGGCCATGCGCATCATCGAGAGCGCGGACGTGTACCCCGCGCCGCTGCGCATGGTGCTGGGCTCGCAGGCGCTTGCCGCCACGATCGCGCGGCTCAACAAGCGAGTTGCGGACTACAAAACGCAGACCGCGCTTGCCGCATCAACGGATTTTCCTGTCGGAGAATAGCATAACGAAAGGATGCATTGACAAATGAAAAGAATCTTAACAACTCTCATGATCGTGGCCATGCTGTTCGCGCTTTCCGCGTGCGGCGGGAACGGAAGCGTCGCGACCAATCGTGCGCCCGCCACCGCTCCGACGCCAAGCAGCGCGCCCAATGAAAGCGATCCGCAGCCCGTTGCAAGCAGCGAGCCAACGGAATCCACCCCTGCCGATCTTGCAGAAACGGCAGATGCGCGCAAAGCTTTGGTGGCCTACTTTTCCAAAACGGGCAACACCGAGGCGGTCGCCAACATGATTGCAGCCGCAACGGGCGCAACGTTAATCAAGGTGGAACCCGCAACGCCCTATCCTGAGGATTATACGTTAACCACAGAGGTCGCGCTGGAGGAGCAGCGCAACAATGCCCGCCCCGCGCTGGCCAGCCATGTGGAGAACATGGCGGATTATGATGTCATCTACCTGGGCTATCCGAACTGGTGGGGCACGATGCCGATGGCGATGTTTACGTTCCTGGAGGAGTACGATTTTTTCGGAAAGACCATTGCGCCGTTTTGCACGCATGCAGGCAGCGCCATGGGCCGCAGCGAAGCCGATATCGCCGCCCTGTGCCCCAATGCGACGCTGCTGCCCGGGCTTGCAGTCAGAGGCTCCGCTGCAAGCGGCGCGCAGGCGGATGTGGAAGCATGGCTGGACGGATTGGGCATTGTGGGGTAAAATCTGTGTCATAGGATTGTCTGGTACCGCATTGTGCGGGCCGTGCACAACGAGCGGTCTGCAAAGCGGGAGGCGATGCAAACGGAGGCATGGCTTATGAAACGGGAAATCACGGATGCTCAGGCATTGGAAGAGCTGGTGTCGGAATTGGGCTTTCTGCCTTTTTTCGCAAATGAGATAGCGGGATTTTCCGTGGAGGAGCATACGCCGACCGCACTGTGGTTTTCCGATACTGCCGATGGCCCGTGGGAATGGAAGGGCCCCGTTGCCGACAGAAAGGCCTGCGTCTACGGCAAGCTGTTTTCCAACAAGGCGGGCTTTGTCAGCCTGGAGTGGTTCCCCGACCTCGCAAATTACAGGAGGGATGGCAGTGATTTCGATGCGCAGTATGAGGAAGGGTTCGTCGGCCGCAAGGAGAAGCAGCTTTACGATACCATCGTGGCGCATGGCGCGCTTTCCACAAGACGCCTGAGATCGTATTGCGACTATCGCAAGGGCGGGCAGAAGGGCTTCGATACGGTCATCGCCCGCCTGCAGATGCAAACCTACGTCCATGTGGCGGATTTTGAGTACATGGTGGATCGTCACGGGCGTCCGTACGGCTGGGGTATGGCGTGCTATTCCACTCCTGAAGCACAGTTTGGCGAGGCGCTTGTGACTTCCGCCTACCATCGTTCCCCGACGGAATCCAAGGCACGTATCCTTGCGCACCTTGCAAAACGGCTGCCGATGGCAACCGCGGCGCAGATAGAAAAACTGATCCGTGGATAGGGGAGAGTAAGCGACGAAGCGTGCGAGAGGTGATTTCAAAAAAATCGCCGCGAACCAAGCATAGTCCGCGGCGATGTGGTGGAGCTTACCGGATTCGAACCGGTGATCTCTACACTGCCAGTGTAGCGCGATAGCCAACTTCGCTAAAGCCCCGAGCGCATGTGATATTATAGAACAAGAAAACCCGTTTGTAAAGCACTAATTTTTCAAAGCAAACGGTACAAAAGTATGAATTTTTTTGGGAAAACCCCACAGCGAAAGGGGACTGTGCTATAATAGGCGAAACGAATTTTCGCATAAACGCCTGCGCATTTTGTAGATGCAGGCACATGAAATTCGTTGGTATGCGATCATGTTTTACGTTGTCGGGAGGGTGAACCGTTATCAAAAACCCCTTTTTTGAACGGGTTCCGATCGAGACGGAGCCAAATCACAGCACGAAGGCCGGCGCGCAGTTGGAGCCCAGCGCGCCGCTGTTTAAAAGGCGCGAGAAACCCGCGCCGTTTTTGCTTGCGGTGCTGTTTACATCCCTTAAGATGCTGCTGTTTGCGCTCATCGTCATTGGCTTTTTGGGGCTTGGGCTGGGTGTGGGCGTAGCCAAGGCGTATGTGGAAACAACGCCGACGCTGGACGTGGCGCAGCTGACCATATCCGACAGAACCTCCTATCTGTACGACAGAAACGGCGAGCTGATGACGTCGCTGGCCGATATCGAATACCGCGACTGGGTCGATTTTGAGGACATCCCCGATATGCTCAAAAACGCGTTCGTATCCGTAGAGGACGTACGTTTCTATAAGCATACGGGCGTGGACTTTAAGCGCCTGTTTTCCGCCGCGCTGGAAATCCTCGGCAACAGCAATTCGTCGGGCGGCAGCACCATCACCCAGCAGCTCATCAAAAACAAAATCCTCGGCGCGCAGCGCAACTATAAGCGCAAAATTCAGGAAGCGTACCTTGCGCTGGAGCTGGAACGCATTATCTCCAAGGATCAAATACTGGAAGCGTACCTGAACGATATCCATCTGGGCGAATCCAACTACGGCGTCAAGACCGCCGCCATGGATTATTTCGGCAAGGAGC
>CAZRIT010000091.1:0-4872 GCA_964600225.1 uncultured Oscillospiraceae bacterium | reverse complement strand
TATCGTAGGCATCGGCGCGTCGGCGGGCGGGCTGGAAGCGCTGCAAAAGTTTTTAACCGCATTGCCGCCCGATACGGGCTTCCCGTATATCATCGTGCAGCACCTTTCGCCCGATTACAAGAGCCTGCTGAGTGAAATCCTTTCCAAATATACGGATATGCCCGTTATCCAAGTGGAGGACGGCATGCAGATTGCGCCCGACTGCGTGTATGTCATACAGCCGGGCAAAAACATGCGCGTTTCCAAGGGGAAGATTCGGCTTTCGGCACAGAAGGAGAAGGAGCTGAACCTCCCCATCGATCTGTTCTTCCGCTCGCTGGCGGAGGAGGCGGGGCCGCGCGCCATCGCCATTGTGCTGTCGGGCACGGGCTCGGACGGCAGCAACGGCATCAAGGATATCAAGGAGCGCGACGGCATGATCATCGTGCAGGATTTGGCCAGCTCCAAGTTTGACGGCATGCCGCGCTCCGCCATGCGCACGGGGCTGGTGGACGTGCAGATTCCGCCCGAACAGATTGCGCTGGAGCTGCAGCACATTTCCCGCGCGGTCAGCAAGCGACCGCGGCCCATCAAGACGGAAAAGCAGATCGACGGGGAGCTGATGAAAAAGATTTACATCATCCTCAAAAAGATCAGCAACGTCAACTTTGCCCACTATAAGCAGACCACCATCCTGCGGCGCATCGAGCGGCGCATGATGCTCACCCATAAGGAAACCCTTTCCGATTATGTGGACTACCTGTACGAATCTCCCGAGGAGGTGCGGACGCTTTCCAAGGAAGTGCTCATCGGCGTGACCAGTTTCTTCCGCGATCCCGATTATTTCCAAAGCCTCAAGGATAAGGCCATACAGGATATCCTGCTGCACAGCGTGGCCGAGGAGCCCATCCGCGTGTGGGTGGCGGGCTGCTCCACGGGCGAGGAGGCGTACTCCATCGCGATATTGTTTTCGGAGATGATGGATACGCTGCGCATTCAGCGTACGGTCAAGATATTCGCCACCGATTTGGACGTGGAATCCATTACGCTGGCGGGCAAGGGCGTGTTTGGCGATAACATCGCCGAGGCCGTGTCGCCCGCAAGGCTCAGCCGCTTCTTTACGCGCCGCGGCAACACCTATACCGTGAACCGCGATATCCGCAAGATGATCGTGTTCTCGCCGCACAACGTGTTCCAGGACCCGCCGTTTGGAAGGCTGGATTTGATTTCGTGCAGGAACATGCTCATCTACTTCCAGCCCGTGCTGCAAAACGATCTGTTCGCCATATTCCATGCATCGCTCAAAAACGGCGGGTATCTGTTTTTGGGCAAGTCCGAGGCCATCGGCGCGTTTACCGAGGCGTTCCCCGTGGTGGACGCGGCGGCCAAGATATTCTCCCACCGCAGCGACGTCAAGATCGCGGGCCAAAAAACCGTGCCGTACCTGCAAACGACCTATCTGGAGGATGACTTTGCAGTTGAGGACGCCGAGCAGCGCTTTGCCCGCCGCCCGATGTCGGACGAGATCAGCCGCAGCGAGCAGACAGCCATTGACGGAACGCTCCTGGAGCAGTTCATGCCTGCGTGCCTGGTTGTCAACGAGAAAAACGAGCTGATCCATACCTACGGCGAGAACAGCAACTATGTGCACTTTCCCGTGGGCAGGGTCAGCAACCGCCTATACGACGTGCTGACCGAAAGCCTGAAAATCCCCGTTTCCACGCTGCTCAAGGAGGCGCGCGAAAAGCGGCGCAAGGTGCAGTATAAGGATATCGCGTTCCAAGGCGAACGCGAGGACGCCGTCATCAGCCTGACGGCCATGCCCATCAACCGCCGCGCGGCGGGTGCGGAGGCGCTGTATGCGCTCATCTTCGCCGAGGCCGCGCAGCGCGGCGCCATGGAGGAGGCCGTTTCGTACGATATCGACCGCGTGGCCTCGCAGCGCATTACGGATTTGGAGCAGGAACTGAGCGGCGTGCAGGGCAAGCTCGACTGCAGCATGGCCGAGCAGGAATGCGTCAATGAGGAGCTGCAGGCTGCCAACGAGGAACTGCTGACCGCCAACGAGGAGCTGCAAAGCTCCAATGAGGAATTGCAGTCCGTCAACGAGGAGCTGTATACCGTCAACTCCGAGTATCAGCAAAAGCTGACGGAGCTGGCCGACCTCAACGATGATATTGCCAACTTCCTTTCCTCCACGCTCATAGGCATCATATTCGTCGACAACAAGCTCAACATCCGCCGCTATACCGATTACGTCACCAAGGAATTCTCGGTGATGGATCACGATATCGGGCGGTCGCTCAAGTTCATCTCCTACCATTTTCCGTCCATCGATATTACGGAAATCTGCGATAACGTGCTCAAAACCCTTGTGCCCGATGAACGCGAGATTACTACGGGCAAGAACAAGATATTCTTCATGCGCGTGGCGCCGTACCGCTCCACCGAGAATAAGATTCTGGGCTGCGTCATTACGCTGGTGGACGTCACCACGCAAAAGCAGGGGCTGGTGCAGCTACAGGATACCGAGCAGCGGCTTTCCGTCATGCGGCAGGCCAGCGAGGCCAGGAGCGACGATCTTTCCCGCATTGCGAACGAGATCAACGCGCCCATGCAGGTGCTGACCGCGCTGTCGAAGCAGGCCATGCAGCAGATGGACGATCGGGAGGCGCTGCAGGCTGATCTGCAAAGGATGGCGTCCACCATCGAGCGCATGCGCGTCATCATGACCGATTTGGCAGAGGCGGGCAAGCGTACGCAGGCGGACGAGGCGCCCGTGCCGCAAGACGGCGCGGGAAACCCTGCGCCGCCGATGCGGGAAGCGCGCGGCGAGCCGAGCCGTGCGGGCGCTGCCGCGGCGTTTCCCTGCTACGACCTGGCGGGCTGCCATGTGCTCATTGCAGAGGACAACAGCCTGAACCGCACGATCCTGTGCGCGCTGCTTGCACACGAGGGAATCCCGTTTGTGGAAGCGATCGATGGAGAGGAAGCCGTTAAGGCCTATACGGAGGCGCCCGCGTACACGTTCGATTGCATCCTGATGGATATGCGTATGCCAAGGCTGGACGGGATTCGCGCCACGGCCATGATACGTGCCTCAGGCAGGGCGGACGCAAAGACCATCCCCATCATCGGCGTATCGGCCAACGGCTTTGCGGACGATATCAAGCAGGCGCACCTGGCGGGCGTCGACAGCTATACCACCAAGCCCATCGACAGGGACAACCTGCTGGCGGCCATCAGCACGCTGGTGAAGCGCCGCAAGCACGCATAGGAAAACGGTAGGATAGAAGAACAGATGGATTATGAACTGCTGAGAGGCTACGGCCTTGATTGCAAAAGGGGCATTGCCCGCTGCCTGAACGACGAGGAACTGTACAAGAGCATGCTGCTGCTGTTTTTGGAGGACGATACGTTTCAGCGTGCGTAGGCAGCGTATGCGCAGCGGGATTACGGGCGGCTGTTTCGGTGCCTGCACGAGCTCAAGGGCGCTTGCGGCAACGCCGATATGACGGAGCTGTACGGGGCGATCGGCCCGATTGTGGAATACCTGCGCGGAGACGACGTGCAGGAAACGGTGGTGGCGCCGATGATGGAATGTATGGAACGGGCGTATCAAAAAACCAGGCAGGGCATCCTGCTGGCAATGGACCAACAGGTTCCGTAAGCCGTGCCCCGACGGGGCGGACAGGAGAAAGGATGCGCACATGAAGAAAGCACATGCAATGCGAAAACGGATGGTCAGCGCGGTTATTTGCCTGATACTGGTTTTGACGATGCTCCCGTGTGCCGCCTTGGCAAGGGAGCGCACGCTGCAAACGGTGCGCGTGGGCTTTTTCCGCTTTGACGGCTACCACATGATGACGGCGTCGGGCGAGCGCTCGGGCTACGGCTACGATATTTTGCAGCACATGGCAGGCTATACAGACTGGCAGTACGAATACGTCGGCTACGACAAGAGCTGGAACGACATGCTGGACATGCTCGAACGCGGGGAGATCGACCTGCTGACAAGCGCGCAAAGGACGGAGGAACGTCTGGCGCGCTTTGATTTTTCCGAGCAATCCATCGGCACCTCCTCCACCATCCTCACCGTGAAGGCGGGCGACGAAACCTTTGCGCTCAAGGATTATGCCAACTGGAACGGCATGCGCGTGGGCATGCTGCCCGGCAACTCCCGCAACGATAGCTTCCGCAGCTTTGCAGCCGAGCACGGCTTTGCCTATCGGGAGATTTTTTACGACAGTGTCGGGGATATGGTGCGAGAGCTGAAAGAGGGCGGCCAAATCGACGCCGCACTGACCAGTAACCTCCGCGCCGTACAGGACGAATGGGTTGTGGCGCAGTTCGATCCGTCCCCCTTCTACATCATGGTGCAAAAGGGCAACACGGCGCTTTTGGGGGAGATCAACGAGGCGCTCGAGCAGATGCAGGTCAATGCGCCCGAGCTGCCCGCCATCCTCATGGCCAAGTACTATGCGCCCGACAGCGGCGATGAAATTGCATACACCGTGGAGGAGCGCACGTTCATCAAGGCGTCCGCGGGCGAGCCGTTCACGGCCACGCTCAACCCCGATCGCGCGCCGTTTTCCTACTATGAGGACGGCGTGCCGCGCGGCATCATCAACGATATCGCGGAGGAGATCATCCGACGCAGCGGGCTGAACGTGCGGTTTATCGAAACGAAGGATCGCGCGGCGTATCGGCAGCTTGTGGAATCGGGCGGCGTGGATATCCTGTTTGATACCCGCTACGATTTTGCACAGGCGGAGCGGGAGGGCTATCGGCTGACCGCGCCGTATTTGGATATTTCTGTGAACAGGCTGTGTAGGCGCGACAGGCGGGATATTTCCTCGGTGGCGCTGTTGCGGGAGTCGGATATTACGGATC
>CAZRIT010000090.1:0-4939 GCA_964600225.1 uncultured Oscillospiraceae bacterium | reverse complement strand
CGCCCGCAACCTTCAAGCGCCTGATGCGCGTGCCCGCCGTGTACGACGGGCGAAACCTCTATTCACCCTTGGCCATGCGCGAGGCGGGCGTGCATTACGAGTCCGTCGGCAGGCCATACGGGGAGGGCAGGGCATGAAACCTCCCATCCTTGTCACGGGCGCCGCGGGCTTTATCGGCTATCACCTGACAAACGCTTTGCTCGCTGCGGGCGAAGCGGTTGTGGGGTTTGACAACCTCAACGATTATTACGATGTGGGGCTCAAGCAGAGCCGCTTGCAAAACCTGGCCCAATCGGCAGGCTTCACGTTCATCAAGGGCGACCTGGCCGACGAGGAGGCCTTGCGGGGCGTGATGGAGGCGCATCGGCCCGCAATCATCGTCAATCTGGCCGCGCAGGCGGGCGTGCGGTACAGCATCGACCATCCGCGCGCATACCTTAACAGCAACATGATCGGCTTTTTCAACGTGCTGGAAGCCGCGCGCGCCCACGGGGTGAAGCATCTGGTGTACGCCTCCAGCTCGTCCGTCTACGGCGACGACAGCACGCCGCCGTATGCCGTGACGGAGCGCGCCGACCGCCCCGTCAGCCTCTATGCCGCAACCAAGCGCAGCAACGAGCTGATGGCCTATGCCTACGCGCACCTCTACGGCATTCCCACCACGGGGCTGCGGTTTTTCACCGTCTATGGCCCATACGGGCGGCCCGATATGGCGTACTTCAAGTTTTTCAAAAGCATACTGGACGGCAAGACCATCGATGTGTACAACCATGGCGATATGGAACGGGATTTCACGTTTGTGGACGATGTGGCGGATTGCGTGCTGCGCATCCTGCCCGCGCCGCCCAAGCCCGATGAAAACGGCGATCGGTATGCGCTGTACAACATCGGCAACAATCACCCCGAGCGGCTGGAGCGCTTCATCGAGGTGCTCGAGGACGCGGCGGGCAGGCGCGCCGTCAAGCGGTACCTGCCCATGCAGGCGGGCGACGTGCACATGACGGCGGCGGATATTGCCGAGACCGCGCGCGATTTCGGCTTTTGTCCCAAGACGGGCATCGAGCAGGGGTTACGCATCTTTGCCGATTGGTATCGGGCGTATTACGGTGTTTCATCGACCAACGAATAAGGAACGAGGCAATCAAGCGAGTATGATCGGTTTCTACAACTATACGGTGATTTTAACCTACATCGGCGTGGCAAGCGCCATATTCGGCGTCGGACTGGCCGCGGCCGACCGCACGTCCATGGCCATCGTCTGCCTGATGATATCGGGCTTTTGTGACCTGTTTGACGGGTCGATTGCCAAAACGCGCAAGCGCAACGAGCTGGAAAAGAAGTTCGGCATCCAAATCGATTCTTTGGCCGACCTGATCTGCTTTGGCGTGCTGCCCGTGGCGGTGGGCTACTCGGTGGGCCTGACGCGCTGGTACGAGGCGATACCGCTGATGCTGTACGCGCTGGCCGCGCTCATTCGGTTGGCCTATTATAACGTGACCGAGGACCTGCTGCAGGTCAAGGAGCAGACGGCGCGCACGCACTACGACGGCATGCCCGTGACCACCGTGGCGCTGCTGGTGCCGCTGGTCTACACGCTGCGACCCGTGCTGCATGACAATTTCAAATATCTCTACGGCGCGTGGCTATTGGTGATTGCGGTGGCGTTTTTGGCCAAGGTCAAGGTCAAAAAGCTGGGCATGCGCGGCATGGTGACGGCGGCGCTGCTGGGCGTTGCGGTGCTGATTGCGCTCATTGCAGGCTGGAACGAGTGGTAAGCCTCCTCCTTTTCTTTGAAAGGAAAAGGAGCAAAAGAAACTTCCCAAGGGTTGAGAAGCCGAAACGAGTGGTAAGCCCCCTCCTTTTCTTTGAAAAGAAAAGGAGCAAAAGAAACTTCCCAAGGGTTGAGAAACGAGTATGGGTTGCGGGCGCGCACGTTGCCCTCGCCCATTGGTGTATATGCCCTCTGCGGAGGATGGTTTTGACACAAACAAACAGCACCCTTTCGGGTGCTGTTTGACTGTCGAAAACAGAGTTTATGCGCCGAAGCGCGCTACGGCGGCGTGCCAGAGCTGTATGAACTGCGCTTTGATGTTGTCGTACACGGCGAGGGCGTTTTCCGATAGCAGCCCGCGCGCAAACTGCACCGCCTCGTAAACGGGCGAGTTGGCGGGGTTGTGCGCAAAGGCCGTGAAGTCGAGCGCGACCAGCGCCAGTACGACCAGCACAAGCAGCACAATCACCGTGCGCACAAACCCCCAAAAGCCGCCGCGGCGGCGCTTGCGGGGCTTTTTTGCGTACCCGTCGGAAACGTTGCGCATGGGGTTGTTGTTGGGGTGCTGCGTATGCTCCGTACCCGCATTGCTGTATTCTTCCATGGTCATTTTCCCTCCGCCTGTTCGGCTGTGGCGTTTTTGATGAGCTTCAATGCATCCACCTTGCGGATGGTGTGGCAGGACGGGTTTTGAAAATCGTTTTCGGGGCAGTAGCCAAGCGTTACACAGCTTGGGCCCGCATCCGCAAACAGCGCGGGCGCGGCCTCCTTGCAAAGGCGCAGCATCTTCCACGCCATGTCGCGTATTTCCGATTGCGCGTTCATGCAGCAGCGGATTTTGAACCAATCCAGCAGGGAGTGCGCGTTCATGCCAATCAGCGCCTTGAACTCCGTGCCCTGCGGCTTGAGGTACCTTAGCTCCTCCTCCTTGTAACCCGCCGAAACGCCCGCGTCGTACCACTGCTCCACGACGGACAGGATATCCGCGGCGGAGAGCCTGACGGTGTGACCGTCGGGCAGCGTGCATTCGGCCACATGGTCGAGGATGCCGTTTGGCAGCACCACGTCGAACGAGCGCTTGCCGTGCTTATCCACGCGGCCGCTCTTGATCAGGTAGCTGGCAATGCGCTTGCGTACCAGCTGCACCTCGGTCACGCGCGCGTAGCCCTCCACGCCGAACAGGAAATAGTCGAATTCCGTGGCGGCCAGATGCCCCTTTTCCACAATGCTGCGCACCAGATCGGCATTGTAGGGCGAAGCCAGTATTTCGGAAAGGCTCCGCTCGGTGCGCGTAAAGCGCGCGGCCACATCGGTGTATACCTTGCCGCCGCCCGCGATCAGTACGACGGTGCCGTCGCCAACCTTGGATACGTTCATAGCGCGACCTCCCCTTGTTGATTAATGACCCGTTCGATGCCCGCGTTTTTGATGAGGCGGGAGCAGATCAGGCACGGCACGGGATTTTCGATTTCGCAGTCAAGCCCCTCAAAGCCCGCCAGATACAGCGTGGAACCGAGCATTTCGTTGCGGCTGGCGCTGATGATGGCGTTGCACTCGGCATGCACGGCCACGCATTTTTCGTACTGCTCGCCGTGGGGGATGTTGTTGGCCTCGCGCCAGCACACGCCCACGTCGCAGCAGTTGATATCGCCGCGCGGCGCGCCGTTGTAGCCCGTGGCGAGGATTTCGTCGTTTTTGACGATGACCGCGCCGTACTGGCGCCGTAAACAGGTGCTGCGGCGGGCAACCTCGGCCGCGATGGACAGATAGTAGGCCTGTTTGGTGATGCGTTCCATACTGTTCCCCCGTGCGTTTTTTTCATTTTCGCACGGATTCGACGTATCGTCAAGCGCGCCAAGCGGAAAGATAGCGGTATGCTGACATTGTTTTTGCGCGCGATACTGATGTACGCGCTGGTCTTTGCGGTGATACGCCTCACGGGCAAGCGGCAGGTGGCCGACCTGCAGCCGTTTGACCTGCTGATTACGCTGCTGATTGCGGATCTGGCGGGCTGCGCCATAGCCGATACGGCCATCCCGCTGGTGTACAGCGTGGTGCCCATCATCGGCATGTATCTGGTGCAGCAGCTTGTAACCTGGCTATGCATGAAAAACGCCCGCGTGCGGCGGGTGGTGTGCGGCAGCCCCGTCATCCTCGTTTCCGACGGGGCCGTGTGCGAAAGCGCCATGCGCCAGACCAACTATACCCTCATCGACCTGCTCGATCAACTGCGCAGCAAGGGGATATTCGACCTTGGCGAGGTGGCATATGCCATACTGGAGACCAACGGCAGCATGAGCGTGCTGCCCAAGCCCCCGTACTGCGCGCCGACGGTGGGGGACATGGGTCTGCAAAACAAGGATGCGGGGCTGGGCTACATGCTCATCCTCGACGGCGAGCTGTGCCACGATGCCATCCAAACGCTCGGCCTAAACGGTAAGCGCGTGCAACGCATGGCAAAAAGTCTGGGCGCAGACCGCGTGCAGGATGTATTCTACCTGTTTCGCTCGTTCGACGGCGCGCTGAGCATGCAGCTCAAGGAGCGCGCGGGCGGCGGGCGGAAAGTGCGGGAGGGCCAAGATGGAACGAACGGTTAGAAGCATGGTCAATGCGGCATTCATCGGACTGCTGCTGTTTTTGTTCATCGTGCCGCCAAGGTATGTCAACAAGGTCTGCGGGCAGATGACCGCATTGACCGCGGCCGCAGCCGAGCGGGCGATTGCGGGCGAGGACGCGCGCGACGAGCTTGGGCAACTGAACCGACTGTATGAGCAGACGGCGCCCGTACTGCGGCTGTTTTTGGATCATACGGGTGTGGACGAGGTGGGCGCGGCCATCCGCGTGTGCGAACCGCTGACCGAGCCTGAGGCGCTGCTTAGCGCGCTCAACGCCGTCAACGCCGCCGCCGAGCACTTGATGCACATCGAGTCCTTCGGCCCCGACAGCGTGCTGTAGGCCGCGAGAGAAGCTGATTTGGCAGGATACCCGCTTGTTTAGAGGAGCATAGATTTCTCTCTGTCATTCCGAGGAGTGCAGCTCACACGGTGTCGTTCTGAGGAGCGAAGCGACGAAGAATCTGCCCCGCCGTAGCGGCACAAGGCGTAAAGCCCCTTGCTGCAACCCGACAAGCCCCGCGGCGATTGAGCGGCCGGTTTAAGGGGTTATGGG
>CAZRIT010000089.1:0-5028 GCA_964600225.1 uncultured Oscillospiraceae bacterium | reverse complement strand
TTGCCATCCTGCGGATGGCGGGCAGCGGAATGCCCAAGGTATGGGCTTCGGCCGCACAGGTCGCCCTTGACCATGATATTCGGCTTCTCTGCGGAGGGCTCAACTTTGCAAACAGCCCCGCATATGCGGGGCTGTTTGATTTGCTCATTTCCTATGCTTTGTTGCCGCTGTGGCGGAGTGTGACGTCCGCTGCGGCGGGACAGATTCTTCGGGCTGCGGCCCTCAGAATGACATGGGGGAATTCCTGCGGCCCTCTGAATGACAGCGTCGTTATCATCCTGAGCCGATGCCGCAGCGTCGCCCTGAGGCGTATCCCGCCGAAGGGCCTTTGGCGAAGGATCTTGAAGGTAACGTGTTCGCATAGGCAACGTTCCTCGCTAACGCTCGGAAAGATTCTACGTCGCTTCGCTCCTCTGAATGACAATGCGGGCGGTTAACGCTCCTCTGAATGACAATGCTTTTCGGTGTCATTCCGAGCAGCCAAAAGCTGCGAGGAATCTTTGTTCCCGTCAGGGAACAAGTCCTCCCATGTCGGATTCCTCTGCGTAATCAGCGCGTCATTCTTGGCCCGTGACCAACCTTTCAATTGCTTTTCCCGCGCAATCGCCGCATGCACATCGGAAGTATATTCATAATAAACCAGCTTGTGAACGCGGTATTTTTTGGTAAACCCATCGGCAAGCTGATGCCTGTGTTCGTACAAACGCCGCTCGGGGTTGTTCGTTACGCCGATGTACAGCACACGGTTGTTCCAGTTGGTCAATATGTAGACGTAGTACATATGGCCTCCGATTGCGTCCGCTGTAGCGAGGCGGGTATTCCGCTGCGGCGGGGCAGATTCTTCGGGCTGCGGCCCTCAGAATGACACGGGGATGCCTGTAGCCCTTCACTGCGGCCGCAGACACATGCGTACTCTGACTCTGCCCCGCGCGCAGCGCGGTCTTAGGCGTGGAGTAGAATGACACGGGTGCATGCCTGCGGCCCTCAGAATGACAGCGCCCTTCCCTCAACCGATATGGTCCCTGCCGCCCATGTAGGGGCGCAGCGGCGCGGGAATGCGCACGGCGCCGTCGGGCTGCCGGTTGTTTTCGAGGAAGGCTATCAGCATCCTCGGCGGCGCGGCCACGGTGTTGTTGAGGGTGTGCGCAAAGTAGTTACCCTTCTGCTTATCCTTGATGCGGATGCCAAGCCTTCTGGCCTGCGCATCGCCCAGGTTGGAGCAGCTGCCCACCTCAAAGTACTTTTGCTGCCTGGGCGACCACGCCTCCACATCGCAGCTTTTCACCTTGAGATCGGCCAGATCGCCCGAGCAGCACTCCAGCGTGCGCACGGGGATATCCATGCTGCGGAAAAAATCGACGGTGTTTTGCAGCATCTTGAAAAACCAACCCATGCTGTCCTCGGGCTTACACAGCACAATCATCTCCTGCTTTTCAAACTGGTGCACGCGGTATACCCCGCGCTCCTCGATGCCGTGCGCGCCGACCTCCTTGCGGAAGCACGGCGAATAGCTGGTCAGTGTCACAGGCAGCGACGCCTCCTCCAGAAAGCTATCGATGAAGCGCCCGATCATGCTGTGCTCGCTGGTGCCGATGAGATAGAGGTCCTCACCCTCGATCTTGTACATCATGCCCTCCATCTCGGCAAAGCTCATCACGCCCGTGACGACGCTGCTTCGGATCATAAACGGCGGGATGCAATAGGTAAACCCGCGCGAAATCATAAAATCGCGCGCATAGTTGAGGATGCAGCTATGCAAAAGCGCCACGTCGCCCACCAAATAGTAGAAGCCGTTGCCCGCCACCTTCCTGGCATTGTCCAGATCGATGCCGCAAAGCCGTTCCATGATATCGGTATGATAGGGAATTTCAAAATCGGGCACGACGGGCTCGCCGAAGCGCTCCACCTCCACGTTTTCCGTATCGTCGCGGCCGATGGGCACGGAGGCGTCGAGGATGTTGGGGATGACCAGCATGCGGCTGCGGATTTCCTCCGCCAGCTCTGCGCGGCGCTTGTCGAGCGCGGCCATGTCATCTGCCATCTCGGTGACCTGCCGCTTGGCCTGCTCGGCCTCGTCGCGGCGGCCCTGCCCCATGAGCTTGCCGATCTCCTTACTCACCACGTTGCGGCGGTTGCGCAGCTCGTCGCTCCTTGCAATGGCCTTGCGGTTTTCCTCGTCCAGCGCGAGCACCTCGTCCACCAGCGGCAGCTTATCAAACTGAAACTTTTTTTCGATGTTCTCGCGCACCAGCGCGGGGTTACTGCGAATGAGCTTGATATCCAGCATGTTGTTTTTCCTCTTATCCCATAAATTGCGGTTATGCGGCCAAGCGCTACATGCGCTCGGGCGCTTCGATGCCAAGGAGGTTTAGCCCCACGGCGACCGTTTGGCGCACGGCGTCGGTCAACGAAAGCCTCGCGTTTTTCAATGCGGCGTCGTCCACGATGATCTGGCAGTCGTAATAGAACTTGTTGAACGCCTGACACACCGCGATGATTGCGCGCGATACCAGATACGGCTCGTTCTTCTCCATGGCCTCGCGCACGGCGTCGGGGAACGCCGCAATGGCCGATACCACCGCCGCGGACTCGGCGTCGTCGAGCTTTCCATAGTCCGCCGCGCCGTCGATGGCCGCCTTGCGCAGCACCGAGCACGCGCGCGCATGCGTATACTGCACATACGGCCCCGTCTCGCCCTCAAAGTTGAGCACCGTGGCCCAATCGAACGTGACGTCCTTGATGCGGCTGTTGTAGAGGCTGTTCCAGATGAGCGCGCCGATGCCCACCTGCCGCGAAATCTCCCGCTTGTTCTCCAGCTCGGGGCTCTTTTGGCAGATGATATCGTAGGTTTTGTCGCACGCGGCCTGCAAAACATCGCGCAGCTTGACCATGTTGCCCTTGCGCGTGGAGAACGCGCCCTCCGTGCCCGATACCATGCCAAACGATACATGCACCAGGTCCTTGGCCCACGGGTAACCCATCAGCTCTACCACCTTGAACCACTGGCGGAAGTGCAAATCCTGCTGGTAGGCCACCACATACAGGCACTTGGCAAAATCGTAGGTATCCTTGCGGTACAGCGCCGCGGCGATATCGCGCGTGGCGTAGAGGGTGGCGCCGTCGGAACGCAATATGATGCACGGCGGCATCCTGTATTCCGACAGATCCACAATCATCGCGCCCCGGTCGAGCTTTAGCAGGCCCTTGGCCTTCAATTCGTCCACCACGCGGCCCATCTTGTCGTTGTAGAAGCTTTCGCCCGCGTAGCTGTCAAAGCGGATGCCCAGCAGCTCGTAAATTTCGGCGACCTCGTGCAGGGTAATCTCCTTAAACCAATCGAACAGCGCCGTGGCCTCCGCGTCGCCATCCTCGATGCGCTTAAACCAGTTGCGCGCCTCGTCATTGAGCGATTCGTCCGCCTCCGCCTCCCGATGGAAGCGCACATACAACTGCACCAGTTCGTCCACACCGCCCGCTTCCACGGTGGCGCGGTCGCCCCATTTGCGGAATGCCACAATCATCTTGCCAAACTGCGTGCCCCAATCGCCCAAATGGTTGATGCCCACGCTGTGGTAGCCCATGTGGTTATAGATGCGGTATAGCGCATTGCCAATGACGGTTGTGGGCAGATGCCCGATGTGGAAGGGCTTGGCGATGTTGACGGAGGAATAGTCGATGCACACGTTTTTGCCGTTGCCAATCTCCTGCCTGCCGTATTGCGCGCCCTCGGCAAACACGCGGCCGAGCGTTGCGGCGGCAAACGCCGCGCGATCGAGCGAAAAGTTGACGTACGGGCCCGCGGCCTCCGCCTTTTGCACGCCTGCGGGCAAAACGATGCTGCCCGCCAGCTCGGCGGCAATCGCGGGCGGCGCCTTGCGCAGCTCCTTTGCCAGCCGAAAGCACGGGAACGCATAATCGCCCAGCGCCTTGTTGGGCGGCGTCTCCAAAAGACCGAACGCCTGTTCCTGTTCCATGCCCACGGCCGCCGCGACGGCCCGGGCGATTGCGCTTTTAAAATCCATCCTGTTTTGTACCCTCATGCCTTACAAGTTTGAACCAATAGTATAACAAACTTTCCGCAAAAAGGGAATCCGCTTTCCCGCATGCATGCTTGTGACGAAGGCCCAATCATGGTAGAATGCAGCCATGCAGGAACGCGAACGGCTCAAAAGCATCCTCATGGCGCATCGGCTCACGCCCAATCGGGCGCTGGGGCAGAATTTTTTGTGCAGCGACGCGGTCATCGGCCGCATCGTGGACGCGGCGGACATCGACGGCATGCCCGTGCTGGAAATCGGCCCCGGGCTTGGTGCCCTGACCGCCCCGCTTACACAGCGCGCAAGCGCGGTGTATGCCGTGGAAAAGGACGCGCATCTGGCGGACATTTTGCGCGCCATCCTGCCCACGGAAAAGCTCACCGTGCTGATCGCGGACTTTCTGGACGTTGCGCTGCCCGAGGCGCTGTTATCCGCGCCCTTTGCCGCCGTGGGCAATTTGCCATACTACGTTACCACGCCCATATCCGAACGCCTTGTGACGCTGCTGCCCCGAACCGTTACGCTCATGGTGCAGTCGGAGGCCGCCATGCGCTTTTTTGCGCGCCCGACGGAGCGCGTGTACGGGCCGCTGAGCATCGTTACGCAGCTTTGCTACGCCATGGAACGCGTGCTGGATGTGCCCGCCGATTGCTTTCTGCCCGCGCCCGACGTATCGTCAAGCGTGCTGCATTTTGTCAAGCGGCCCGATGCGCCCGCCGACCCCGCGGCCCTGCTGCGGTTTTGTAAGCGCGCGTTTGCCATGCGCCGCAAGACCCTCAAAAACAACCTTGGCGGAGAGGTTGACGACCTTGCCGATTGGCTGCGTTCCCTTGGCCTTCCCGAAAACATCCGCGCCGAGGCGCTTCCGCCCGAAGCGCTGTATGCCTTGTTTTTGCAAAGCCGATAGCAGGGAGGATGCTGTCGTTTCGAGCGCATGCGGCTTACGTCGGGGGGCCGAGGGGGATTCCGATTTCCCCCTTACGGCCCCCCG
>CAZRIT010000088.1:3547-5137 GCA_964600225.1 uncultured Oscillospiraceae bacterium | reverse complement strand
GACGACTTGCACATACCCCGAGCAACGTGTACACGCGGCCCTCAAGATCCTTCGACTTCGCTCAGGATGACACGACGGGCGACGCTGTGGCGTCGGCTCGGAATGGCACAACGCGTATGCCCCCGCAGCGGCGCAGAATGACAAAGCGGACGAACAAACAACCTCCGTTCCATGGAACGGAGGTTGTTGTATACCCGATTGTTGTTGGTGCGCGCCTTCAGCCCGAGAACGAATCCGACGTGCCCCCAAGGTTGGACGGCGCTGGCGTGGAGGAGGGAATGGCCGCACCCGTGAGCGCGCCGGGGAGCGTGGTATCCGCGCCGCCATCATCGGGCAGCACAGGCATATCGGCGCCCGTGACATCGTCCTTACCGTCGCCGTCGTTATCGATCATCTGCGCCGCCGCTGCCTGGGCCGCCTCGCGCGCAAGGCGCGCATTGCTCTCCGCCGAGGACGGAGAATAAACCGTGCCGCCTCTTGCGGACAGGTACAGGGTGCCCGTGCTGATATTCTTGGAAAGAAACTGCGGGATCAGGCGGCTGAGCGAATACATCTTTTCGGGCAGGTCGGTGGCCTGTCCCAAATGGATTTTCAAGCCGTTGGAGGCCGTCATGGTGATGGCCAGCGGCGTGGTCATATCTACGGCCGTAATGGTCTGCATCAGGTTGTATTCCTCCAGCTGCTCGATGAGCTGGATGAGCGTGGCGGTGGTAAAATCGTTCCCCTGCCCCAGCCGCTGGCCGAGTTGGAAGCCCGTCATGCTCACGCCCGTTACCCGCAGCAGCTTGGAAAGGTCCGTCCCGCCGCTCATGGAGAGCACATAGCCGTTTTTATCGATGATGACGTTGTAATCCAGGCCGATGATGCCCGCCGCCTCCTTGCGCTCGGTGATGGTAATGCGGATACGGCTTGGGAATATATAGGTGATGCCGTCCACCTGCAAGTACGGGTTTTCGCTGATGGCTTCCTCTGCCGCGTCCAAATCGCACATCAGCATATGCCTGCCGCGCTCCAGCCCCGATTGCTCGATGATGTAATCGGACGTATAGGTATCGTTGCCGACCACGATGATATCCGTCAGCAGGAACCCGTAATACAGCGCAACGGCGATCGTCGCGATCAAAAACAGCATGAAGGCAATATTGCCAAATACGCTGCGCACGGTGCGTATGCGCTTCTTGCGGCGGTCCCGGCGGTTGGCCATGGCCTCGCGGCGCTCCTGCGCGGCGCGCGCTTCGGCGCGGCGGCGGGCCTCCTCGCTGCGGATGGCCGATTCCGTCTGCTTGACGTGAATGCGCGTGGTGGACGCTGTGCCCGTACGGAACATCCGTATGCGCGCGGTGTCGTCGTCGAGATAGCTGCCCGTCTCGTTTCCGTCGTCGTCGAACAGGCGGATGGGTTCAGCAGCGTCATACTCCGTTTCAAACGGCAGCGCGGCAGCGTCCGCATCGGCCCCGTCCTCGAACAGATCGATGGGGGTGGCGGGCGTTTCGGCATATTGCGCGCCGTCACCGTAGACAGGCGCTTCGGCATACTGCGTGCCGTCACCGTAGACAGGCGCTTCGGCATACTGCGTGCCGTCGTCGTAGG
>CAZRIT010000088.1:0-3447 GCA_964600225.1 uncultured Oscillospiraceae bacterium | reverse complement strand
TAGGTCTGCTCGGACGGCGGGCGCTGTTTCCTCGGCCGCTCGGGCTCGGGCCGCTTCCCCTTGGCGCGCTTGGGCTCGTCCGTCCCGCGCTTCTTTTTGGTTTTGGCCTTGCCGCGCGCTTCCTCCGTGCCGCGCTTTTTTGCGCTCCGCTCGGGCGGTTTTGCCGCAGGCCGCGCGCGCTTTTCCCGCTCCCGCCTGAGCGCCTCGGCCTCGGCCAGCCGCTGCAGGCGTTCCTCTTCGGTCAGGATGGGCTCGCCATCGTCCCAGGTGAGCGATTCCACGGCCGCAACATCCAGCTCATCGGAGTATTCCACCTCGTCGTCGCTGAACAGGTGCACGGTCTGCTCGATCTCGGGCGGCTCGCCGTACAGGCGGTTGGCCATGGCGGGATCGATATCCTCATCCTCGGGCACAGGCTCAAAAAAGCCCGACCAGAAGCTGTGCGGATTCTTGGGCTTGTCCTGTTTGGGCGGTTTTTTGGCCGCCTTGTTTTTGTTCTTGTCCCTTGCCACTTCGAGGTTTACGGTTCCTCTCTTGCAATCTTGGCGCCGAGCGCGCCGAGCGTTTCTTCCAGCCGCTCGTAGCCGCGGTCGATGCGTTCTATCATGCCAACCCGGGTCACGCCGTCGGCCGCCAGCCCCGCCAGCACCAGCGCCGCGCCGCCGCGCAGATCGTGCGCGGTCACATCCGCGCCCGTGAGCCTGGCAACGCCGCGAATCACGGCGGTGTTGCCCTTGATGGTGCTGACCGCGCCCATGCGCGCCAACTCCTGCGCGTGCTTGAAGCGGTTTTCAAACACGTTTTCCACAATGACGCTCGTGCCGTCCGCCACCGAGCAGAGCGCAAACAGCTGCGCTTGCATATCGGTGGGAAAGCCGGGGTGCGGCAGCGTCTCGATGCGCTGAATCTCCCTTGGCCGCTCGCCGCCCGACAGCGTCACCGCATGATCCGTCACGCGGATGCGGCAGCCCGCCTCGCACAGCTTTTTGAGCGTGCCCGTCATGTGCTCGGCCACGACGTTCTCCGCCGTCACCTCGCCGCCCGTAATGGCCGCCGCCGTCAAAAGCGTGCCCGCCACAATGCGATCGGGCATGACGGTGTGCACCACATCCCGCGGCGTACAGCCGCCGCGGATGACAATGGTGGACGAGCCCGCGCCGCGCACACGGAAGCCCGCCGCGCACAAAAACCTTTGCAGATCGGCAATCTCAGGCTCGCGGGCAGCGTTGCGGATGTAGGTCTCGCCCTCCGCCGCCACGGCCGCCATCATGACGTTTTCCGTGGCGCCCACGCTCGGATAATCCAGGTGAATATCCGCGCCGACCAGCCTGCTGCCATCGCAGCGGATGCGGCCGCCCTCCTCGATGATTTTCACGCCCAGCGCGGACAGGCCGTTGAGGTGCAAATCGATGGGCCGATTGCCGATTTCGCACCCGCCGGGATGCGTCACCACCGCCTGCTGAAACCGCCCCAGTACGGGGCCGAGCAGGAATATGGAGGAGCGCAGCTCCTTGCTCAGGTGCTCGGGCAGCTCAAAGCCCGCCGCATCCCTGGCGCACACATCCATGATATCGCCCTCGTGCCGCACCGTGCAGCCCAGGGTTTTGAGGATGCGGGCCATGTTGTCCACGTCGGTCAAACGCGGACAGTTCAAAAGCCGCACGGAGCGTTTTGTCAGCACGCATGCGGCCAGTATCGGAAGCACCGCGTTTTTTGCCCCACCGATGCGGCAACAGCCCGTCAGCGGATACCCGCCCGTGACGATCAGGTTCGCCATGGAACACCTCCCAGCACAGACTATTCTATGCAGGGAACGGGCCGAATGTTCCGACAACGTTTCGGCAAAGTCCGACAAAAACGAAAAATTTACACGTTCGTCGAGCGCGAGAGGCTCAACAGCACGCCCATGGCGGCGAGGAATATCATCATCGACGAACCGCCCGCGCTGATGAACGGCAGCGCCTGGCCCGTGGTGGGCACCAGCCCCGTGCACACGCCGATGTTGATGAACACCTGGATACCGAACACCACCGTGATGCCGCCCGCCAGAAGGCTGCCGAACCGATCGCGGCAGCGCAGCGCCACGCGCAGCCCGCGGTACACGATGAACGCGTATGCCAGCAGCACCGCCAGCCCGCCGATAAGCCCGAGCTCCTCGCAGACGATGGCGAAGATGAAGTCCGACTCGCCGTAGGTCATGTACAGCAGCTTCTGCTTGCTGTTGTTGAGCCCAACGCCAAACAGCCCGCCCGCGCCCAGCGCGTAGTAGGACTGGATAAGCTGATATCCGTCGCCCAGCGGATCCGCCCACGGATCGGTATACGAGGTCAGGCGCGCCAATCGGTACGGCGCAATGACGGCCAAGAGCCCGAACGCCGCAACCATGACCACCGCCAGCAGGATCATCTGCTTGGTATCCGCGCCGCCGATGAACAGCAGCGCATAGCCCATCATGCCCATGATAACGGCCATGGACATGTTCGGCTGCAGCATGACCAGCCCGCAAATGACGCCGATGACCAAAAGCATGGGAAGCATGCCCATGGTAAAGCTGCGCATGACGCTATGCTTTTTGGCCATGAACGAGCACATGTACAGCATCATGCCGAATTTGGCAATCTCCGACGGCTGGATGCTCTGGCCGCCGATGACCAGCCATCGCTTTGCGCCGTTGGTCACCTGGCCGAATATGAGCACCGCCACCAGCAGCGCGATGGAGACGAGGATGACCACAACCTTGTACTTTTCGAACCTGCGGTAGTCCACATACGAAACCAGTATCATCATCGGCAATCCGATGGCAAGGAACACCGCCTGCTTGCGGATATAGTAGTAACCGTCGTAGCCCACGGAGGCGGTATTCTGGGCATAGTAGTAGCTGGCCGAAAAAACCATCACCAGCCCAAAGGCGCACAAAAGCGCCACGGTCATGAGGATCGGATAATCCAAATGTCCCCGCTTTTTGCGGTTCGCGGTCGCTTTTTTGCCGATGGCGCGGCTCTCCATGCTCGTCAATCCCTCTCCGTTTCACGATGAAAAATCGCAACGTGTATCATATCAAATTATATATGTCATGGCAAGCCGACTCAACCGCCTGTACCACATTGTTTTCAGAATCTTTCCATTATGCGCCGCTTTTGGGCGGCATGCGCCCCCCGCTGTGCGCATCCGCTGCTTTGGGCGGCATGCGGCCCCCGCTGTGCGCATCCGCTGCGGCGGGCAAGATTCTTCGTCGCTGCGCTCCTCAGAATGACAGCGTGTTTCGTGTCATTCCGAGCGCAGCGAGGAATCTTTGTTCCCGCAGGGAACAACGTGCCTTGCCGCTGCGGCGGGGTATCGGTCGGTTTTGCCCGCGGCAAAAAGGGCGTGTGCTGTTTGCTTGCATAACGGCATACGTCGGGGGGCCGAGGGGGATTCCGATTTCCCCCTTACGGCCCCCCGACACCC
>CAZRIT010000087.1:0-5346 GCA_964600225.1 uncultured Oscillospiraceae bacterium | reverse complement strand
CCCTGACCTCCAGCGTGACAGGCTGGCATTCTAACCAACTGAACTACCGGGCCAAATCATGGTGGGAACAACAGGGCTCGAACCTGTGACCCCTTGCTTGTAAGGCAAGTGCTCTCCCAGCTGAGCTATGCTCCCCCGACACATCACAAATGCTAAATTAGTATAGCCGATTACACGAAAAGTGTCAACGGGAAAATGCCTTCCCGCACAGAATTTTTCTGTCCCGCATCACCGACCGATCCGCTGCAATCAAAACGGGCGGCAGCGTGTCCCTGTCGCCCGTTCCCATGCGCGTCAGAGGATATCGGCCCTACTCCACCTTGAACAGCATCTCGCCGTACGAGGGCAGCGGCCAGTATTTCTTGCCCGTGATGCATTCCAGATTGTCCACCACGGCGCGCAGCGCGAGCATGCGCGGCTTGACCACATCCCGAAACGCCGTCGCCGCATCCTGCGCGGAAACATCGCCGCTGGGCATTCTCGAAAGCGCTTCCTCCAGCGCATCCGCCGCCAGCAGGCATTCGTTCAGCTTGCCGTTGAGATCGGTCAGCATGGCCGTCTGCGCGGGCACGGGTACCAGGCAATCGGCCGCGCGGGCAACGGTTTCCGCCAGGCTGTGCGTATACTCCGCCACGGCTGGCATGATGCTCTGCCTGGTGATTTTGAGCATGGTGACGGCCTCGATGCGCGCGGCGGTGGCATAGTTTTTGAGCGAAATCTCCGTGCGCGCGTTGACCTCCGCCTCGGTCATGACCAGGTGGCGTGTAAACACATCGCGCACCTTCTTTTCGCGCGATACAAGGATGGCGTCCACGGTGTTGTCGATGTTGGGCAGCCCGCGCTTCCTCGCCTCCACCTGCCACGCTGGGTCGTAGTTGTTGCCGTTGAAGATGACGCGGCTGTGCCTGGTATACAGCTCGCCCATGAGCGTTTCCCACGCCTTGTCCACGTCCTCCGCCTTCTCCAAAACATCGGCAATGCGCATAAGCATCTCGGCCACGATGGTGTTGAGCACCGTGTTGGGCAGCCCCAGCGACTGCGAGGAGCCCACCATCCGAAACTCAAACTTATCGCCCGTAAACGCAAACGGAGAGGTGCGGTTGCGATCGGTATCATCCTTAAGCAGCGTCGCCATGGTCGAGACACCGATATCCATGGTTTCCTTTTTGTGCGGCGCCACGCCCGCGCCGCTGCCAATTCCCGCAAGCTCACGCTGCAGCAGATCGCCCACAAACACGGATATGATGGGCGTGGGCGCTTCATGCCCGCCCAAACGATACTCGTTGCCGATGCTCGAGCAGCTCAGGCGAAGCATCTCGGCATATTCATCGACCGCGGCGATGGTGGCCAGAAAGAACGTAAAGAATACGCGGTTGCTCTGTTCATCCTTGCCGGGTTTTAGGAGATTGCGCCCGTCGTCGGTGGAGAGCGACCAGTTGTTGTGCTTGCCGCTGCCGTTGATGTTGTCAAACGGCTTTTCGTGCAGCAGGCATGTCATGCCGTGCTTATCGGCAACGCGGCGCATCATCTCCATCACAATCTGGTTGTGATCGACGGCGACGTTCAGGGTTTCAAACACCAGCGCCAGCTCATACTGCGAGGGCGCCACCTCGTTGTGCTCGGTCTTGCAGGGTACGCCCATGCGCCAGAGCGTCTCGTTGAGGTCGTGCATGAATTCGATCACACGCTGCGGCGTTGCCGCATAGTACTGATCGGACATCTCCTGCCCCTTGGCGGGCTGTGCGCCAAAGAGCGTGCGGCCAGTATAGACCAGGTCCTTGCGGCGGCGGAAGCTCGCTTTCTCGATTAAGAAGTATTCCTGCTCCGCGCCCATGGTCGGCACCACGCGCTTTGCGGGCGCGCCGAGGGCCTTCAACACCCTGAGCGCCTGCCGATTGATGACCTGCATGGAGCGCAGCAGCGGCGTTTTTTCATCCAGCGCCTCGCCCGAAAACGCGCAAAACGCCGTCGGGATGCACAGGCACAGCGCCCCGTCCGCATCGCGCTTGATAAACGCGGGGCTGGTGCAGTCCCATGTGGTATAGCCGCGCGCTTCAAACGTCAGCCGCAGCCCGCCCGTCGGGAACGACGACCCGTCCGCCTCCCCCTTGATCAGAGCCTTGGCCGAAAAAGCCAGTATCGGCTCCTTCTCCAGGCCGCCGAAGTGCAAAAACGTATCGCGCTTCTCCGCCGTTGCGCCCGTCATGGGCTGGAACCAGTGTGTGTAGTGCGTTGCGCCCTTCTCCAGCGCCCATTCCATCATCGCCTTGGCCACCGCGCCCGCCGTCTCCAGCGTCAGGGTGCCGTTTTCATCAATAATCCTGCGCAGAGCGGCATAGTCGGCCGCATCCAGACGGGATTGCATCACCTCATCGGAGAACACATCCACGCCAAAGTTTTTGTATGCCGTCGCATCTTTCCACAGAGTCATTGCAATCCCTCGCCTTCGTAAAAAAATAATGTGTATACTTTAGCACACCGTTCCGTGTTTGGCAATAAAAAAATATATTATTTTTGGCGTGCGGTTGTCAATCAATGGCTAGGCTCTATCGGCTGCGTTTTTTGCCTGTTCCTCACGGCATGCCGCCAGCAAAAACACGTTGAGCAGCACGGTCACCGCCAGCATGAACACGGCCACCCTGCACACAAACGACATGGTATCCAGCAAAGCCGACCAATCGCTGATGCTGACGCGGTTTAAGACTTCAAATAATTGCAGGCAAAGCGAAGCGGCGGCCGCCGTAAAGCTTGCCGCCATCAGCCGCATCCGCCCGCCAATCTCCTTGCGCTTGCCGTAGATGGCCACGATGGGCAGGCTCCATGCCACCAACCCCAGCAGCAGGCTCCCCAGGTTGTATATGCTCGATAAAGACATCGGCAGTCCCCTCTCCGCGCGGCATGCCAAATTGCGCATACGCAATGTTCTGTCTAATATAGTATCACATGCATGCGGTTTAAACCAACGCCCTTGTGCAAAAAGACATGCATCAAAGCAAGAATTCGTATTCCGCCCGGATTTTTCCATCCGAAAACTCGAATATGTCGCACGAGCGTGCGCCGAGGCTGTTCACAAGCATTGCAACGATGCGGCTAGCGTCGCCGCTTCCATACAGGGCTTCGCAGGTAAAGGTGTTGTCGTTGTCCCGATAAGCGGCCATGATGGTTTGCATGTAGCTGTCAATGCCCGCAATGCGCGGTCTCCCGCGCGTGCAGCACCCATACCACGTCCTCGTGCAGAAAGCCGCGGTAGGCTTGCCAATCCCTGCGGTTTTCCGCAGCGAAAAATGCGGCCGGGACCTCGCGGTTGTTCATCAAATTTCCTCCAAAAATGCATCGGTTGCGCGAAGCATACCGCTCGACGTGCCTATGCAAGAAACCGCATCAGCGTGGCAAACAGCATGCTCGGGTCCACAGGCTTTGCCAGGTGCGCGTTCATCCCCGCCGCCCTGCTCGCCTGCTCATCCTCCTCAAAGGCGTTGGCTGTCATGGCGATGATCGGCACGGTCGCCGCATCCGCCCTTGGCAATGCGCGGATGGCCCTTGTAGCGGCCAGCCCGTCCATCACGGGCATACGCACGTCCATCAGGATTGCGTCAAAGGCGTTGACGTCGGACGCCGCAAAGGTTTCCACGCCCGCCTGCCCATCCTCCGCCACCACAACGTGGATACCCCTTTTTGCCAGCAGCCGCTGCACGATTAGGGTATTGATGGCGTTGTCCTCGCACACCAGCATCCGCTTGCCGCTGAGCGCACGGACATACTGTTCCTCGGTGGAAAAAAAGGGCAACTGCGCATCCTCGGCGGGAACGCCCGCGGGCAGCGGCACCGTCACGGTAAAGGTAGTGCCGACGCCCTGTCGGCTGACGCAATCGATCGCGCCATCCATCAGCTCCACGAGCTTCTTGGCAATGGAGAGCCCCAGGCCCGTGCCCTCATGACGGCTGCTTTCCTGCTCGAAGGGCGTGTATAGCTGCTTCATGAACGCCTCGCTCATGCCAATGCCGTTATCCTCCACCACGATGCGGCAGAGCATGCGCTCGGCATCGTCGGCATCCCGGGTCAGTTCCGCATTCAGCCTGACAAAACCGCCCTCCGCGGTAAATTTCACCGCATTGGACAGCAGGTTCATGATGATTTGGTTGAGGTGCTGCACATCCGCCTTGACATACAAGTCGGGATCGATGCGCATGTCTGCCGAAAAATCGATGTTCTTCTTCTGCGCGAGCTTTTCGATAATCGGGATGGTGGTATCAAACAGCCTGCACGCCCGCACGGATGCAATGCGCAGCTCGGTTTTGTTACTTTCGATCTTGGTCATATCCAGCACTTCGTTGATCAAAGCCAGCAGGTACTCGCCCGAGGCGTGGATTTTATTGAGATAATCATCCTTGACCGTTTCCGTGGCGTCCTCCAGCAGTTCGGGCGAGGAAAAGCTGATGATGGCGTTCATGGGCGTGCGCATATCGTGGCTCATGCGGGAAAAGAACTCCGTGCGCGCGCTGTTTTTGCTGACGTTTCGGTTCAGCTCCTCAATCGAATCCACCAGTTGATCGATTTCCGTAATGCCAAGCCGTTCCAATGCAAAATCGGACTGCGTCTTCATGCCGCGCACGCGCTTGGCCAGCGCCGTGATGGGCGAGGCAAACCGACGGCTGACCAGCAGGATGCCCAACACGCCCATCAGCAGCGAAGCCAGCGAAACCACCATTAGCGTCAGCCTGACGCGCTCGATATACGCAAACAATGTGTGGCTTTCCACCAGCGCAAGCAGCGTGAGCTGCCGATCCTCAAACGGGTTGTTGCTGTTATTGATGCGCAGGCGCGCCGTGTCGCCATACACGTCCACATCCCCGCGCCCCGTCACGTTGAAGCCGCCCGTTGCATTGACGTTTGCGCACGGAATGACGGAATCGTTACCAAAGCAGCGGTTATACAGCGTGCCCGTCCCGATAATCGGCGTGCAGTCCAGGCTTTCGGCATCCTGCAGCGCCAACACATAGCAGCACCGATCCTGCTCGTTGAGCTCCTTGTTCGGCAGCAGCGACGCAAGGTGCTTGACGGACAGCTCGACGCCGAGCACGGCGTACGGATAGCCCTCCTTGGAAAGCAACGGCACCGAATAGGAAATCATCGCAGGGTCGGAGCGCGATATTTGATGCGCGCCAGAAACATACGCTAGGTCGCTGCCCTTGGCGTCGGGATACGCCCACGCAGCGTCCAGCGGTTCATAATAATAGTCGCCATCCGCTTTGGAGGCGAAGGTATAGTTTGTTTGCCGACAGGTTTCGCCTGGTTTGCGATATTAAAGATTGTTCTTTTTCCCAATATCGTGTATGATAGAGGCAA
>CAZRIT010000086.1:0-5678 GCA_964600225.1 uncultured Oscillospiraceae bacterium | reverse complement strand
CAGCGTCGGCGGCAGAGAGGGGGTAAAGGTGATATCGGCCAGCGCAAGCTGCCCGCCCTGCTGCGGCGCATCGGGCGCCTTGTTGCCCGGCAGCAACACCACCAGCAATATTACCGCCACCAGCAGCACCGCAATGGAGCCGCCGAATATGATGAGGGTCTTGGTTGGCAGATGCGTGAGGTAATCGCCGATGCCGTGCAGGAAAGCGGCAAAGCCGCCCGGCTCTCCGTCATCGCCGTCGCGCTCGTCGTAGTCGTCCTCTCCGTCGTAATCAAAATCGTGTGCGTCGTCGTAGCTGCTTTTCACAACGCGGCGGCGGCCCGTCGTATTGCCGTCGCGTTCGTACGGCTCCTCGTCGTAGTCGTTCCGCTTGGCGTCGCGGTGCTCCGCTGCACCATAGGCGCTCGGCTCGCCGTAAGCGGGCTGCTGATAGCCCTGCTGCCCGTACTGCGGGGCATAAGGCTGCCGTGCGTATGGCTGTTGGTAGGCCGCTGGGTCGTACCCCTGCTGCGCCTGCTGGTAGGCTGCGGGGTCGTAGCCCTGCTGCGGCTGCTGATAGGCCGCGGGATCGTAGCCCTGTTGGGGCTGCTGATAGGCGGCCGGGTCATAGCCCTGCTGGGGCTGCTGATAGGCCGCGGGGTCGTAGGCCTGCTGCGGCTGCTGGTAGGCGGCGGGGTCGTAGGCCTGCTGCGGCTGCTGGTAGGCTGCGGGGTCATAGCCCTGCTGCTGCGGCTGATAGCCGCGCTGTGCGCGGTAGGCCGCACGGTCGTAGGCAGCAGCGGGCTGCTGCGGGTAACCCTGCTGGGGCTGCTGATAGGCCGCGGGATCGTAGGCCTGCGGCTGTCGGTAGGCTGCGGGGTCGTAGGCCTGCTGCGGCTGCTGCGGATAGCCCTGCGGCGGGTATGGCTGTTGCCCGTACGGGTTGGGGCGGGTGTACGCTTGAGGATCGTACCCCTGGTTGGCGTACGGATTCTGGTTGAAAGCGGAGCCTGTGACGGGGGCCTGCCCGCCCGCCGCCTCCGCCTGCTCGTAAGCGGGCTGTGTATCGGTGGCGTCGCCCTCGTTGCCGGGCGCAGCATACCCGTACGGGTCGCGGCCGAACGTTCCGTCATTCTTTTCCATGGCTGTCACACTCCTTAAAGGAAGTCGTATCCGTATGGTGGTGGGGGATGCCGCCCATAAATGGGTACACCACGGCACAATTACCCATTAGAATATGCATACAGTGTATCATAATGTGGGGGGGTGAATTCTCGCATGTATTGTGAAAAAACTATGGATAATTTGTTAATCCGTATGTTTTTATCCGACAAACAGTGCATTGGCGGCGGCATGCGGGCCGTTCTTGTCATTCCGAGGGGGTCTGTGACGAAGAATCCTGCGCGCGCACGCTGCTTTCAGGACCCTTCGGCTTCGCTCAGGATGACACGGAAGGGTGGGAGACGCCTTAGGGCGACGCTGCGGCGTTGGCTCGGAATGACACGGAACGATTGTCATTCCGAGGGCGGCTCTTTTCCGTGTCATTCTGAGGAGCGTAGCGACGAAGAATCTGTCCCGCCGCAGCGGACGCAAACAAGTGTGCAGACGGCGCCGCAATAAAACGGCGGCCGCGTTTCATAACGGCCGCCGTAGGGAGCGTGCAAACGGGGGGTCAGCGTCCTGCAAACAGGGGCGCAAGCTCTGCGCGAAGCGTTTCGTACAGCGCATCGCGGTTTTCGGCGTCGATGCGGTACACCGTGGCGTTTTCGTGACGCAACACCTCGTCCAGAAAGTCCGTCGGCTTGTCCTTGACGGCGGCAATCACCACCGCGTCGGAGGACAACAGCTCCATCACGCGCTTTCGGAAGGCATGGGCTTCCGTTTCAAAAAAGCCCAGCTCGTCCATCACGACCGGCGCGCCCGCGGGGATGTCGGACAATAGCTCCACGCCGTAGCCGTCGAACGTCTCCGCCTTGGCCTGCCCGCGCCGATCGCGGCATGCGCCGATGCGGTTATGCTCCGTGCGCTGCCAATCCGCCACAGCATCGGCGGCGGGGTGGATGTACACCTGGCAAAAGCCCTCCGCATCGGGCGGCTCGCGCTTGGTGACAAAGCCGTGCGGGCGGATGTGCGGCAGATCGGCCAGCAAGCGCTGTATCAGCGTGCTCTTGCCCGCGCCCTTGGCGCCCAGTATGAGTATCTGCTTCATGCCGCCTGCCTCATTCGCCAAAGGCTTCCTTGTTGATCCACAGGCCCAGGGCGGGGTTGGGGATGAAGAAGATCTCCTCGCCGTCGGGCAGGGTGTTATAGCCGTACTTGAGTTTGCTTGGGTCGTAGCGCCTGGCCATGGCGTCGTAATCGGCGGGGATAAAGTGCACCGACGCGATCTCCTCCTGCGAAATGTCCTTGACGGCGTAGGTGATGCGGAAGCGCCCGTCGGACGAGCCGTGGATGAGGTGCGCCGCCGCGCCCATGTTGGCGCGCAGGTCTGCGCAAGCGAGGCTGTTGAACAGCTCCAGCACCTTCATGCGGCCGCAGTAGCCGTACTTGCGGATGAGCGCATCCACGCTCGCATCCTCGCCAAAGCGCTCCACGCCCGGGGCCAGCACGATCAAATCGCCGTCGTCGGCCACGGCCATGCGCGTGCGGTAAATGGCCTTGTTGCCAAGCCAGGTGCTCTGAAACTCCTTGGGGTCGAGGTAGACCACGCATTTTTTGATGCCATGCTCGACAAAGTCGATGTTCTGCTGCTGCGCGTGCGCAATGGCAGCCTCCAACGCGTCCCGCTCGCTGCCGATATACAGGCCGTGCGTAAGCGCGGTCCCCTCGGGCGCGGTGGTGACGGTGAGCAGGAACAGGATCGGCCGATCGGCCAGGTAGCGGGCGAGCGCGTAGTCAAAGACCTTGCGCACGGGCGTAAAATCGCGGCCCATCATGCGCTCCATCCCGTACACCGCGCCGACCATGTGGGATTTGTTGATCATATCGCTGCCGCCCACGCCCACAAACAGGTTTTTGGAGTGGTTGGCCATGCCAATGACCTCGTGCGGCACCACCTGCCCGACGGACAGGATCAGGTCGTACTTGGGGTCCATGACCAGGCGGTTGACCTCCACATCGATGGGCTCGTTCCACAGGCCGTCGGTGATTTCCGACAGATAATCGGCGGGCACCTCGCCCAGCTTTACCACGTCGTTTCGCCAGGAGTGGGGGATGAACGTTTCAAACGGGATATCGCCGAACATATCCGCCGCCTGCTCACGGGTAACGGGCACATGCGTGCCCAGCGCGGGCAGCACGTCCACCGTGGCGCCGCGATCGGTATAATAATGATAGCAGACGTTGGAAAGGAAGCCCGCTTTGGAGTGATAGCGCGTATAATCGGGCGGGATGAGCAAAACATGCTTTGCGGGGCGCTGTTCCAGTACGGAAACGAGGCCCGCGCGCAGCTGCTCGTCGGTCAAGCCCTGTTCGCTTTCGGCGCGCAAATGCAATTCCATGGGTTACACCCCGCTGTATGCAGAGAAGCCGCCGTCGATGGGCAGCACCACACCCGTAACGAACGCCGCGGCCTTGTTGTCCAGCAAAAACAGCAGCCCGCCAACCAGCTCCTCGGGCTCGCCGAAGCGGCCCATGGGGGTATTAAGCAGGATTTTGCCCGTGCGCGCGGTGGGCGTGCCGTCGTCGTTCCACAATAGCTTGGCGTTTTGCGCGGTGGAGAAGAAGCCCGGGGCGATGGCGTTGACGCGCACGCCGCACTTGGAAAAGTGCACCGCCAGCCACTGGGTAAAGTTGGAGACGGCGGCCTTGGCGGCCGAGTACGCGGGGATCTTGGTCAGCGGCGTAAAGGCGTTCATGGAGCTGACGTTGAGGATGACGGAGCCGGGGCGGTCGACCATATCGATGGCAAACGATTGCGTGGGCAAAAGCGTTCCTTTCAGGTTCAGGCCGAACACAAAATCGAAGCCCGCGGGGTCAAGGTCGAAAAAGCTCTTTTTATCGGGGGCCTCCAGCACGGCGCGGTCGAAGAACTCGTCGTCGGTGCTGGCGCGCGGGCTGTTGCCGCCTGCGCCGTTGATGAGGATATCGCACTTGCCGTAGGCTTGCAGCACCGCTTGGTGCGCGGCCTCGACGCTTTCCTTTTCCAGCACGTTGACCTTGACGGCCATGGCTTCGCCGCCCGCGGCCTTGATCTCGTTGGCGACCAGCCACGCCTTGTCGTCGGCCAGGTCGAGGATGGCTACCTTTGCGCCGCAAGCGGCGATGGCCTTGGCAAACATGCCGCACAGCACGCCCGCGCCGCCTGTTACGACGGCGGTTTTTCCCTTAAAATCGGGTTTGAACGGAAGTTCCATAGTGGTTGCTCCTTCTATTATCTTTCTTATTGTTGGGACGGGGCCGCCCAAAACATGCGCGGCCCCGTCAATGGGTCAGGCGTTATAGGTGGAGGCTGCGGTGTCGCCGCCCTCGCCCGTCCAGTTGGTGTGGAAGAACTTGCCGCGCGGGCTGTCGAGACGCTCGTAGGTGTGCGCGCCGAAGTAATCGCGCTGCGCCTGCAAGAGGTTGGCGGGCAAAAACTCCGTGGTGTAGCCATCGAAGTAGTTGAGCGCCGTGCAAAACGCGGGCATGGGGATGCCGTGTTGAATGGCCGTGGCGCAGACGTTGCGCCATGCGGGCACGAGCGAACGGATGGTATCGGCAAAATACGGGTCGATCAGCAGGTTGGTTAGCTGCGGATTGCCGTCGTAGGCCTCCTTGATTTTGCCAAGGAACACCGAGCGGATGATGCAGCCGCCGCGCCACATCAGCGCGATGCCGCCGTAGTTGAGGTTCCAGCCGTAGGTCTTGGCGGCGGCGCGCATGAGGGTGTAGCCCTGCGCGTAGGAGATGATCTTGGAGGCGTAGAGGGCCTTGCGCACATCCTCGATGAAGGCCTTGCGGTCGCCCGTAAACGGAACCTTTTCGTGCGGGAACACCTTGGCGGCGTCCACGCGCTCCGATTTCATGGCGGAGAGACAGCGGGAGAACACCGCTTCGCCGATCAATGTCAGCGGCACGCCCTCGTCCAACGCGGCAATGCCCGTCCACTTGCCCGTGCCCTTCTGGCCCGCGGTGTCGAGGATTTTATCCACAATGGGCTTGCCGTCGGCATCCTTGTAGGCCAGGATATCGCGCGTAATCTCGATGAGGTAGCTGTCCAGATCCGTCTCGTTCCAGGCCTTGAACACCTCGTGCATCTCGTCGGCCGTCATGCCAAGCATATCGCGCATGAGCTGGTAGGCTTCGCAAATGAGCTGCATGTCGCCGTACTCGATGCCGTTGTGCACCATCTTGACAAAGTGGCCCGCGCCGTTTTCGCCCACCCAGTCGCAGCAGGGGGAGCCGTCCTCCACCTTGGCGCAGATGGCCTGGAAGATGGGCTTGACGTGCTCCCAGGCAGCCGGAGATCCCCCGGGCATCATGGAGGGGCCCTTTAAGGCGCCTTCCTCGCCGCCGGAGACGCCGGTGCCGATGTAGAGCAGGCCCTTAGCCTCCACATAGGCAGTGCGGCGGATGGTATCGGGGAAGTGGCTGTTGCCGCCGTCGATGAGGATGTCGCCCGCGGACAGGTAGGGGATGAGGGTGTCGATCAGCTCGTCCACGGCCTTGCCCGCCTTGACCATCATCATGATCTTGCGCGGGGCGGCCAGCGCGTCCAC
>CAZRIT010000085.1:0-5776 GCA_964600225.1 uncultured Oscillospiraceae bacterium | reverse complement strand
TATTCCGAAGAAAAGTCAACAAAATGGATACAAAATAGCACCAAATGAGAACTGCAACGAAGGTACACTCATTGCGAGAGCGAGGTGTTCATATTGGTTGACTTTGGTAATAAATTGAAGTCTTTGCGAACAAGTAAGCATTTGTCCCAAGAAAAACTAGCTCAACGATTAGGCATGCCCAGCATGAAGAACGGGAGCATGACGATGATCATAATGAGCGCCGCCGCACTGGTCGGGATGTGTCCTTTGACAAGGAAAAACAGCGGTACGCCGATGAGCGCCCCGCTGCCGAATGAAAGTATCTGTCGTTTCGTCAGGTTGAACATGACTTTGGTTTTAACCCGCGTCAAGTCCTTTGGAATGTCTACATAGGCCACTTGGGATTCTCCTTTCCATACAAAAAACGCCTTTTCAAATTGAAAAGACGTTTTAGGTGATTCGTATTCTGTGGGTGCTATTCTGCCTCTAAGCCAAACAGGATTCGCACATAGTCCTGCCGCTGGTGGAAAACGCGATCAATCCGTATCGTCGCTTCCTCCAAATGATAAACGGCAACATGGTTTCCGCATACGACATAGCGATAATCGCTTTCGATTCCTGTTGCAGCGGAAAGAGATTGCCCGGATTGGGGAAAATCGGCCAGTTTGTCAATCCTGTCCATGATCGCATCCACGGTGTTCTTCGCACCATCAGGATTTTGCAATTCCTCAAAGATGTATGTCCATACGCCGTCTAAATCGCTGATCGCTTCCGGCGAGTATTGAAGCTCATTCCTGTGCTTTTGCATTGAAATGCGCCCTCACTTCATCCGCAGGAATCCAGCCCTTTTCTTCGCCGGATTTTCTGCCCTTTTCCACTTCGTTCATCAGCCGGACGGCGGCTTGCGTTTTCTCGTAGTCCTGCAAATCCACGATTGCGTATCTGCCCCGACCATTTTTTGTTAAAAACACAGGCGCACCAACGGCAACGTCGCGCAGTACTTCGCCATAATTTCGCAGATCGGAGATCGGTTTGATATTCGGCATGTTTCGCTCACCTCCTCGTATCTATACTATACCCAAATCTGCTGTAAAATTCAACGTAATTTTTTACGGCGTTAATATGTCTATGTCCAACTCGGACCGCACCGAACATGGGAAAAATGCTCAGGACAGTTTAGAAGCAGTTATGCAACATTGTCTTGACCTTGGTTATATTAAATCTATAACACCAAATTATCGTATCGGACTTCAAGGATATTCAGATGACACTCAATTCTATGCACCATTTTTGATTGAATTTGATAACGGAAATAAGTGGGCCATATACTCTACCACATCAATGAGAGATAGATTTAAGGGACAACTTTGGGATGCCTATTTTTTAAAGAGAATGCAGTTTACGCCGATCGATTTGGCAACCTACCCGCGCAGGCAGCTATTCCACTACTTTTCCGGGATGGCGCCCACGGGCTATTCCATGACGGTGCCCGTTGATGTCACCGCGCTGAGGGGCGTGCTGCAGGCCGCGGGCTTGAAGTTCTTCCCCGCCTACCTGTGGCTGATTACTAAAAACCTGAACCGTCAGGCGGAGTTCAAGATGGCGCAGCAGGACGGCGTGCTTGGGTATTACGATACGTTAACGCCCCTGTACGCGGCGTTCCACGAGGATGACCATACGTTTTCCCTCATGTGGACGGCGTACCAAGCACGCTTTTTGGATTTTTATCAGGCCTATCTGGGCGATCAGGCGCGGTTTGGCGGCACGCACGGCGTACTCTGCCAGCCCGAGACCCCGCCGCCGTCGAACGCGTACACCGTATCCTGCATACCGTGGATCGGCTTTACGCATTTTGCCGTCCACAGCTACGAGAACAAGGCGTACTACTTTCCATCGGTGGAAGCAGGAAAGTTTTACGAGCAGGACGGGCGCGTATACATGCCGCTTTCGCTCACCTGCCACCATGCGGCCACGGACGGGTACCATGTGAAGTGCTTCCTTGCGGATTTGAACGCCGATATGGCAGGTTTTGAACAATATCTTGCATGAAAGCAAAAGCACGGAAACTACGGTTTTTTTCCGTATTGAATGAATCAAACCCGATTAACGGAGGGCTGCCCGACATGCGCATAGACGACAACACCAAACAGGGTACAGGGATTACCATGCTCAATGCGCTGACGATCCGCCACTTTGAACAGATGGGTCGGCTGGAAGCGGCGTACTACGGCAGCGACTACATCACGCCGCCTGCGGAGGCCTTTGCCTGGTATCGGCAGTATCCCTATACGGTGGTCGCCGCTGCCGATGGCGATGAGGTGGCGGGCTTTGTCAACCTGTTTCCCGTAACCGACGCCGTTTTTGACGCCATCCGTGCGGGCGTCTTCAACGACAGCCTGCTTGGCACGGAGGATATCGTCGATATCGCGGCCGCCCCGCATGCGCCGCTGAACATGTTTCTAAGCTGCATTGTCGTTGATGAACCGTACCGCAGGCTTGGGCTTACGCGCAGGCTGCTCAAGGCCGCCATCGCCCCATATCGGCAGGTGTTTTCGCGGTGCCAATGGATCATCACCGATAACGTGACTGAAGCGGGCGCCGCCTTCTCGGAGCGGTACGGCTTTTCGCGCGTGTGCTGCTCCACGCACGATTCCTTTGTGTATATCCAGCATTTTTCCTCGTTCGTTGACAACGTCTGCGCGGCGGAATGATGCCGTTAGGCACACTTGCAAAAGGCCGACAGCGTATGCTGTCGGCCTTTTCTGTTTTCTGCGTTAGGACTGCCGCATGTGCATGATCCTTCCGAAAAACGCCGCATGACAGGCAAAAAACGTCCGTTCACCCGCTGTATCTATCCCTTCCGCGGCAATCCCTTCCAGGGCCGCACGCAGCCCGTCCAGCCCTGCCGAACCCACCAATCCCGATCGGTCGGGTTCCATGCCGCATCGGGCGCGGACTGCATGCCGCGGAACATGAAAAACAACGCCTTTGCGCGCAGGCTCGCGCGCGGATGCGCCACCCTGCGCTTGACCCGATCGGCAATCCTGGCGGCTTTTCGCTCCATCTCCAGGCGTTTCTTGGGCTTTAAATCCGCAATGCCCAAGGCGTTACAGATGAACGGGAAGCCAAAAATCCTGGACACGCACATCCATTTGAGCTGCTTGGCCATGGAGCGCACGGTGTGTCCTGCGGGCGCGCCCGCCGAGGAGCATACGGTAACGCCAACCTTGGTGAACATCGCGCCCGACGGGCGGTGCGTCACCCAGCGATAGGCCAAATGATCCATGAGGTTTTTCATGGATCCGCTCATCTCCAGCACATAGTTGGGGCTGTCGAGCACGATCACATCCGCCCACTCCATCGCTTCGGCAATGGGCTGCACCTTGTCGGCGGCGGAGCAGTGCGTTTCCCCCTTCAAAAAACAGGCGTTGCAGCCGATGCAGAAGGAAGGCCCGTCCGTCGGCAGAAAGAACTCCCGCACATCGTCGGCATCCGTTGCCAGATGCGACAGCACCGTTTTTGTCATGGTGTAGGTCACGCCCTTGTGCGACTGTCCGTGAATCACCGTAATATGCATGCTGTCAACCAGCCTCCCGATTGCTTCATATATTAATAGGTATAGTTTATCACATGCGCGCCAAACAGGAAACCATCGGTTGACCTGCTTTGCATCCGTAAATGCGGATTGACAAATCCTTTCGCCTTAGGCAAGGTGACGTTTGAATTCGTCAGCCGTGCCGACGTCACCGCCATCTGCCGCATCATCAGCACCTTCGTGCTGTAACGATCGGCTGCTTAGGCCGTGCCACGCCGCGTGCGCATGGCTTTATTTCTTTGCCGCCAAATGCATTTCCCTGGCGCGCTGAAGGCCGTCCGCCTCGTGAATCCATTTTCCGCTGAACAATCTGGAAACGCACCAAATCGATTTGATTGCATAATCGGCACGCAGCGCCAGCATCGTCAGCCACGCGGGCCAATGCAATACAAGCCCGCCGATTGCGCCCAGCGGAATGGATACCAGCCACATAAAAAGAATATCCGCTTTCATTAGAAATTTGGTGTCGCCGCCGCCGCGCAGTACCCCTTTGGTCATGACCGACTGCACCGCCTGAAAAAAGGCGATGATGACATAGGCGCGCATCATTTGGCGGGTGAGCGCCACCGTTTCAGGCTCCAGGTTGTACAGGGATACGGAAATCGGCCCCAACAGGAATATCAAGAGCGCCGCAATGGCGCCAAAGAACACGCTCAGCAAATAAAAGGTCTCGCCCTGCCGCATGGCCTGCTCCCGATCGCCACGGCCGATTGTGTTGCCCGTTATGATGCCCGATGCATTGCTCACGCCCTGTATGACGACCGTGCAGAGCCGATCCAGCACCATGCAGATGGCGTTCCCCGCCACCACCGCCGCGCCCATATGCCCCAGCACAACGCTGACAAGCGTGCCGCCGAGTCCCAGCAGGGAATCGCTCACCAGCACCGGTGCGCCCAGGCGGAAATAGCTGCCATAGAACGCGCCCGACGGATTTCGCAGCAGGTCTTTCAGACGGAACATCAGCTTTTTGTCATAGACCATGATGTACCCGAACGTTACAATGAACTCGGCAAATCTGGCAATCAGCGTGCCCAGCGCCGCACCCGCAATCTCCATGCGGGGCGCGCCGAACTTGCCGAATATGAACACATAGTTGGCCGCAATGTTTACAAAGAACGAAACGCAGGATACCCACAGTCCCAAGCGCGCCTGCCCAACGGAGCGCATCAGCTGCGCGGACACCAGTGCGGTGCCGTGCAGGATGAATATCAACGCCGTGATGCGCAGATACTTCACGCCCTGCGCGATAACCTTAGCATCGGGCGTATAGATGCGCATGATGGGCGCGGGAAACAGCCATGTGACAATCGAAAAAATGATGGCTGCCGCAACGGCCAGCCGAATCGCCATGCTGAACGTTTCCCGCACCTTTTCCTTATCCCCCGCGCCCCAGTACTGCGCCGACAGCACGCTCGTGCCGCCGATGATGCCCATGCAAAGGATCGTAAAGAAATTGTAGTACTGGTTTGCCAGGCCGGAGGCGGATAACTGTACCTCGCCAAAGGAGCCAAGCATCATGGTATCCCAACCATGAAGGATGTATGCCTGTTCAAATGATGCTTTCAACAATGCGGGCATTGCAGCGTATAGTGGCCAGCAAGCGCTGAATATCTCGATCAATCTGTCCAAATGCTCTAAGACATGCACTTCATTATGGAACTCGAAGGGATCCCAAAGATTGATAAAGGAGTTCTCAACAGAAGTCTTTTCTCCCGCTACAATCGCTTTGAATGTATTGGCAGCGACGATAGAGGTCTCTTGGTTATCTGCAATAAAGTAACAAGCACTGTCCCACAGTCCGTAAGATTCACAGTTTTTGATTCGTTCAAGCTGTTCATCGATTTTTCCAAGGAGTGCTTGGACCGTCTTGTTTTGTTTTGTAATAGCAATAGTAGATGTTGATCCTGTTGTCGTGGTTGTAGTATCGGATGTAGTCTTACCTTTAGTTTCAGTTTCAGAGCGAGTGTCTGTATGACCAGTAGATGTTCCGTACGAAGTGCCTTTTGTTGTGCCACGGCTACTACCGGAATGGTGTCCCACACCAAACAAGCCAAAGCTGCTACCGTGGTTATGCCCTTTATTTACACTTGAATTCTCTCCGTAGTTTGTTCCGGTGGTGTCACTGATTCCTTCGTTAATAGCAGTAGAGAAGCTGTCGCTGATCCCCTTGGCAATGGACTCGCTATCGTTTTCGCTATACGT
>CAZRIT010000084.1:0-5934 GCA_964600225.1 uncultured Oscillospiraceae bacterium | reverse complement strand
CCTTGTGCCGCTGCGGCGGGACAGATTCTTCGGGCCTGCGGCCCTCAGAATGACAGCAAGCAAGCTTCGCTCCTTGGAATGACAACCCCTGCCGTGTCATTCCGAGCACTAGCGAGGAATCTTTGTTCCCGCAGGGAACAACCGTTCTCCGTTGAACGTCCGCTGCGGCGGGACAGATTCTTCGGGCCTACGGCCCTCAGAATGACAGCGAGAAGGCTGCGCTCCTTGGAATGACAGTGGAAAAAACTTCACGCCTCAGGATGTCACGGTTGGGTTATGACATCGGAAGTTTTTCTGTTTCTCTTTTTACAAAAAGAGAAAACCCAAACCCAAAGTCCCAAAACCCAAAAGCTGCGCGGTTTGACCGCGCAGCTTTGTTGCATATCGTTTCGGTATTGCTGAAAGCGTAATTACGCCTGCTTTTCCTCTTTGCTCTCGTTGTAGGCGTTGTGCAGCACGATCTGCGTGAAGGGGATTTCGATGTTGTTGTCGTCAAAGAGGATTTTGATTTCACGGTTGAGCTTGCGCTGCGCGGTAAACACGTTTTCCTCGCGCACATACGCAATCACGCGCATCACCACGGACGATGCGCCAACCTCCTGCACGCCCAGGTACGACGGCACGTCCAGGAACAGCTCGGGGTACTTATCGGCAATGACGGGCAGACCCTTTTCCAGTATCTGCTCGGCGTGCTCGATGCGTTCCTCATAGGAAATGCCCACGTCGCACACGGCGACGGACGGGTTTTCGGAGCGGTTCTGCACATCGCGGATATCGGAGTTGTTGACGATTTTCACGTTGCCGCCCGCGTCCACAATGCTGGTGGTACGCACGCCGATGCGCTGCACCGTGCCGCGGAAATCGCCCAGAATGATGATATCGCCCACGTTGTACTGGCCCTCAAAGATGATGAATATGCCCGTGATGATATCCTCAATCAGGCTCTGCGCGCCAAAGCCGATGATGAGGCTCAGCACGCCGACGCTGGCGAATATGCCCGTAATGTTGACGCCCATGATCGACAGGCACCACATCACAATCACAATGACGCCCGCGTACTTGATGATGCTCAGCACCAGTATCGCCACCGTCTGGCTGCGCTTGCCGTGGATGGTGCTGCGTTCGATGATGAAGCGCACCAGATTGGATACCAGCAGCACCAGTATGATGACCGCCACCATATTGAAAATCTTGGGCAGCGAGAACGCGGAGGTGCCGTCGTCAACGGAGAACGCGCCGAACGTCTTTTCCACGGCCGCGGAAATCTGCGCCTGCGTCTCATCGCCCAAAAACGGCAGCAGCTGCGGGTTCGTCAACAGCACGAACAGCAGCACCAGGATGAGAATATAGATGATTTTTCCTGCAACCTTGTTGCGCTTCATGGTCATTCCTCCGATTCTTGATTGGTTCATCCGCCCGTGCGGGGCCGTGCAAAATCCGTTTTCCGTGCGCCGTTATCCGCCGCCAAACGCCCCTGTCATGCTCCCATAGATCGCCGTGTCCGCAGCGCCGTGGTTTTTGAACGCATAGCGCACAAATTCAACCGTCACGTCATGCGCGCCGTTGGCTTCCGTTATCATGGTAGTGGTTGCGCTAAAGCCCGCAGTAGCGCCGGCAGCCAGTTCCATGGGGAAGCTTCCGGAATACGGGTATACGGGCACCTTGACAATGGGCGCCCCCGCCGCCACCCCGTCCGTTGCGTTCACCATCACGCTCCTGATCCGAAGCGGCCTGCCCTCCGCATCATTATTTTCGAGCCGTGCATAACACGAAACAACAGTGCCGCCCCCTTCGGGCGCCGCCGTAACGGTAGCCCCCTGGTCAAGCACGGTAAAGCTGTCGGCGTAGGCAGTGATGCCAACGCTCGCCGTCTTTGTCTTATCCACGCCGTTGATCGAATATTCCACCGTAATCTGCAGCGTGCCGCCTGCGGGAAAATCCAACTGTGCGGGGTAATCAAACGACAAGCTATCCTCGATATATCCGTTGGCGTCAGGCATGGGCGTGGGCAGGTTGGCCACATAATTGCCTCCGTAGCTATAATAGCTGCGGCTGCCGCTGTACACCGTCGCCCCGTTGGTATTGATGCGATAATCAAACCTGAGCGGAAAGTCGTCGCTGTTATGCTTATAGAACGACTCAATCACCAAATCGAGCTCGGGCGCGGGGCTCGGTTCATCCTTGACGATGAGCGTATAGTCCTTGCTGTCCGACAATCCCGTGGCCGCCTCGTACACGCGCACGGTGACAGGGTAGTTGCCCGCCGAGGCCGCCACGTCCATGCCGTCGGTGCCGATGACGCCCGAGGTGCTGATATCAAACCCGTTGGGCAGGCCCGACGCGGTAAAGCTTAAGCCCGTCTTGCTTGCGCGGTTGGTCATGACCTCATAGCTGTATTTCTGCCCCACGCGCGCCTGCTTGAGCGCGGTGGTGGTGATCTCCAGCGGATCGGGCGGGGCCACAATCTCGATGGTCAACGTTTTGGTATCGGATACGGCGTCGGCCAGCGCCGCGCCGTTGACGCCGATCTCCTCGGCCTTAACGGTGATGGTGTACGGGCTGCCTGCCGCCGTGCCGACTGTGGGCGTGCCCGTGATGGTGCCGTACTGATCCATGGCCAGTCCCTGCGGGAGCGCGCCTGTATAGCTAAACCGCACCGTGCGCACGCCGTTATAGCTGTAGCGGAGCTGCTCACGGTAGGCGCTTTCCTCGATGCCCGCGGAAAGCGATTCCGTCAATATCGTCAATGTAGGCGGAACGTACGGCGTTACCATGATAATCGGCGAGGCCGAGGGCCTTGGCTGATCCTGATTGCCGCCGCCCTGCTGACCGCCGCTCGGTTTGCCGCTATTGCGCCTGCCGCCGCCACGGCCAAGGGTGGTGAATTCAAACCGCCCGATGATCTCCATCACAAGATTCCCGTCGGCGTCCTCCATCTGCGTGTAGTAGGTGATGACATAGGTGGTCGATTCCTCCAGGTTATCAAAGCGCAGGTCGGCGTCTCCGTCGCTGAAGAACCAATAGTCCAGCGTGCCGTCGCTGCCCTTCTTTTGCAGGCGGTAATAGACGGTCTTGCCCTTGTCCTCTTCCCTGTCGGCCACCAGATGCGCATTGATGCTTGCCGTCGTTTGAGAAACGCTCACCAGTATGGAATTGATATGGATGTTGGAGGAGATAATCACGGCCGCGGCAATGGCAGCCGCCAGCACGGCAAGCTTCATGGCCGCACTGCCAAGCGCCTTGCTTGCGGCCAGCGCAAACTTGGTGCGGTGTGCGGCAAGCGCCGCCAGCATGCCGCCGTATTCATTGTCTTTTCGGTTGAACTCCTGTTCGTTTCCGCCGTGAAATTCGCCCAAATCTGCTTCCGTCCGTTTCCCGCAGGACGAACAATCCCAGTACGCCTTGTGACATAAAGCTGCAAAATAATATATATCCAGATGTATTATAGTACGGATGCGACACGTTTCGCAATAGCTGCGTGAAATTCTTTTTTGTGTGAAATATGGTGCGCGGCCGCGAGAAACCCGTGCACCATCCCACGCCTTGTCGCAAGCGGCAAACCCGTGCTACAATATATGTGTCGGGCCGCTTGCCCGACGGACGGGACGGCGCCAACCATGCTGGATTCGCTGCAAAGACCCATTACCTATCTGCGCCTTTCGGTGACGGAGCTGTGCAACCTCCGCTGCGTGTACTGCATGCCGCCCGAGGGCGTCGTTAAGCGCCGCCACGAGGACATGCTCACCGAGGAGGAAACGCTGCTGGCGGTGGAAACCGCGCTGGCGCTGGGCATCACCAAAATCCGCATCACGGGCGGCGAGCCGCTGGTCAAGCGCAACATCCTCTCCCTCTGCCGCCGCATTGCGGCGCTGGACGGCATTTCCGAGCTGTGCCTGACGACCAACGGCGTGCTGCTGGACCAATTTGCAAAGCCTTTGCGCGAGGCGGGCGTGCAGCGCGTCAACATCAGCCTGGATACCCTCAACGGAGCGCGCTACGAAACCATCACCCGCATCGGCCGCCTCGACGACGCCCTGCGCGGGCTGGACGCGGCGCTGCGGGCGGGCTTTTCACAGGTCAAAATCAACACGGTGCTCATCGGTGGCTTCAACGACGATGAAATCCCCGCGCTGGCGGAGCTATCGCGCACGCACGGCGTGGACGTGCGGTTTATCGAACTGATGCCCATGTGCGGCACGCAGACGTTCCCGCACGCGGCCTATCTGCCCGCGGACACGGTGTTGACGCGGCTGCCGACGCTTGCGAGCATGCCCGACGACGGCGGCACGGCCAGGCTCTATCGCCTCCCCAACGCCATCGGGCGCGTGGGGCTGATCGGCGCCGTCAGCGCTCCCTTCTGCGCGCAGTGCAACCGTCTCCGCCTGACTGCGGACGGGCGGCTCAAGCCCTGCCTGCACGGCATCGAGGAGTTTTCGGTCAAGGGGCTGGACGCGGCGGGCATGCGCGGGCAGTTTCTCCGCGCCGTCGCCGCCAAGCCCCCCATGCATGGCGCGCTCTCGGCCGAGGCGACAAGCGAGGCGGGCCGACCCATGCACCGCATCGGCGGCTGACGTTTGCCGTTGCGCATACAAACCCTTCATAAATTATAACAGCAGGAGGAACCTTCCATGGGCTTTCGCTTTGCCGTCATCACCGTCAGCGACAAGGGCGCGCGCGGGGAGCGCCTTGATACCGCAGGCCCCGCACTGTGCCATATGCTGCAGGACGAAGGATGGGAGCTTGCCCATACCGCCATCGTGCCCGACGAAACGGAACGCATCCGGGCCGAGCTGATCCGCTGCGCGGACGAGCGGGATATCCCGCTGGTGCTGACCGCAGGCGGCACGGGCCTGTCCCCGCGCGACGTTACGCCCGAGGCGACGCAGGCCGTGATCGAACGCGAGGTGCGCGGCATCCCCGAGGCCATGCGGGCCGAAAGCATGCGCATCACCCCGCGCGGGTGCCTGTCTCGCGGGGTGGCGGGCACACGCGGCGGCACACTGATGGTCAATCTGCCCGGCAGCGAGAAGGCCGCGCGGGAATGCCTGCTATCGGTCATGGGCGCGCTGGAGCACGGTGTACAGATGCTGCGAAAAACCGCGTCCGATTGCGGCGCGAGCATTGCCAAAGTGCTGGCCGTGTGCACCAGCGTCCGCAAGGGCGAGCAAAAGCGCCCCGTGGAGCGCGCCGTGCTCGTGCCCGATTACGGCATCGAGGGCGATGCGCACGCGGGCGCGGGGCCGAGGCAGGTGAGCCTGCTGGGCGTCGAAAGCGTGCAAAAGGTGCAGGCCAGGGTGACTATTCCATTGGCGGCGGGCGCGTTTGCAGAAAACATCCTGACCGAGGGGATTGTGCTGTATCAACTGCCCGTCGGTACCAAAATCAGGCTGGGTACGGCCGAATGCGAGGTGTCGCAGATTGGGAAAACCTGTCACAGCGACTGCGCCATCCGCCAACAGGCGGGCGATTGCGTCATGCCGCGCGAGGGCGTCTTTGTACGCGTGCTGACGGGCGGCACGGTGCAGGCGGGCGACATGCTCACGGTGCTGCGATAGTTGTCCATCCAACGCGTTGCTTTGGAAGCGGTTGCTCCCTGCGGGAGCAAAGATTCCTCTCAGCCTGCGGCTGCTCGGAATGACACGACGTGTATGCTGCGGCGGCTGATCGGAATGACGCGACGTGTATGCTGCGGCGTCAGTTCGGAATGGTGCGACGTGTATGCTGCGGCGTCAGTTCGGAATGGTGCGACGTGTATGCTGCGGCATCGGCTCAGGATGACACGACGTGTATGCTGCGGCTGCTGATCGGAATGACGCGATGGAAACGTGCTCCGCATGACACGGGCGTTGGCATTTGACGCGAGAGCATCGAGCCAATGAGTCCCGCGGCGATTGATCGGCCGATTCAAGGGGTTACCGGGGGTTCGGGGGGCCG
>CAZRIT010000083.1:0-6350 GCA_964600225.1 uncultured Oscillospiraceae bacterium | reverse complement strand
TGGGGGGTTCGGGGGGCCGTAAGGGGGAAATCGGAATCCCCCTCGGCCCCCCGATGTTTCCTGCGTCCGCTGCGGCGGGACAGATCCTTCGGCTGCGCCTCTGGATGACAGCGTAAATGTGTGCTCAGGTTGACAAAACAACGGTGTCATTCTGAGGGCTACAGCCTTTCTCCTGTCATTCTGAGGAGCGCAGCGACGAAGAATCTTTCCGAGCGTGAGCGAGGAACGCAGCCTGTATCCGCTGCGGCGGGACAGATCCTTCGCTTTGCTCAGGATGACAACGTAAATGTGCACTCAGGATGACAGCGTAAATGTATGCTCAGGATGACAACGTAGGCGCGCGCTCCGAATGACACCGCGGTCAACGCTGCGGCGTTCGCCGCATGCGCTCGGAATGACACGGTATGGATGCCATTCCCTTGCCCGCGGAATGGGCATTGCTTCATGGGCCCTGTTTGTAGTAAGATGGTAGCAGAATTTGATCGGAGGATACATGGATATGGATCAGCAGACTTTTTTCGGCTTAATACCCGAGGCGGTGGCCAAGCTGTTCAGCGGCGGGGCGTTTTTGATGGCGGGCAGCGGCAAGCCCAACCCCATGACCATCGGCTGGGCGCAGTTTGGGGATGTGTGGGGCAAGCCCATGGTGACGGTGTTTGTGCGCAAAAGCCGCTATACTTACGGCCTCATGGAAGCGGCGGAGACGTTTAGCGTGAGCGTGCCCAAGCTTGGCACCATGGTCAAGGAGCTGGCGTTTTGCGGCACCAAATCGGGCCGCGATGTGGATAAGCTGGCGGGCGCGGGCTTGAGCGTGCTGCCCGCGCGCTGCGGCGGCGCGGACGGCATCGCAGGGTGCGACAGCCATTTTGAATGCCGCATTGTGTTCAAGGCCGAGAGCAACCTGGAATGGATGGACCCCGCCATCCGCGCGCGCTATTACGGCCCCGAGCAGGCGTTTGGCAACGGCGACCCGCATGTGATCTACTTTGGCGAAGTGATTGGCGCCTATCAAGAATAGGCGCAAAAATCGACGATCGATACACAGCGCCCCGCAAAGCAGCGTGCCTTGCGGGGCGTTTTTGCTAGAAAACGAGGGTTGATTCCATCAAAGGATGCCTTGCATCCTTGTCAGCAGCTCCTCAAACGGGCAGACGATGCGCTCCACCGCGGGGTGGTGATAGAACACGCAAAAACCGCTTTCCCCGTCAAACGGCGCGTCGCTTTCCGACCAGAGCAGGATGCGCTTGTTGGCGCATGTGGCGATGGCCTGCCCAAGCTCCGCGTGCGTGCCGAAGCGCCCGGGCAGCAGCAACACCACAAGCTCAGCGCTTGCCACGGCTTCGGCCTCCGTTTGGGCAACGGTGCGCTTGGTTTGGACGTCTGCGCGGCTGACGTCGCCATGCCGTGTCCAGTCATAGGTGCGCTCGTGCCCAAGCGTGTTCAACGCATCGGCTACAATGTTGACGCGCGCGGCGTTGGGCACGCCGCTGGCCACATAGTATTTCATGTTTTGTCCGCTCCGATATCCGCCGCGCGCAGCCCAGGCCCGGGGTCGCCCTGCATCCAGTGCTTGCGGCAGAGCGCGATGTACTTGTCGTTGGCGCCGAGCAGCACCTGCTCGCCCACCTTGGTGATGCCGCCATGGCCGTCGAGGCGCGCGTTGTTGGTGGCCTTGCGCCCGCACCAGCAGATGGTTTTGATCTCCTCAATGGTGTCCGCCAGCGCCAAAAGCCTTGCGCTGCCCGGGAAGAAGTTCCCTTGAAAATCCGTGCGCAGGCCGTAACAGATGACGGGGATGTTGTCGTCATCTACCACGGGGATGAGCATTTCCACTTGCTCGGGCGATAGAAACTGCGCCTCGTCCACGATCAGGCAAGCGTACCGACCGCTGTGCATGGCGTCCCAGTCGATATCCGAAAACAGCACGCAGTCGGTTTTGAGGCCGCTGCGGGATTCGATGGCGAACGTGCCGTCGCGCGTATCGACGGAGGGCTTGATGATCAAAGCGTTTTGCCCGCGCTCTTTATAGTTGTACCAGACCATGATGGCGTTGGCGGTCTTGCTGGACCCCATCGCCCCGTATCGAAAATACAGCTTTGCCATACATGTCTCCTTGCTCGGGTTTGGGATTTGGCTTGTCAAAGGGCGGGCGCGTGGCCCGCCCGACGGAGGTTTGCTTGTTTACCGCTGGCCCTTATCGTACGGGATGCCCTCGGCCTTGGGGGCGCGGGAGCGCTTGCTGGTGAGGATCAACAGCACCATGGTGACGATATAGGGGAGCATGAGGTAGATGTACTCGCTGGATTTGACGTTGTCAAAGCTCGGCAGGAACGGGATGCTGCCCGAGTACGAGCCGATGATCTTGAACAGCGCGAAAAACAGCGAAGCGCCAAGGATATTGAGCGGCTTCCAGTTGCCGAATATCATAACGGCCAGCGCCAAGAAGCCGTAGCCCGCCACGGCGGACTGGAACGCGGAGCCCGCTGCCAGCGTGTACGCAAGCCCGCCGATGCCGCCCAGCGCGCCCGAAATGATCACGCCCGCGTAGCGCATGCGGTAAACGTCGATGCCGACCGAGGCCGACGCCTGCGGGTGCTCGCCGCAGGAACGCAGCCGAAGCCCGAAGCGCGTGCGGTAGAGCAGTATGATGGCCGCAATGAAAATGATGATGGCAAGCGGCGTGGTCAGATAGAAGCTTTTGAACAGGAAGTTGTGCAAAAACGTATCCTTCACGGCGATGCCCAGCGTGTTTTGCGTGATGCGCGCCCAGGTGGGCAGGAAGATGGTCGTCTGGCCCTGGCCCTGCACGGCCCAGGTCAATGTGATGGCAAACGCGGGAGCCAGCATGTTGAGCGCCGTGCCGCCGATGGTTTGATCGGCCTTGAGGTTGACGGATGCAAACGCCAGCAGCAGCGAAAAGATGATGCCCGCCAGCGCGGAAACCAGTATGGCAAGCAGCATGTATAGCTGCGGGTGCTGCGCGCCCGCGCCGCTTTTATCCACAAAGCTCAAAAACAGGCAGCTAAACAGCGCGCCGATGATCATGATGCCTTCCAGCGCGATGTTGATGACGCCGCTGCGCTCCGAAAACATGCCGCCAAGCGCCACCAGCAGCAGCGGCACGGCAAACAGGATGGTTGCGCTGAGAATATCGGCCAAGAATTTCATGCGTTTGTGACCTCGCTTTCGGTGGAATCAACGGGTTTAGCGGGCGCAGGCTTGGCGCCGACGTCATCGGGGCCCGTTGCCTGTTGGCGGGAACTCAGTTCGTGTGCCAGCTGAGAGCGCGTATCGTCGGACTGCGTTGCCGCGTGCTCGGCGTTGACGTCGCCCAGATCCGTCACATGCCTGCGGGAAAGCAGTTCGCGCACCAGCGGCGAGAACGCCGCCAGATAGATGATGACGGAAATGATGATATCGATGATCTCGCGCACAAACTCAGGCTGCATGGCGTCGCCGCCCACCTGTATGTACGATACAAACATGGCTGAAAGCACCGTGCCCAGCGGGTGGGAGGTGGCAAGCAGCGCAACGGGGATGCCGTTGAAGCCCATGCCAAGCAGCGTCTTGACCAGCGTATACTGGCCCGTGCCGGCAAGGAAGTAGATGCCGCCGCCAAGGCCCGAGAGCGCGCCCGCGATGACCATGGAGAGCACAATGTTGCGCTTGGCGTTGATGCCCGCGTACTGGCTGGCGTTGCGGTTGAGGCCGCAGGCCTTGAGCTCGTACCCGAACGTGGTCTTGTCCAGCACAATCCACATGACCACCGCAATGATGATGGCAAAGAAGATGCTGATGTTCATAAAGTCGGAATGCATCAGCTTGTCCAGCCCGAGCCTGGGGATCAGCGCGGAGGGATTGGCCGTTGAAAGCGGGGCCGTGCGGTCCATCTGCGAAAAGCCCCAGTCGCTTGCCAGCATCATGGGGATGTTGGCGATGGTCAGGTTGACCGCAAGCATGGAGATCCAGTTGAACATGATGGAGGTGATGACCTCGTTGACGTTGAAGCGCGCTTTGAATAACCCGGGAAACATCCCCCAGAATGCGCCCGCGACGGCCGCGGCGGGGAGGCACACATACCACGGCATCCGAAAGCGGATGGCCAATATCAGCGCCACGCCCGCGCCCACGGTGTACTGGCCCGATGCGCCAATGTTGAACAGCCCCGTTTTGAACGCAAAGCCCACCGACAGGCCCACCATAATCAGCGGCGCCGCCTGATACAGCACCTTGCCGAACTTATCGGAGGAGCGGATGCCTGCCGAGACAAGGTTGAAAAACCCCTGTATGGCATGGGGCGCATTGAACGCAAACAGCATAATCAGCCCGAACAGCAGCCCCACGCCGATGGAGATCAGCGAGGCGTAGAGGCTGATGGGGATGCGCTGCGACAGCTTTTTGTTATGCATCGAGTACCTCCTTTTGCCGCTTGGCGCCTGCCATATACAGGCCAAGCTCCTGCACGGTTGTGACCTTGGGATCAAACTGGCCGACGATTTCACCCTCGTACATGACCAGGATGCGGTCGGATACGTTCATGACCTCGTCCAGCTCCAGCGATACCAGCAGCACGCCCTCGCCCGCATCGCGCGCAGCGACGAGTTGATGGTGGATGTATTCGATGGCGCCCACGTCCAGGCCGCGTGTGGGCTGCACGGCGACCAGCAGATCGGGCTGCTTATCGATTTCCCTTGCGACGATGGCCTTTTGCTGGTTGCCGCCGCTCATGCTGCGCGCGGGCGTCACGGGGCCCTGCCCGCTGCGGATATCGTACTGCGCAATCAGCTTTTCGGCATAGGCGCGTACGTTGTCCTTGAGAATGAAGCCGTTGCGCTCAAAGGCGGGCTGCCAGTAGCGCTGCAGCACCAGGTTTTCCTCCAGCGTGTAGCCCAGCACCAGCCCGTACTTGTGCCGATCCTCGGGGATGTGGCTCATGCCGAGCTTACTGCGCTCGCGCACGGATACGCGCGTAATGTCGGTACCCTTTAACGTGATGGTGCCCGCGCTCGGCTTTTCCAGCCCCGTCAGCGCGTACACAAACTCCGTCTGGCCGTTGCCCTCGATGCCCGCAAGGCAGACGATTTCGCCTTTGCGCACCTCCAGGGATACATCCTTGACGGCGTTGCTTTTGTGAAGCTTACTGGGTACGGTCAGCCCCTTGACGGAAAGCACCGTTACCCCGGGCTCCTTATCGGCCTTGGGCACCTGAAAGCTCACCTCGCGGCCGACCATCATGCGCGACAGCTCGCTTTTGTCGGTGTTGGCAATTTCCACCGTGCCGATGCACTTGCCCTTGCGCAGCACGGTGCAGCGGTCGGCGACGGCCATGATCTCGTTGAGCTTGTGCGTAATAAACAGGATGGACTTGCCCTCCCGGGTGAAATTACGCATAATCTGCATCAGCTCGTCGATTTCCTGCGGGGTCAGCACCGCGGTAGGCTCGTCAAAAATCAATATGTCGTTATCCCGGTAGAGCATTTTGAGGATTTCCACACGCTGCTGCATACCGACGGAAATGTCTTCGATCAGGGCGTCGGGCTCGATGGCCAGGCCGTACTTTTCGCTCAGCGCCATCACCTTTTCGCGCGCCTCCTGCTTTTGCAGGAAGCCAAACTTGTTCGGCTCCACGCCGAGGATAATGTTTTCAAGCACCGTGAACACCTCAACCAGCTTGAAGTGCTGGTGCACCATGCCGATGTTGAGGGCGTTGGCGTCGTTGGGGCTTTTGATGCTCACAACCTTGCCGTCCTTTTTGATGGTGCCTTTCTCGGGCTGATACAGCCCGAACAGCACGCTCATGAGCGTGGATTTGCCCGCGCCGTTTTCGCCCAGCAGCGCGTGCACCTCGCCCTTCTTCAATTGCAGCGTAATGTTGTCGTTTGCCTTGATACCGGGAAATTCCTTTGTGATGTTTAACATCTCAATGACGTATTCGCTCATATGTCCGTTCCCTTCCCGTATGTGAAATGTGAACCGCCCGATTCCGATTTGACAGAGGGCTAGGCTGTTCGCCTAGCCCTCTGTGTGGTCCGAATTGCAATCGGAACGATGTTTAGCCCTGGTAATCGACCGTGATGGTCACGGCGGGGTGATTCTCGATGTCGGCGGAAACCGCGATTTCGCCGCCAACAACCTTGGCAAAGATGGCGTTGTACTGGTCTACCGTGAAGTCGCCCAGCTTAAAGGAAGCTTCGGCGGTGGGGATGCCAACGGCGTTGACGTCCGCGCCCAGCTTGGTCTCGGTGCCGGCAAAGTCGGCGGGCAGCTTGTCGCCGCCGGCCTTCCACGCATCCAGAACGGTCTGCACGGAGCCCTTGAGATCCTTCATGGCGGAGGTCACGATGCGCTCG
>CAZRIT010000082.1:0-6654 GCA_964600225.1 uncultured Oscillospiraceae bacterium | reverse complement strand
AGCGCACCAGTTGCGCCGTATCGGTGCTTTGTCTTGTAACCAGCTCGCCGATGTGGTTGATGATGGGCTTGAGCATGAACGTGCCCGCTACGCCCGCGCCCGCGGACACCAGCAAGCCGATGACGACCACGACCAGCAGCGGCGCGTAGGGCTTGAGGTAGCCAACCAGACGTTTGAAGGTACCCATGGTGTTCTTGGGTTTGACGACGGCTGCGTGCTTTCCGGGTTTTGCCATGTTACGCCACCCCCTTCTGCTGCGAGTGGTAGACCTCGCGATAGATTTCGTTATCCCGCAGCAGCTCGTCGTGCGTGCCGACGGCGTCGATCTTGCCGTCGTCCATGACGATGATGCGGTCGGCGTGCATCACGGAGGTGATGCGCTGCGCGATGATGATGGTGGTGGTATTGCTGTGCCGCTCGGTGAAAGCCTCGCGGATGGCGGCGTCGGTAGCGGTATCGACGGCGGACGTGCTGTCGTCGAGGATGAGAATTTTCGGGTTTTTGATGAGCGCGCGCGCAATGCACAGCCGCTGCTTCTGCCCGCCCGATACGTTCACGCCGCCCTGCCCCAGATCGGTATCGTAGCCATCGGGGAAGGAGCGGATGAAGGCGTCGGCCTGCGCGGATTTGCAGGCCTGCTCAATTTCCGCGTCCGTTGCGTCGGGGTTGCCCCAAAGCAGGTTTTCCTTGATGGTGCCCGAAAACAGGACGTTCTTTTGCAGCACCATGCCGATGCTTTCCCGCAGCGTTTCAATTTCGTATTCTCTTACGTCGTGCCCACCCACGGCCACGCTGCCGCTGAGCACATCGTACAGGCGCGGGATAAGCTGCACAAGCGAGGTCTTGGCCGAGCCTGAGCCGCCGATGATGCCAATGGTTTCGCCGCTGCGGATGGCAAGGTTGATGTGGGAGAGGGTGAGGTTACCGGGGTCGTCCGCGTAGGAAAAGCACACGTCGGTAAACGTAACGCTGCCATCTGCCACCTGCACGCGCGCGGCTGTTTCCGCGTCGCGCACGGCGGGCGTTTCATCGAGCACCTCGATGACGCGCTTGGCCGATGCACTGGAGAGCACCAGGTTGACAAACACCATGGTGATCATCATCAGCGACATCAGTATCTGCGAAATATAGCTGATAAAGCTCATCAGTTCGCCGGTCAGCATGGTGCCGCCCAGTATATCGCGCCCGCCGAACCACAACACCAGCAGGATGCACGCATACATGGTCAGCTGCATCAACGGCATGCTCAGCACCAGCAGCTTTTCGGCGCGGCGGGAGGCGGTTTTGATGGCGGCGGACGATTCGGCAAACTTGACGCTTTCGTGATCGCCGCGCACAAACGCTTTCACCACACGGATGGCCACCAGGTTTTCCTGCGTGCTGGCGTTCATCAGGTCGTATTTTTTCAGCAGCACCTCAAACCTGGGAAACGTCACCCGTGAGATGAGGAACATGCTCAGCGCCAAAAACGGGATGGCGCACAGTATGATGATCGAAAGATCGGGCGAAATGCGCACGGCCATGATGGTTGCCATAATCAGCATCATGGGCGCGCGCGCAAGCATGCGGATAATCATCTGGAACGCCTGCTGGATGTTGGTGACGTCGTTGGTCATGCGCGTAATCAGCGATGGCGTGTTGAACTTATCGGTGTTTTTAAAGGAAAAGGACTGTACCTTTTCAAACAGCGCCATGCGCAGGTTTTTGGCAAACCCGTTGGAGGCGTACACGGCGCAGCGCGCGCACAGGGCGCCCAGCGCGAGCGCGGCAATGGCCAATAGCACCATAAAGCCGCCGATTTTGAGGATGTAGCCAATATCGCTGTTGGGAATGCCCACATCCACAATGCGCGCCATTAAAAGCGGTATCAGCACCTCGAATATCACTTCCAGCGCAACCAAAATCGGCGAAAGGATGGCTTGCTTTTTGTACTTTCCGATGAAGTACGCAAGTTTTTTCAGCATAAATTCCTACCTTTATCATAAATAGACTGATTAAAATCTTATTCTCAACAATTTGAATTGTCAAGTTCACATGGGGAATGTTACAATTGTGCCATGAAGACAGAAGAAGTGCACGGCAATATCGGCGGCATCCGCGATGCGATATTGGCCGAGATGAAACAATTGTACAAGATGCCCATGTCGTCCGATACGTTTTTGAGCGCCGAGGTGGCGGACGTATTGGTGCGCTTAACCGCGCTCATCAACCGCGAGATGCTTATCTACGTTGCCCGCAGCGGAGAGATTATGGATGTGCGCATCGGCGACGACCGCACCGTGGACATGGAGGAGATGCGGCTGGTACGCAACATCGACCGCCTCTGCGGCGTGCGCTGCATCCACACGCACCCCAACGGCCCGGGCATCCTTTCGGACGTGGATATCGGCTCGCTCAACGCGTTGCGCCTGGACGCCATGGCCGCCATCGGCGTGTATGACGGCAGGGCGTCGAGCGTCTATGTCGGCTACATCGGCGACATGGTGGAGGATCGCAGGGAGACGGTGCTGTATGGCCCGCTGCGCGCCGACCGCCTGCCGCAAAAAAAACTGATGGACGCCATCCGCGAGGCTGACGACAGGCTGCACACCTCCTTTTTCAACATTGCCGAGATCCGTCCCGACCGCGCGCTGCTGTGCGGCATCGACAGCGGCGCGGGCTACGATACCATCGCAGAGCTTGCCGCTTTGTGCGAAACGGCGGGCATACTGGTGGTGGCAAGGGAGCAGCAGCGCAAGCGCTCCATCGACAACGCCACCTATATCGGCACGGGCAAGGCGGATGAAATTGCATTGACCGCCAGCGCCGCCGAGGCCGACCTGATTGTGTTTGACGACGAGCTGTCGGCCATACAGCTGCGCAATCTGGAAACCATCTGCAAGCTCCCCATCATTGACCGCACGATGCTGATTCTCGATATCTTCGCACAGCGCGCACAGTCGCGGGAGGGTAAGCTGCAAGTGGAGCTGGCGCAGCTCAAATACCGTCTGCCGAGGCTTTTGGGCATGGGGCGCGTGCTGTCGCGGCAGGGCGCATCGGGCGTGGGCATGCGCGGCCCGGGCGAAAAAAAGCTGGAGATCGACCGCCGCCGCATCCGCCGCCGCATATTTGAACTGGAGGAAGCGCTGGGAGAAATCGAAAAGCAGCGCACGCTCAGAAAGACCCGCCGCACCGCCAACCCCATTCCCGTGGTGGCGTTGGTCGGCTACACCAACGCGGGCAAATCCACCATGCTCAACGCCCTGTCGGGCAGCGATGCGCTGGCCGAGGACAAGCTGTTTGCCACGCTCGATCCCATCGTGCGCCGCATCACGCTGCCCAAGGGCACGGAATGCCTGGTTTCCGATACGGTGGGCTTTATCAACAAGCTCCCGCACGATCTGGTCAATGCGTTCCGCTCCACGCTCGACGAGGTGCGCGACGCCGATTTGATACTGCATGTGATCGATTCCACCAGCCCCTACTTCGATGTGCAAAAGCGCGTGGTGGAGGATGTGCTCGGCACCCTTGGCGCGCTCGACACGCCACGCATCGACGTATACAACAAAGCCGACGTGCCAGACGCCGCGTCCGTGCATACCGAAACCGCTTTGTCCGTCAGCGCAAGGACGGGGGAAGGGCTGGATGCGCTGCTCGACGCCGTGGAGGCCATGCTCGGAAAAACCCAGATACGCGTGGAGCTGACCGTGCCGTACGATCGTTACGACGCCATGCAGCTCATCCGCACGCTGGGCACGGTGCTTTCGGAAGCGCACGAGGGCGATGGCACGCATGTGGCGGTACTGATGGAGGAACAGGAGCTCTGGCGCGTCAAAAACGCGCTGCAATCCCAGACGGCAGCGCGTTGGGAAAACGATCCTATCATGAATTAATTTGCGGTCAATCCGCCTGTGGGTAATCGCTCGCGGGCGTTTGCCCGAGTTTTCCGAAATAGCGGAAGGTCAACGGCCATACCACGCCGCCGACGGCGACCATCAAAAAGTACCGAATCAGGTGCGCCAGGTTGTGCCCGCAGGTCAAAGCCAGCAGCGGCGCCTTGGTGACAAGCCGCACGGCGATGATAAGGGCAAGGCCAAGGCTGCACTTGAGTATCTGCGCCCACCAGACGGCTTTGGTTTCAAATTGAATGTAGCGCGTATCCAGCCAGAGCGTGAACACCAGGCCGAGCGAAGCGCCCAGCATCTTGTAGGCCATTTCCGCGCCGTCCAGGGAGAATGCGGGGATGGCGTTGGCGGGCATCGGGAAAAAATCCGTGTAGATGATCAACGCAAAGCCCAGCGCAAGCAGCGCCCCGCAAAGCGGGTAGTACCAGCGGTGGTCACGCCACGCCCGATAGAACAACGGGAATGCAACCATCACCAACAGCACCGCAATGCCGAGCGATACCAGCACATCCGCGGGCGTATGCACGCCCAGATACATGCGTGAAAACCCCACCAGAAGCGTCAGCGCGATGCAGCCGATGCGCGCGCCCCACTTGCCTGTAAAGCGGCCGATGCCCAGGAACAGACCCGCGGCGCTTTGCGTATGCCCGCTGGGGAAGGAATAGCCTGTGGCGGCTTCCTGCGCGCTTTCCACAATGGTGAATTCGGGGTCGAGCACCCATGGGCGCGGAATACAGAACAAGAGCTTTAAAAACTGGTTGAGCGTGGCGCCAAAGAAGCTGACATACAGCAAAAAATAGCCATGCCGTTTGTTGACGCACCAAAAGAACATCATGGCAATCACCATAAACAGCGTTTCCTCGCCAAACAGCGTGACAAACTGCATGACGGCGTCCAATAGCGGCGTACGGATCGTCTCCAAATAACGCAAAAATGTCATAGCACACCTCCCAAACCAGTATAGCATATTGTGGTTAGGGAGGGAATCACATGATGTACACAAAAATTCTGCGTCCGGGTTCGAGCGGCTCGGATGTGTTATATATCAAAAAGCTGCTGCTGCAGCTTGGGTACTATCCGGAATCGATGACGAGCGTTGTCAAAACCACGTTCGGGTTCGATACGCTGTCGGCCGTGCGCAAGTTCCAACGCGGGAATACGGATGTCAACGGGCGCAAGCTGCAGGTGGACGGTCTGATCGGAGAAAAGACGTGGGACGCCATCGTCATGCGCGCGGTCATGCCCGATGGCCGCATCGTGTGGCCCGATCATATCGGCATAGCGGCGCGCGCGGCCATGTCCGAGGAGATTTCGGACCTGCCCGAAAGCCAGCGGGATTTTGTCGTCGAGGCGCTGCAATACGCTTACGATCCGTCAGTACCGCAGGCGTATCCGCACTCTCTGTATATCTGGGGAGGAAACCTGTACGAAACGGATCTGTCGCGCATCGTCATCACGGCCGCGCGTATCGAATCGGGCGCAAAACGAACGCCGCAGTATTATAGCGGCGGCCGCAAGCAGATGATGCTCAACGCCATCAGGCGCGATCCAACGCTTTCGGGCGCGGATTGCTCGGGAGGTATTGTGGGGTTGATGCGAAAGCACGGGTTCGTTGCGCCAAACTTCGATATGACGGCTAACGGTCTGGCGAGCGGCAGCTATTCCGCCAAGGTGGCCAGGAGCCGCCTGCGTGCGGGCGATTGGGTGGGTCGGCCGGGGCACATCGGCATCTATGTCGGCGGCGGGTACGTTGTGGAGTGGATGGGCGGCGCGTACGGCTGCCAGCTATCCCGCATCCATGCGCGCAAGGGCTACGATTTTGTCGGAAAGCGCATGCGCGCACGGCCCGCATGGACGCGTTACCGTCGGCCAAAGCTCTATTGATTCAGCAAAAACGCGGATAGGTTTAGGTATGCGGCAAACGCGCACCACACGGCATACGGAATCTGCAGGCATCCCGCAATGGGGCGGATGGCCGTAAACAAGGCGATCATGATAACAATCAGCGCTTCCAAAATGAGCAGCCACACGAACGCCGTCAGCCTGAGTCCGAGCGCAAAGAACAGGATCGGCCAGCAGAAGTTGAGCGCCAATTGCAGGCCGTAGATGCGCAGCGCATCGCGGCGCGCGGGCAGCCTGCTTTGGAACACCATGCCCGAGGACACGCCCATGAGCGTGTACAGTATCGTCCAAACGACGGGGAACAGCCACATCGGCGGCGACAATGGCGGTTGATTGAGCTGTTCGTAAGCGCGCATGCCGTCCAGCGAAATCAGCGCGCTCAGCCCCCCGACCAATAGCGGCAGCGCAATGCTTACGGCATAGATTTTCCAAGGCTTTGCCCGACGTAAATCTTGATTCATACCAAAAGTATATGCGTTAGCAGGGACAAACATGCAAAACGGACGGTGATACCCCCGTCCGTTTTGCTGACGTATGTCATTTGTCATTCCGAGCAGCGCGTTGCCGCTGTGTTATGCTAAGCAGCGCGGAATCCCGTTGCTATTCTAAGGAGCGTGCATTTCGTTGTCATTCAGAGGAGCGTGCATTCCGTTGTCATTCAGAGGAGCGTGCATTCCGTTGTCATTCAGAGGAGCGGAGCGACGAAGAATCTGTCCCGCCGCAGCGGACGCTCTGCAAGAAACCGGGGCAGCGTTCAAGCGAAACCTTCAAGATCCTTCGGCTTCGCTCAGGATGACAAAGTGAGTTGTCATTTTCGCTCAGGATGACAAAGTGAGTTGTCATTTTCGCTCAGGATGACAAAGTGAGT
>CAZRIT010000081.1:6551-6879 GCA_964600225.1 uncultured Oscillospiraceae bacterium | reverse complement strand
CGAACCGCGATATCTCGTCAAAGCCCGTCAAAAAATCGGGCATTTTGGCAAACAGGCCGCCAATTTGGCTCAAAATGCGGTTTTGGGTCAAATTGTATTCCGCAACGGCATACTCGCGTTCGGGCATGGAGACCAAATTGAGCTGCTTCCACGCGCCCGCAATCTCTCCGGCGCGCTGCGCCTGCAGATCGTCATAGGTAATGATGGCGGATTGCGGCACGCCTGCGGTATCGAATACGGAAGTGAAGGCAATTTTGTACCACAGCACCTGCTCGGGGCTGTTGCGCATGTGGCAGGATATGATAGTTTCGCCCGACGGTTCCCCTGC
>CAZRIT010000081.1:0-6541 GCA_964600225.1 uncultured Oscillospiraceae bacterium | reverse complement strand
AGAAATTGCGGTAGTTCTCCACGCTGCGCGGCTCCACCAATCCAAGCGAAATAAAGTTTTCGGGCATGTTGTCCACCTCCGTCGGCAGACCGAACGCTTGGGCCAGCTCGTCGGAGAGGCGCATGGTGCGCGTTGGTACATCGAAGAAGAACACCTTACCGCTCTGCGTCAGCGCGAGCTTATAGCGTTTTTCGCTGACGCGCAGCTCCTCCTCCATGCGTTTTCGGTCGGTGATATCGATGACGTTGACGGTGATCTTTCCGCTGCCTGTGCGGTCATAGAAGTAGCGCGCAAAAACGGTGCGGCTGCCTCCGTCCGCGGACGGCACCGACAGCTCCAGCTCGCCCGCGGTGTCTCCGCTTCGCATCAGCGTCTCGTAAGTTTCAAGCAGCTTTTGACGCCCTTCTTCCCCCAGCGCGGCAAGCACGCTTGTATAGCCCGCATCGGACAGCTCCTGCGGCGTGTAACCGATGATATCGTAGAACATATCGTTGGCCGCGCTGATGGTAAGCCGTTCATCCGTTTCCAGCCGACAGATGCCTGCGGGCGTGCTATCAAGCATCCTGCTGCGGTTTTCCGCCTCCACCTGCGCGGTGATCAGCCTTTTTTGCTTCTCTTTTGTCTCCATCAGGTAGGAACAGAGCATGTAGATGATGAAAAACAGCATGCCCATGGCCAGCACCGATGGCAGGGATTTTTTGAACAGCGACGGCAGGTACTTGTAAATATTCATGCGCAGCAGGTCGAACAGGCCCGTTGAAAACAGGATCACCATGCCGCTGAAGAATACCCTGTCCGAATCGCTGCCGCGCGTGCGCCTGCGCACGGCAAACACCATCAACAGCACGCCGCTGACAAAGGTGAGGCAGTTGGAAAGCAGCAGCGTGGCGCAATAGTGCAGCACGTTGGTCAGGTGCAGCACGGTCGCCACAACAAAGAACGCGCCGTTGACCAGCACCGCGCCGCAGAGGACGCCGCGCATCCGCGTACCCTTCTCCTGCGTTTCATAAGCCCACAGCAGTATTGGTAGCACCATGGTGAACGCCGCCACAAACTCCATCTGCGTCAAGGCATACCCGTCGAACCCAAACAGGTGCTGCACGCCCGTCTTGGTCAGTATCCACGCGGATGCAAGGATGGCAAAGGCGGAGATGTAGATGCCCTTGCGGCTGGCCGTGGAAAACCTGCCGATCATCAGGAACACGGCAAGCGCCATCAGCCCGACCAGCAGCAGCGACGAACCGACCAGAAAGCCCACGATATCCATATCGATGAAATACTCGTAGGCATGTTGCTTGGGATAGATGCCCAGGTTCTTCACGCGGTTGAACGCACCGTTTTCGGTGACGTTGAGCGTAATGGTGATCTCTCCACCCCATGCCTCGTCAGGTATCGGCACAAGAAAATAGTGACTGCTGACCATATCGCCCCTTGCGGCAATATCCGCGCCATACGCATCCAGCAGCACATCGCCGCAGCGCACCTGTGTTACACTGTGATAGATGAAAAAGGTGAGCACCGCATCGTCCAGAATCGGTTCCTGCGGCAGACGCAGCCGCACCGTAACCACATCGCCGCGGTTGACCATGCCAAAGTTCTGCCCGTCGGAAAACTTGGTCGTGCCATCAGCGTAATCGATATAGAAATCTGCATATTTATTGACGAATATGCGTTTTTGCGGCCTTTGAATGACAATAAGAATTGTGCCGACAAATACGGATAGTATCAGCAGCGTCCTGAGCGCCGCGAGCGCTGCGCTTTGAACCCGGTTTTTCGTCATTGCGCGCCGCCTTTCCGCGCATACGAGGCCCTCCTGACAAATCGGGGTATGTTCATTATACCGTATGGGCGCGAGTTTTCAAACATATTGACGAATATTTATTCGAAATCGGGCCAAAAACAGCGGCTTTCCGTACCGCGCGCATCAAGCCTCCGCCCGCAGCGGCCGATTTCGCCGCACGCACAGGATGCCAAAGCGGATGCTGCAATACGCGCCGCCGGCGGCGTTGTTTCGGAAGCGTATGCGGCCGTGGTGCGCCGCAACAATCTGCCGCACGATGGTCAGCCCCAGCCCGCGGCCCGTTGTGACCGCCGTCGATCGCTCGGACAGCGCTTGAAGCTGCGCCGCGGTATACCCGCTGCCGTTATCGCCGACGGCAAGCTGCAATCCCAAGCGCTGCATGCACAGCGTAACCGTCACCGTGCAGCCGCGCGGGTTATGCCGCATGCTGTTGCCAAGCAGGTTTTTGAGCATTCGCATTAGCAGCGCGCGGTCGCCATACAGCAGCGCATGCGCAGCGTTGGGTGCAATCTGCACTTCGATTGCGTAGCGATCATCCTGCAGCGCATTGATACACTCCGCCGCCGCCTCCCGCACAAGCGCCGCGGGCGAAAGCCACTCCGCCTGCAGCGGTTCCATGGAGTGCATCAGCCGATTGGTCAGGTTCAGGTCGGCAATCAAGCCCCGCAGTTCCTCCCCTTTTTGACGGATGAGCGCTGCCTGCTCGCGCTGCTCCGTCGGCAGGGCGGCGTCGTTTTCCAGGCTGTCGGCATAGCCAAGCACCATGGAAAGCGGCGTGCGCACATCGTGCGAGACGGCCGCAATCCATTCCGTCCTGGCGGCGTCGCGCTGTTGATACCTGCGGCGCGTCATGGCAACCGACAACAGCAGTATCAACAGGACGTTGCACGCAGCCGTCACCATAATCCACATCGGCCAGAACAGCATCGTCGGTAACGGTATTTCCACATCGTATTTCCACACGGTGTTTTTCGGCGCGCCGATGACCAGCAGCCCGTCCCCCGCCATGCGCACGCGCACGGGATAGTCCATCAAATACCAGCGCGTAAAGCCCGCCACCTGCGCAAGCGAGAATTGGTCGGGCACCTCATCGGGCTTGTCCTGCTGCCAGACAACCCTGCCCTCCCCATCCAGCAGCATGGCCCAGCAGTTTTTATCCTGAAGCGTCCGCTCCATCTTTTCGGAAAGGATATAGCCCGCCTCCGTCTCCTCCAGCGCTGCGGCGCACGCGCTGAGGCTCGGCGTATCGGCTGTGTTCGCCAATTGCCGGATTGCAAAGCCGCACAGCAGCACGTTCAAGACAAGCCCGAGGCCGATCATCAGCGCAATGGAAAGCGCCATGCGCACCGTGCCGCCCAGTATCCGCCAGCCTGTTTTCATCCCTGTTCCTCCCTGACCAATCGGTAGCCAAGGCCGCGCACGGTGAGCAGGTACCTGGGGCGGGACGGGTCGGTCTCCACCTTTTCCCTGAGCCTGCGCATATGCACCATAAGGGTATTTTCATAGCCCGAATTCCCGTCGCTCCACGCCGCAAGGCAGAGGCTATCGATGGTGACGATGCGGCCGCGGTTTTCGGCCAGCTTTTGCAGCAGCGCATACTCCTTGGCGGTGAGCATTTTGTCCTCGCCGTTGCCAATCACCGTGCCGCTCCCGAAATCCACCGTAACATCCCCCAGCCGCAGCAGGCTTTCCGCCGCGGCGTCCGATATGCCGTAGGTGCGCCGCAGCACCGCGGCCAGCCGCAGCGTGAGCTCGCGCGGCAAAAACGGCTTGGTGATATAATCGTCCGCGCCGAGGCCGAGGCCCCGAAGCCTCGCTTCATCCTCATCCCTGGCCGACAGAAACAGCACGGGCGCATCGGAAAAGTTGCGGAGCCGTTGGAGCAGCCAAAACCCGTCGCCATCGGGCAGCATGACGTCCAGTATCAAGGCCGATGGCTGCGCGGCGCGTGCCTTTGCCAACGCCTCGGCTGCGGTGGCGGCCGATACGATATCCCGATAGCCCTCCTGCCGCAGGAGCTTTTCCAGCATTGCCAAAAGCGCGGGCTCGTCGTCCACGATCAGCAGCCTCGCCCCATAGATATCCCGCATGGGCGCACTCCCTTCCCATTGGTTTCGCTCCTATTATAATGCCAATCCCGCCCCGCTGTCGCGCCCGTTTGCAAAAATTAAGGTAAACGTAAGGCCGCCGTCATCGGGCGGTAAGGTGATGCGTCTAAGCTGATGGAAGGAATTCGGGAAAAGAAATTCGGAATAGGAGCAAAAAGTATGAAAACCTGTGTCAAAACAACCGCCCTCACCAAGCGCTACGGGCAGGAGGCCGCGGTGGACCGCGTCAGCCTCACCGTGCCCGAGGGCGCGGTCTACGGGTTCCTTGGCCCAAACGGCGCGGGCAAAACGACCACGCTCAAGATGCTGCTGGGGCTTGTGCACCCGAGCGAGGGGCAGATATGGCTGTTCAACAGCGTCATGAACGCGCGTTCCCGCCTGAACATCCTACGGCAGGTGGGATCGCTGATCGAATCCCCAAGCTACTACGGGCACCTGACCGCGCGGGAGAATCTGGAGATCGTCCGCACGCTCAGGCAGCTCCCCAAAAGCGAAATCGACGAGGCACTCAAAATCGTGCGTCTGGAGCACACGGGCGGCAAGCAGGTGGCCAAGTTTTCGCTCGGTATGAAGCAGCGGCTGGGCATTGCCGCCGCGCTCATGGGAAAGCCAAGGCTGCTGCTGCTGGACGAGCCCACCAACGGGCTTGACCCCGCGGGCATACAGGAGATGCGCGAGCTGGTGAAATCCCTGCCCACGGCGTACGGCATCACGGTGGTGGTATCCAGCCATCTGCTTTCGGAGATCGACCAAATGGCGGACCGCGTGGGCATCATCCGCCATGGCAGGCTGGTATTTGAGGATACGCTGGCCGCGCTGCACGATCTCAGCGCGCACGAGCTGGCCATCCGCACCGACGATAACGCGTCGGCCGCACAGCTCCTGCCAAAAGCCAGGCAGGAAGCAGGCTATCTGCTGCTGCCCTGCATGGAGGATGCGGCCGCGGCCGAAGTCAGCCGCCTGCTCATACAAAACAGCATCGGCATTGTGCGCATGGAGGAGCGGCAGACAAGCCTGGAGGATATCTTTTTGCAGATGACGGGAACGGAGGCTGACCGATGAAGAGCTTTCGGTTGGAATGCTTCAAGTCCCGCCGACGGCTCCTTTGGCTTGTCGTGCTGGCCATGGCGTGCATCGAAGGGGCCTGGATGGCCATCGGGCTAAACGATATGAGCGCAAAGGACCGCGCGCAGGGCTACGCCTTCTGCCTGTATCAGGCGCCGCTGTTGAACGCCATCGTGCTGCCCGTGCTGATTTCCGTGCTGGCAAGCCGCGTATGCGACATGGAGCACAAGGGCGCGGCGCTCAAAACGCTTTTTACCATGCAAAAGCCAGGCAGCATCTTTGACGCCAAGTTCCTGTTCATCGCCCTGCACATGGCCGCCGCCATCCTGTTGCAGATGGGCGCCATCCTGCTCATCGGCCGCGTCTATCGGTTCACGGAGGCGCTGCCGATCAACGATTTTTTGCTGTTCTTTGTCGCCCAGCTGCTGCCAAGCCTGTTTATGGGGCTGTTGATACAGATTCTTTCGCTCAGGTATATCAACGCTTTCATCCCACTGGTTACGGGGCTCATCGGCGGCTTTCTGGGGCTGATGTCCATGTTTTTTTCGCCGTGGCTGATGCGGCTTGTGCCCGGCGCGTACTTTGGGCTGCTGTCCACCGTGCGCATGGACTGGGATATCGCCACGCGCGCAGTCGACTATTACTACGTTGGCTTCTCCCTGCAAGACTGCCTGCTGCTTGCCGCGGTGAGCGCCATGCTGTATCTAATCGGCCGCAGGGAATTTATCAAGAGGGAGGTATAACGCCATGCTGTTTTCCGTCGTCAAAACGGAACTTGTCAAGCTCCGCCGCGCACCCGTATGGATTGCATTTTTCATCCTGCCGCTGCTGGCTGCGGTGATGGGCACATTCAACTACATGCAAAACCTCGGGATACTCAAAAATGCCTGGTTCAGCCTTTGGACACAGCACACACTGTTTTCCAGCTTTTTCTTCCTGCCTGCGCTGATCGGTATACTGACCGCCTACCAATGGCGACTGGAACATCGGCAGAACAATTGGAACCAACTGATGACCCAGCCCGTGCCAACGTGGACGGTCTATTGCGGAAAGCTCATCGTCAGCGGCGGGCTGATGCTTCTGACGCTGCTGTGGACGGGCGCGCTGTATCTGCTCAGCGGCCGATACGCAGGGCTCAAGACAGCGCCGCCGACGGAGCTGATACGTTGGCTGGCGCTTGGCGCGCTGGCGGGCGTATCCATCGCCGCGCTGCAGCTATTGATCTCCATGGTTATCAAAAGCTTCGCCATCCCCGTAGGCATTGCGCTCACAGGCGGCATCGTGGGGCTGACGATGGCCAACTACGGCTGCGGCCTGTACTGCCCGTATGCGCTGCTTGCCGTGGGCATGGACGCCAATGGCAAGGGGTTGCTGCAGCTTGGGGATACCCTGCCGTTTTTAATCAGCTGCACGGTTTTTACGCTGCTGTTTGCGGTGCTTGCCATCAGGCTGCTGCATCGGAGGGACACGGACACAAGGTAACGTTTTTGTATACGCAGGGCCGCCCGCATGTTGACGGGCGGCCCTGTTTGCGTGCCGCAATTGGTTGCTGTGCGTCAGCCCTTCT
>CAZRIT010000080.1:0-7248 GCA_964600225.1 uncultured Oscillospiraceae bacterium | reverse complement strand
CGATCGTTCCGATGTTTACATGCGGTTTCGTTCTCTCAAATTTTGCCTTTGCCATGTTAAATCTCCTTTAACCTTTCGTCTTACTTCCATTTTTAAAATCGGTACTTGCCTTTGCCGATGATCTTCTCCTTGACCGCATTCGAGACCTCCTCGAAATGGTCAAACTGCATCGTAAACGTGCCCCTGCCCTGCGTGCGGCTGCGAAGATCGGTTGCGTAACCGAACATCTCCGACAGCGGGCACATGGCGTTGAGCACCTGAGTATTCTGGCGCATTTCCATGCCCGTGACCTTGCCGCGGCGTGCGGTGAGGTTGCCCATGATATCGCCAAGGTATTCCTCGGGTACCAGCACCTCCACGCGCATCATCGGCTCCAGCAGCGTGCAATCGGCCTTTTCCAGCGCTTCCTTCACCGCAAGCGAGCCTGCGATGGTGAAAGCGATTTCGGACGAGTCCACCTCGTGATAGCTGCCGTCAACCAGCGTCGCCTTGACGTCCACCACCTCGTAGCCGCCCAGCGTGCCCGCCTTGAGCGCTTCCCGAATGCCCTTGTCGACCGCGGGAATGTATTCCCTGGGCACCACGCCGCCGACGATCTTGTCGACGAACTCGTAGCCCGCGCCCGCAGGCTGCGGATCGAACTGCACCACAACGTGACCGAACTGACCGTGACCGCCTGTCTGGCGGACGTAGCGCCCCTCGACCTTGACGGACTTGCGGATGGTCTCCTTATAGGATACCTGCGGATTGCCCACGCGCGCTTCCACATGGAATTCGCGAATCAGGCGATCCACGATGATTTCCAAATGCAGCTCGCCCATGCCCGCGATGATGGTTTGGCCCGTATCGGCATCGGTATAGGTGCGGAAGGTCGGGTCCTCCTCGGACTGCTTTTGCAGCGCGATGGACATCTTTTCCTGCCCCGCCTTGGTCTTGGGCTCGATGGCCACCTGAATGACGGGATCGGGGAACACCATGGTTTCCAGCAGCAGCTGCTTGTTCTCCACGCACAGCGTATCGCCCGTGCCCGTGTCCTTCATGCCAACCAGGGCCGCGATATCGCCGGAATGAATCTCCTCCAGCTCCGTGCGCGCATCGGCATGCATCAACAGCATCCGCGCCACGCGCTCGCGCTTGTTCTTGGTGGCGTTGTAGACATAGGAGCCCGATTTCAGCGTGCCGCCGTATACGCGGATAAACGTCAGCTTGCCAACGTACGGATCGGTGACGATCTTGAACGCCAGCGCGGCAAACGGCGCGTCGTCCGTGGGCTCCACGGTGATTTCCTTGCTGCCGTCCTTGCTGGTGCCCTTGGCGGGCGGAATGTCCAGCGGGCTTGGCAAATAGTCCACAATGGCGTTGAGCAGCGGCTGCACGCCCTTGTTGCGGTAGGATGTGCCGCAGGTGACGGGCACCACGCGGCCAGAAAGCGTCGCCTTGCGGATGCAGGGGATGAGCTCCTCGGCGGAGAACCACTCGCCCGCGAAATACCGTTCCATGAGCGATTCGTCCTCGTCGATGATGGCGTCGAGCAGGTTTGCGCGCTGCTGCTTTGCTTCATGCAGCATATCCTCGGGGATGTCCTCCTCGCGGATATCCGTGCCGTCGTCGTTGTAGTAGACCTCCGCCTTCATCGACACCAGGTCAATGATGCCGCGGAAATCCGCCTCGCGCCCGATGGGCAGCTGGATGGGCAGGGCGTTGGCGCCCAGCCTGTCGCGCATCATTTCACAGACGTGATAAAAATCCGCGCCCGTGATATCCATCTTGTTGACGTACGCAATGCACGGCACGCCATAGCGCATGGCCTGCCGCCACACGGTTTCGGACTGGGGCTCCACGCCGCCCTTGGCGCAAAACACGGCGACCGCACCGTCCAATACACGCAGCGACCGTTCCACCTCGACGGTGAAATCGACATGCCCCGGCGTATCGATGATGTTGATGCGGTGACCACGCCAGTACGCGGTGGTTGCAGCGGAAGTGATGGTGATGCCACGCTCCTGCTCCTGCACCATGTAGTCCATGGTGGCAGCGCCTTCGTGCACCTCGCCCAGTTTGTGGATTCTGCCGGTATAGTACAGTATCCGCTCGGTTGTCGTGGTCTTGCCGGCATCGATGTGTGCCATAATGCCGATATTTCTCGTTTTATCGAGAGCCGTGTCTCTAGTCAATGTCTTTGTTCCTTTTCCCCTTGATTACCAACGGTAGTGGGCAAACGCCTTGTTCGCCTCTGCCATCTTGTGCGTGTCTTCCTTCTTTTTGAAGGCGTTGCCTGTCTGGTTGGCGGCGTCCATGATCTCACCCGCGAGGCGCTCGCGCATGGTGCGCTCGTTGCGGTTCCTTGCATAGGATACCAGCCACCTTAGCCCCAGCGTCTGACGGCGCTCGGCGCGGATCTCGATGGGTACCTGGTACGTCGAACCGCCGACGCGGCGCGCCTTGACCTCCAGCACGGGTATGATGTTGTTCATGGCCTGCTCAAAGACCTCGCCGGGTTCGCGGCCGGTCTTTTCCTTGATTTGATCAAACGCATCGTAAACGGCCTTCTGCGCGGTGCCGCGCTTGCCATCGAGCATGACCTGGTTGATGAGCTTGGTGACGACCACGCTTTTGTAGATGGGGTCGGCCAAAACTTCACGCTTGGGAATAAATCCTCTTCTGGGCATATGTTTGACCTCCCTTATTTCTTGGGCCGCTTGGCGCCATAAAGCGAGCGGCTCTGCTTACGGTTTGCAACGCCTGCTGTATCCAGCGCGCCGCGGATGATGTGGTAACGTACGCCCGGCAGATCCTTGACCCTGCCGCCGCGGATGAGTACCACGGAGTGCTCCTGCAGATTGTGGCCGATGCCCGGGATGTATGCGGTGCCCTCGAGACCGTCGGTGAGGCGGATACGGGCGATTTTACGCAGTGCGGAGTTCGGCTTTTTGGGCGTCATGGTACGCACCGCCGTGCATACGCCGCGACGCTGCGGGCATTGTTTCAGAATGGGCGCGGTGGATTTGTACTCCACCTGTTCTCTGCCCTTGCGAACCAATTGGTTGATGGTCGGCATGAATGTTCCTCCAATTAAAATTTCGGTATCTATTTCAATTACAGCTCCCTGCAACCCCTCGTAGGAAGCAATGTATCCGTTGGTTTGGCACGGCGCCAAATACATATTCTATCAGTATCCGTGCCCATTTGTCAATTCGTTTCTTTTGGCTCCGCGTCTTCGGCCGTTTCCCCGGGTATTTCATCGGTGGCCGTGCCGAGCCCGCGCGCCATACGCGACTTGGAAAACAGCAGTCGGCTGCCCGTGCGCTTGCCGATGGGCACCCAGCCCTTTTGCAGCATCTCGACCACGACGGGGTCCTCCATGACGTCCATGCGCGTGTACAGGTCGAACTTGTGCACCAGCCTTTTGCGCATTCGGCATCCCAGCAGGATTGCGCCCAGCGATACAAGCGTCCATGCGGCAAACGGCAGAATCGCCGCGCGCGCGGCCAGGAAGCCGTGTATCGGGCCCGCCGCACACAGTATCAGCGACACCGCGCTGATCAGAAGCGGCACCAGGATGGGGATGTACTCCGCCTGCAAAAAGCGGCTGCGGCAATCGTGACAGATCGACATCTGCAGCGGAATCATCGTGCCCGTGGCGCGGATGCGCTTGCCCTCTGCCCAGCGCTGCGCCGATTGCGGCGCGGGATGCGCCATATCCATGATGGCGTAGCCGCTGCGACGGCCCTTCTTCAGCGTGCGGCAGAAGCGGCATTCCTTGGTTTGGAACAGCTTTGCCACGCCGCCCGACGGGAGCAGTTGCTCGTAAGCATCCAAATCCCGCTTGACCGCCTCCGCATCCGTGCTGCCGCGCACGGCACACTTGTCGCATGCGCGCATGTTGAGCATGCGGCAGTAACGCGTGCCGAGCAGCGGGCAGTTGGGGTCCTGCGGCAGTTTTTCCATCTCGCGCGCCCGATTAACGGATATCGGCGGTCTTTTCGCGCACCGTGACGTTTCGGTAGCGCTTCAGGCCGATGCCCGCGGGGATGAGCTTGCCGATGATGACGTTTTCCTTGAGGCCCACGAGCGGATCGATCTTGCCCTTGATGGCAGCCTCGGTCAGCACGCGCGTGGTCTCCTGGAAGGAGGCCGCCGACAGGAACGAATCCGTGGCCAGCGACGCCTTGGTGATGCCCAACAGCTTGCGCTTGGCGATGGCGGGACGGCCCTCGGCCTCCACGACGCGTTCGTTCTCCTCCTCAAAGCGGAAGATATCGACCAGTTCGCCCGGCAGCAGCTTGGTATCGCCGTTGTCCTCGATTTGCACCTTGCGCAGCATCTGGCGGATGATGATTTCGATATGCTTATCGGAAATCTCAACGCCCTGCAGACGGTAGACCGACTGCACCTCCTTGAGCAGGTATGCCTGCACGGCCTTGACGCCCTTGATTTTGAGGATATCGTGCGGGTTGACGGAGCCCTCGGTCAGTTCGTCGCCCGCCTCCACATGGTCGCCCTCCTGCACCTTCAGCTTGGAGCCGAAGGGGATGAGGTAGCTTTCGCTCTCGCCGTCGTCGTTGCTGACGATGGCCTCGTGGCGCTTCTTGGAATCGTCCAGATGCACCGTGCCGTAGATTTCGGAGATGACGGCCAGGCCCTTGGGCTTGCGCGCCTCGAACAGCTCCTCCACGCGCGGCAGACCCTGTGTGATATCGTCCGCGCTGGCGATGCCGCCCGTATGGAACGTACGCATGGTCAGCTGCGTGCCCGGCTCGCCGATGGCCTGTGCGGCAATGATGCCCACGGCCTCGCCGATGTTGACGTGGCTGCCCGTGGCCAGGTTGGCGCCGTAGCACTTGGCGCACACGCCGTGCTCGCTGCGGCAGGTGAACACCGAGCGGCAGGTGACGCTCTTGACGTCCGCCTTCTCGATGGCCTCCGCCTGCTCAAAGCCGATCATCTCGCCCGCAGGCACGATGACCTCGCCCGTTTCGGGATGCACAACCGCATCCACCACATAGCGGCCCAGTACACGCGCCTTGAGCGGCTCAATCAGCTTGTTGCCCTCGCGAATCTCGCTGATGACCATGCCCTTGGGCGCTTCGCCGCGCAGCTCGTAGCAATCCTCCTCGCGGATGATGACGTCCTGCGCCACGTCGACCAGTCGGCGGGTCAGGTAGCCCGAGTCCGCGGTACGCAGCGCCGTATCGGCCAAGCCCTTGCGCGCGCCGTGGGAGGAGATGAAGAATTCCAAAACCGAGAGGCCCTCGCGGAAGTTGGCGCGGATGGGCACCTCGATGATCTGGCCGTTCGGGTCGGCCATCAGGCCGCGCATGCCCGCCAGCTGACGGATCTGCTGCGTGGAACCACGCGCGCCCGAGTTTGCCATCATGTAGATGGGGTTGAACGGATCCAGCGAGTCCATCAGCGCGCGGCTGACCTCCTCGGTGGTGCCTTCCCACACCTTGATGACGCGCTCCTTGCGCTCGGCGTTGCTCAGCAGGCCCTGACGGAAGAGGTTATCGATCTGCACAACCTTCTCCTCGGCCGCGGCGATGAGGGCCTTCTTTTCCTTGGGCACCTGAATGTCCTGGAAGCCCACCGTGATGCCGCCGCGCGTGGAATAGGTAAAGCCCAGCTTTTTGATGCGGTCAAGCACCTCGCTGGTGGTCGTGGGGCCGTACTTGCGGTAGCAGCGGTCCACGATATTGCCCAGATCCTTCTTGGCGACCAGGTGGTCCACCTCGAATACGAACAGGTTTTCCTCCTTGCTGCGGTCCACAAAGCCCATGTCCTGCGGGATGGCGTTGTTAAACAGCACGCGGCCCACGGTGGCGTCCACCACCTTGCGGCGCTTCTCGCCGTTCCAGGTGCGCTCCATGCGGATTTTGACCTTCGCCTGCAGCGCCACATCGCCCGTTTGATAGGCCATGACGGCCTCGTCCTCGGAGGAGAATATCTTGCCCTCGCCCAGCGCGCCGGGGCGCTCGAGGGTGAGGTAGTAGCAGCCGATGACCATATCCTGCGTGGGCGACACGACGGGACGGCCATCCTGCGGCTTGAGGATGTTGTTGCTGGCCAGCATGAGGAAACGGGCCTCCGCCTGCGCCTCCACCGACAGCGGGACGTGCACGGCCATCTGGTCGCCGTCAAAGTCCGCGTTGTAGGCGGTACAAACCAGCGGATGGAGCTTGAGCGCGCGGCCTTCGACCAGCACGGGCTCAAACGCCTGAATGCCCAGCCTATGCAGCGTGGGCGCGCGGTTTAACAGCACGGGGTGGTCCTTGATGACCTCCTCCAGCACGCCCCACACGGCGGGATCGACACGCTCGACCATGCGCTTGGCGCCCTTGACGTTCTGCGCGAAGCCGCCCTTGACAAGCATCTTCATCACAAACGGCTTGAACAGCTCCAGCGCCATCTCCTTGGGCAGGCCGCACTGGTACATTTTCAGTTCGGGGCCGACCACGATGACGCTGCGGCCCGAGTAGTCCACGCGCTTGCCCAGCAGGTTCTGGCGGAAACGCCCCTGCTTGCCGCGCAGCATATCGGAAAGCGACTTGAGCGGACGGTTGCCGGGGCCCGTGACGGGGCGCGTGCGGCGGCCGTTATCGATCAGGGAATCGACGGCCTCCTGCAGCATGCGCTTTTCGTTGCGCACGATGATATCGGGCGCGCGCAGCTCCAGCAGGCGCTTTAAGCGGTTGTTGCGGTTGATGACGCGGCGGTACAGATCGTTGAGGTCGCTGGTGGCAAAGCGGCCGCCGTCGAGCTGCACCATGGGGCGAATCTCGGGCGGGATGACGGGGATCACCGTCAGGATAATCCACTCGGGCTTGTTGCCGCTGGTGATGAACGCCTCCACAACCTCCAGCCGCTTGATGGCGTTGGCGCGCTTTTGGCCCGAGGAATTGCTGATTTCGTCGCGCAGCTCCTTTTCAAGCTTGTTGAGATCCAGCTGCATCAACAGTTCGCGGATGGCCTCCGCGCCCATCCCCGCCTTGAACGCCTTGGGGCCAAACTGCTCCTGCGCCTCGCGGTATTCCTTATCGGACAGAATCTGCTTGTAGGCCAGCGGTGTTTCGCCGGGATCGGTCACCACAAACGACGCAAAGTAGAGCACCTGCTCCAATGCGCGCGGACTCATATCCAGCAGCATCTTCATGCGGCACGGAATGCCCTTGAAGTACCAGATGTGCGAAACGGGCACGGCCAGCTCGATATGCCCCATGCGCTCGCGGCGCACCTTGGCGCGCGTGACCT
>CAZRIT010000079.1:0-7612 GCA_964600225.1 uncultured Oscillospiraceae bacterium | reverse complement strand
CCGGGCCTCCGCGTTTACGCGCGCAAGGACGAGCTGCCCAAGGTGCTCGGCGGCATCGGCACGGCCATCATCTCCACCTCGCGCGGCGTGATGACCGATCGCGAAGCCCGCAAGCTCGGCGTCGGCGGCGAAGTGCTCGCTTACGTCTGGTAATCAATATTACCGTTGATCCATGCCGCATGGCGGCAAATGACAGAAAGAAGGAGCAGTACCAATGTCTCGTATCGGAAAACTTCCGGTCAGCATTCCTGGCGGAGTGACAATCACGGTCGGCGAAGACAATCTCGTCACCGTGAAAGGCCCCAAGGGCACTCTGTCGGAGAGAATCTCGCCGGAGATGAAGTTGGAACAGGACGCAGGCGTGCTCAACGTCACGCGCCCGAGCGACTCCAAGCTGCACCGTTCGCTGCACGGCCTGAGCCGTACGCTGGTCAACAATATGGTCGTGGGCACCACGACGGGCTTCGAAAAGAAGCTTGAGATCGTTGGCGTAGGCTACAGGGCGCAGATGCAGGGCACAAAGCTTGTGCTGAACGTCGGCTATTCGCATCCCGTTGAAATCGAACCGCCCGAAGGCCTGTCCTTTGAAGTGCCCGCCCCGACCAAAATTACGGTCAAGGGCATGAGCAAGCAGCGGGTTGGCCAGATGGCGGCGGACATCCGTGCGGTCAGAAGCCCCGAGCCCTACAAGGGCAAGGGTATTCGTTATGAGAACGAGCACGTTCGCCGCAAGGAAGGCAAGACCGGTAAGTAAAGCAGGAAGGAGTGACAAGAGATGTTTTCGAAGGCAAATAAAAATGCAATCCGCGCAAAGCGTCATTATCGCATGCGCAGGGACATCATCGGGACCCCCGAGCGTCCGCGGCTCAACGTGTACAGAAGCACGAGCCACATCTACGCGCAGGTTATCGATGATACCGTCGGCAACACCCTGGTCGCGGCTTCCACGCTGGACGCCGATATCAAGGGCAGCCTTGCCGACAAGAACAAGGTCGAGCAGGCAAAGCTGGTGGGCGAACTGATCGGTAAGCGCGCCAAGGCCGAGGGGATCGACAAGGTCGTGTTCGACCGTGGCGGTTACCTGTACACGGGCCGTGTTGCCGCGCTGGCCGAAGGTGCGCGCAAGGCCGGGCTGGACTTCTAAGGAGGAGACGAGATGCAGAACAATAAAAGATTCAACAGGGAACCCTCGGAATTCAAGGAGCGCCTGGTATCCATCAACCGTGTTGCCAAGGTCGTCAAGGGCGGCAAGAACTTCCGCTTCACAGCCTTGATGGTGGTCGGCAACGAAAAGGGCAAGGTGGGCGTAGGCCTGGGCAAAGCCGCCGAAATTCCCGAAGCGGTCCGCAAGGGCGTCGAGGACGCCAAGCGGCATATGGTCGACGTCAAGATCGTCGGCACCACCATTCCGCATCAGGTGGAAGGCAAGTTCGGCAAGGGTCATGTGCGCATGCTCCCCGCCGAAGAAGGTACCGGCGTAATCGCGGGCGGCCCCGCCCGTGCGGTGCTGGAGATGGCGGGCATCCGCGATATCCGCACCAAGTCGTTCGGCTCCAACAACCCCAGCAACTGCGTCAAGGCGACCATCAACGGCCTCAGCCAGCTGCGCACCGCCGAAGAGGTGGCGCGTCTGCGCGGCAAATCCGTTGAAGAGATCCTTGGATAAGGAGGCGCGACATGGCAACCAAGAAGGAACAGGCCAAGAGCCTGAAAATTACGCTGGTCAATAGCCCCATCGGCTGTTTGAAGGATCAGCAGGCGACGGTGGAAGCGCTGGGGCTGCGCAAGCTCAACAGCGTCACCATCCAGCCTGACAACGCTTGCACCCGCGGCAAGATCTTCAAAGTGAAGCATCTTGTTCGGGTGGAAGAAGTCTGAAGACGGAGGAGTAAGCGCAATGAAACTGCATGAATTGAAGCCTGCTCCCGGGTCGGTGAAGGAGCCCAAGCGCGTCGGTCGCGGTACCGGCAGCGGCATGGGCAAGACCTCGACCATGGGTCATAAAGGCCAGAAAGCGCGCAGCGGCTCCAAGAAGAACGGCTTTGAAGGCGGTCAGATGCCTTTGACGCGCCGTCTGCCCAAGCGCGGCTTTACCAACATCTTTGCAAAAGAATACACCATCATCAACGTTTCCGACCTGAACGGGTTGGAGGACGGTACCGTAGTGACGGCTGAACTGCTCAAAAAGCAAGGCATGATCAGCAAGATCGAAAAGGACGGCCTTAAGGTCTTGGGCGGCGGCGAGCTGACGAAGAAACTGGACGTTAAAGCGGCAAAGTTCTCACAATCTGCTCTGACGGCCATCAAGACGGCAGGCGGAAGTGTTGAGGTGATCGGCTGATGTTCCAGACGTTCATCAACGCCTTTAAGGTCAAGGATATCCGTAAAAAGATGCTGATCACGCTGCTGCTGATCGTCATCTATCGGATGGGCTGCTTCATCCCTATCCCGGGCGTGAATACGGCGGTGTTGCAAGATGCCGTTTCAAGATATGATCTTCTGGGATTTCTCGACCTGTTGACAGGCAGCTCGTTTTCACAGTTCACGCTGTTTGCCATGGGTATCAGCCCCTACATCACCGCATCCATCATCCTGCAGCTGCTGACCATAGCGATTCCCGCTTTGGAACGCCTCAGTAAGCAGGATGACGGCCGCGAAAAGATCGAGCGCATCACGCGCTATACGGGCATCGGCCTGGCGATGGTGCAGTCGATCGGCATCTTCATCGGCCTGGGCGAGGAGGCCGTTATCAACCCCGGGTTCTGGACGTATGCCGTCATCGGCATCTGCTCCACCGCGGGCACGGCCATCCTGATGTGGCTGGGTGAGCGCATCACCGAAAAGGGCATCGGCAACGGGATCTCCATGATCATCTTTGCCTCGATCGTATCCCGCGTGCCGCACACCCTCATTGCCTGGGTGAAGGCGCTGATGGCGGGGACGCTCGGCATGAACCTGATCGATGCGGCAAAGGTGAAAAGCTACGAGGGCTGGTTCTCGATCTTTGCGTTCATCGTGCTGCTTGTGGTTGTGCTCGGCTTGATCACGCTGGTGACGTATGTGGACAAGGCGCAGCGCCGCATCCCCGTGCAGTATGCCAAGCGCGTTGTGGGACGCAAGATGTACGGCGGGCAGAGCACCTATCTGCCCATCAAGGCCAATGCCAACGGCGTGCTGCCGCTGATATTCGCCATGACGTTCATCCAGTTCCCCGGCATGATCGCGCAGTTTGTGCCTGAGAGCGGCTTCTACAACTTCTACGACAAATACTTGGGCAGCACGACGGTGATCTACTTCATCGTGTATGCGCTGTTGATCGTGGCGTTTGGGTACTTCTACTCGAGCATCACCTTCAACCCCATCGAGATGTCCAAGAACCTGCAGCAGAACGGCGGATTCATCACGGGCCTGCGTCCCGGCAAGCCCACCAGCGACTATCTGGCCAAGATATCAAGCCGCTTGACGATGTTCGGTTCGCTGTTTCTGGCGGTGGTTGCGATACTGCCGACGCTCGCCATGCGCGCGCTTGGCCAGACCACTGCGTTTGGCGCGACGAGCGTGCTGATTATGGTCAGCGTGGCGCTCGAAACGACCGAGCAGCTCGAATCGCATATGCTCATGCGCCACTACAAGGGCTTTTTGAGCTGATGTGGAACAAGTGCGTTTCGGCGCTTTTGAGAGCGTCGAAACGCATGACTTGTGCGCCGCATGGCGCATAACGGCACTTAGGAAAGGGCGAGCACGATGAAGCTGATTTTCCTGGGCCCGCCGGGTGCGGGCAAGGGCACGCAGGCCGTGCGGATTGCCGCCGAAAACGGCATTGCGCACATCTCCACGGGCGATATGCTGCGCGCGGAAATGCGCGAGGGCACGCCGCTGGGCCTGGAGGCCAAGAGTCTGATCGAGCGCGGCGAGCTGGTGCCCGATGAAGTCATCATCGGCATGGTCAAGGAGCGCATTGTCAGGGACGATTGCAAAAACGGGTTCCTGTTCGACGGGTTTCCGCGCACCATCGCCCAGGCCGACGCGCTGGAGGCCGTAACCGAAATCGACCGCGTTGTCAACATCGACGTGCCGTCGGAACGGCTGATCGACCGCATCAGCGGCAGGCGCATGTGCCCCGACTGCGGCAAGGCGTACCACGTTGCATCTTACCAAGCGGACGCGTGCGATTGCGGCGGCAAGCTGTATCAGCGCGACGACGACAAGGCGGAGACCGTGCGGAACCGTTTGACGGTGTACGCGCGCCAGACACAGCCGCTGATCGATTACTACACCGCGCGCAACGTCCTGTCCACGGTGGACGGCGACCAGGATATCGACACGGTGACGGCGTCGATCAGGGAAGCGCTCAAGGCATGATTACCATCAAAAGCGCGGGCGAAATCGAGCGTATGGACGCAGCCGGGCGCGTGGTCGAACAGGTGCTCAATCTCCTGTCCAAGGCGGCGTGCGCAGGCATGCGGACGGAGGAGCTGGACGCATTGGCCGACGAAACGATCCGCAAGGCAGGCGCGACTCCCTCGTTTTTGCACTACCATGGGTACCCAAGGAGCATCTGCACCTCGGTCAACAGCCAGGTGGTGCACGGCATCCCCGGCAAGTACCGCCTCAAGGACGGCGATATCGTATCGTTCGATGTGGGGGCCAAGCTGGACGGGTTCCACGGCGACGCGGCGCGCACGGTGTGCATCGGCAGCGTCGATGCGGCAACGCGAGAGCTCATACAGGTTACGCGCGAATGCTTCTTTGAAGGGCTGAAGGCCGCTGTCGTCGGCAACCGCATCAGCGATATTGCCAAGGCAATACAGCAGCATGCCGAAAGCCACGGCTACGGCGTGGTGAGGGAGCTGGTGGGTCACGGCATCGGCCGCGACATGCACGAGCCGCCCGATGTGCCAAACTTTTGGGATGCAACGCGCTTTGGACACGGCGTGCGGCTGCAGGCGGGCATGACCATTGCCATCGAGCCCATGATCAACATGGGCGCGGCGGATGTGGTGCAGTGGAACGACGGATGGACGGTGGAAGCGGCCGACGGGAAACCGAGCGCGCACTACGAAAACACCGTTGCCATCACGGATGCGGGGCCGAGGCTTCTGACGCTGCATGAGGAGGCGGACGCATGAACATGCCGGAAATCGGCGTGGCGGCCGTATCCCGCGCAGGCCACGACAAGGGGCGGGCGTTTTTGATCGTCGGACGCGCCGACAGCGAGCATGTGTTCATTGCCGACGGACGCACCAGATCGATTGCGCAGCCCAAGAAAAAGAAGCTCAAGCACCTGCACATCGAGCCGAAAACGGCCGATCAAGTGCGGGAAAGCATATTAAGCGGCAAACAGGCGACCGATGCGGATATCCGCAAGGCCCTGGATGCACTCGGCTACCATGCCGAAGGAACGGAACAGGAGGGATAGCTTGTCAAAACAGGACGTCATTGAAGTGGAAGGCGTCGTTTCCGATGCGTATCCGAACGCCATGTTTGAGGTCACGCTTCAGAACGGACACAAGATACTTGCAACGATCTCGGGCAAATTGAGGATGAACTTCATCCGCATTCTCCCGGGGGACAAGGTGACGGTGGAACTGTCCCCTTACGATTTAACACGCGGCCGCATCACCTGGCGCGGCAAGAACTGAGACAATTGCCCCATGCAAGCCTCATGCAAAACGCTCATTGGCCGTTATCGGCGGCGGATTGCCCAAAACAGAGCATTCCGAGCAAAAAATAGCTTGCCGCGGACGATGGCATGAGATATAATTAGTTGGTTTGGCGGTATCGCAGGAACCGACGGACAAAAATCGGATCGCAAAGCCGATCCGCAAGGAAGTTTGAACGACCGAAAGGAGAACGACCATGAAAGTCAGACCGAGTGTGAAACCCATTTGCGAAAAGTGCAAGATCATCAAGCGCAAGGGTCGCGTCATGATCATCTGCGAAAACCCCAAGCATAAGCAGAAGCAGGGCTAAGCAAAAAACGATACCCGTCGGAGCGGCTGGCGCAGCGGGGGTGTACCCGTATGCGCTTTCCGACGGATGGCAATATATACCACATGTGCAACAATAATTGGAGGTAAAGCAACGATATGGCACGAATAGCTGGCGTAGACCTTCCCAGAGACAAGCGCATCGAAATCGGCTTGACGTACATCTTTGGGATCGGCCGTAAGACGGCGTCCGAGATTCTGGCCGCAACGGGCGTCGATCCCGACATCCGTGTGCGCGACCTGCCCGAAAGCGACGTAACCAAGCTTAGGGATTATATCGACCACAACGTCAAGGTTGAGGGCGACCTCAGGCGCGAAACGTCCATGAACATCAAGCGGCTGATTGAAAACGGCTGCTACCGTGGCGTCAGGCACCGCAGGGGCCTGCCCGTACGCGGACAATCCACCAAGCAGAACGCCCGTACCCGCAAGGGCCCGAAACGTTCGCAGGGCGGAAAGAGAAAGTAAAGGAGGAGAGCGAAAATGGCAGCAGCAAAAAAGACGGTCAAAAAGACCGCAGCTACGCGTAAACGTCGCGAGAAGAAGAATATCGAACGCGGTGCGGCGCACATCCGTTCCTCCTTCAACAATACCCTTGTCACCATCACCGATCTGCAGGGCAACGCCATCTCCTGGTCGAGTGCGGGCGCGCTCGGGTTCAGGGGTTCCAGGAAGTCCACGCCCTATGCGGCGCAGATGGTTGCGGAGACCGCAGCCAAGGCCGCCATGGAGCATGGCCTCAAAACCGTGGAAGTTTACGTCAAGGGCCCCGGCTCCGGCCGTGAAGCAGCCATCCGTGCGCTGCAGACAGCGGGTCTGGACGTGAACATGATCAAGGACGTGACGCCCATTCCGCACAACGGATGCCGTCCGCCCAAGCGCAGAAGAGTGTAAGGAGGAACAATCATCATGGCAAGATATACAGGTTCCGTCTGCCGACAGTGCCGCAGGGAAGGCACCAAGCTCTTCTTGAAGGGCGACCGCTGCTATACCGAAAAGTGCGCGGTGACCAAGCGTCACACGCCGCCGGGCATGCACGGCCAGGGCAGAAAGAAGCAGTCCGAATACGGCATCCAGCTGCGCGAAAAGCAGAAGGTGCGCCGCGCATACGGCGTATTGGAATCGCAATTTCGGAAATACTACGAGACGGCCGCCAACATGCGCGGCGTCACGGGCGAGAATATGCTGGCATTGTTGGAGCGCAGGCTCGATAACGTGGCGTACCGTCTGTGCTTTGGCGATTCGCGTCCGATGGCGCGCCAGATGGTCACCCATGGCCATATCCGCGTCAACGGCAAGAAGGTTGACATCGCTTCCTACATGGTAAAGCAGGGCGATGTGATCTCCATTCGCGAAAAGAGCGCCGACTGCGAGTACTACAAGACCTTGAAGGAACAGGGCGCGGCGCGCACCATTCCCAAGTGGCTTGAGCTCGACGCAGAGAAGCTGACGGGCAAGGTCGTTGCACTTCCGCAGCGCGACGATATCGACTTGACGATCGAAGAGCATCTCATCGTTGAGTACTACTCCAGGTAATCCCGATTGATTCGGGCAAGCCAACGACAGACAAACCGAAGGAGGGTATGAAATGATAGAGATTGAAAAGCCCAAACTCGAATGTG
>CAZRIT010000078.1:189-7755 GCA_964600225.1 uncultured Oscillospiraceae bacterium | reverse complement strand
GATGAAGCCCTTGCTCAGCTCCGTGCGCGCGGCCAGCTCCTCCTGCGTGAGCCCCAGGCGGACGCGGAGCCGCTTGATTTTGCCTCCGATATCCATGCGCTGTCACCCCTTTCTAAACTTTTTGTTTACAAACGCTAAACAAACATCATTAAACCAAATCGCGCGCATATTGTCAATTGTTTTTCGACGGAATATTGTGCCGAACGGCTCAAAATGTTACATACATGTGAAAAAGAGGGTCGATTTGCCCGTTCGCTCTTGTCAAACGCCGCCACAACGGGTAGAATAAAAAAATCGTTAGATTGGAGACGTATACCATGGAGCTATTGAACGTTGCCATGCTGCATGCGTGCGGCGTTCGACAGACGGATGCGGTGCTGGTGGGACTTTCGGGCGGTGCGGACTCGGTTGCGCTTCTCGTTTCGCTTTGCGATATGCGTAGCGCCGGGCAAATACGCGCCGTGCACGCGGCGCATCTGCACCATGGCATGCGTAAGCTTACGGCGGATGCGGACATGGCGTTTTGCGAAGCGCTGTGCGGGCAACTGGGCGTGCCGCTGATTGCGGAGCGCGCGGACGTGCCCCGATATGCCGCACAAAACCGCATCGGCGAGGAACTGGCCGCAAGGCGGCTGCGGTACGCGTTTTTGGCGAAAGCCAAGGCGGCCGCGGGGGCCGATTGCATCGCCGTGGCGCACCACATGGACGACCAGGCCGAAACGGTTTTGATGCACCTGCTGCGCGGATCGGGCCTCAACGGGCTTTGCGGCATGCGGCCGAGAAACGGCGATATCGTGCGGCCGCTTTTAACGCTGGACCGTGCGCGCATCGAGGCGTACCTGACCGAGCGGGCGCAGCCGTGGCGCACCGACGAAACCAACCTTGGCGGCGAAAACGAGCGCAGCCGCATGCGCACCGCGCTGATGCCGCTGTTACGCACGTTCAACCCCGCCGTGACGGAGGCGCTGTGCCGCACGGCAGGCTATGCGCAGGCGGACGAAGCGTACCTTGCCGATATGGCGGAGGCCGCGTGGCGTGAGGTTGGCAGCGGCGATGCGGCAAACCGCGCGCGGACGGCAGCGCTGCCCGGGGCCATCCGCATGCGCGTGCTGATGCGCCTGATGCGGTTATGCGACTTGGATGCGCTGACCCATGCGGACGTCACGCGCCTGGACGGGCTGCTGACGGCGCAGACGGGCACCTGCATCCAGCTGCGCGACGGGCGTAGCGCCTGGGTGGACGCCGAGCGGCTCCACGTTGGCGTGTATCCCGCGTGTATGGCGTATGAGACGGCGTTTTGCGGCTTGGGCGAAACGGTTTTGCCAAACGGCGGCGTGCTGACGGCCGAACTTGCGGACGCGTTTCAAATGCCGCGAGACGGCAACGAAGCGTACATGGACATGGCCGCCTTGCCCGACGGGCTGAGCGTACGCACGCGCAGAAACGGGGATCGCTTCCATCCGCTGGGCGCGCCGGGCATGCGCAAGCTTTCCGATTACCTGACGGATCGGAAGGTGCCGCTGGCGCAGCGCGACATGCCGCTATTGTGCGCGGGCGACGAGGTGCTTTATGTGATCGGCTTTACGGTGTCCGAACGGGTGCGCGTAAAGCCCGATACGCAGCAGATACTACATATTATGTATAGGGGGAATTCGCAATCATGCGCACAAAAGACATGCGGGGCGACATCGACCATATCCTGTTGACACAGGACGCCATTCAAAAGCGCGTCAAAGAGATGGGAGAGCAAATCTCTCGGGACTATGCCGACGCCAAAGAGGACGTCGTGCTGGTCTGCATCCTCAAGGGCGCGGTGGTGTTCTTTGCCGATCTGGCAAGGCAGATGACCACGCCGCTGTTGATGGATTTTATGGCCATCAACAGCTATGGCAACGAGCGCAAGACCTCGGGCATTGTGCGCATCAACAAGGATATCGATACGTCCATCACGGGGCGGCACCTCATCATTGCCGACGATATCATGGACAGCGGCCTGACGCTCAACCACATGCGCGAGCTCATGTCCAGCCGCAACCCCGCTTCCATGAAGATCTGCTGCCTGTTGGATAAGCCCGATCGGCGGGAGTGCGATATCGTGCCGGATTATTGCGGGTTCACCATTCCCAACGAATTTGTAGTGGGCTACGGGCTGGATTATTGCGGATTCTACCGCAATCTGCCGTTTATCGGCGTGCTGAAGCCCTCGGTATACAAAGATTAAGCAAGAAAGCAGAATGGCGCATCGGGCAGGACACGCCCGCTGCGTACGGAGGAAGAACTGTTGAGAAGAAAAGGAGCCACGACGGCGATTGTTTGGGTGCTGCTGTTTTGCGCCGTCATCATGATGGTATCGGGCCTGAACCCAAGCGCAAAGGAGCCCGATACACTCGATTACAACACCGACTTTTTGCAGATGGTGCAGCGCACCGAAAATGGCGATGCCGCGGGCGGCAAGACCATCAAGGCCATCCAGGTCACCTACCGCGAAATCTACGGCCTGTACAGCGGCAGCGCGAGCGAGATGAAGGACTTGCCAAAGAAGGCGGAGTTCTATGTGGTCATTCCGTCGGAGAATACCTTCCGCGCGGATATGGCCGCCATCGTCTACGCAGCCAACAGCGATGCGTTTGCAACGGTGGACGAGGTTTCCGCGCTGGATTATTCGTTTGCGTACGAATCGCGCATTGAGCAGGAGTCCATCTGGGCCATCATTTTGCCCTACATCCTGATATTCGGCGCGTTTGGCGTGTTCTACTACTTCATCATGCGCCAGCAGGGCGGCGGCAAGCAGATGATGAGCTTTGGCAAATCCCGCGCGCGCGAGCTTTCGAGCGATAAGCTCAAGGTCACCTTTGCCGATGTGGCCGGCGCCGACGAGGAGAAGGAGGAGCTCAAGGAGATTGTCGATTTCATGCGCGATCCCACGCGCTTCAACGAAATCGGCGCGCGCATCCCCAAGGGCGTGCTGCTGGTGGGCCCTCCGGGCACGGGCAAAACGCTGCTGGCCAAGGCCTTGGCGGGCGAGGCGAAGGTGCCGTTCTTCTCCATTTCGGGTTCGGATTTTGTGGAGATGTTCGTGGGCGTCGGCGCGTCGCGCGTGCGCGATTTGTTCATCACCGCCAAGCGCAGCACGCCTGCGGTCATATTTATCGATGAAATCGACGCCGTCGGCCGTCACCGCGGCGCAGGCATGGGCGGCGGGCACGACGAGCGCGAGCAGACGCTCAACCAGCTGCTGGTCGAAATGGACGGCTTTGCGCCCAACGAGGGCATCATCGTCATCGCCGCAACCAACCGCCCCGATATCCTCGACCCCGCGCTGCTCAGGCCCGGCCGGTTCGATCGGCAGATCACCGTCAACTATCCCGACGTCAAGGGCCGCGAGGAGATACTCAAGGTGCATGCGCGCAACAAGCCGCTGGCTTCCGATGTATCGCTGGCGGTGCTTGCCAAGCGTACCCCCGGCTTTACGGGCGCGGATTTGGAGAATGTCCTCAACGAGGCGGCCATCCTCACCGCGCGCGGGCACGGCAGAAAGATCACCATGGACGAGCTGGAGGAGGCCATCACGCGCGTGCAGATGGGCCCCGAAAAGCGCAGCCGCGTCATCACGCCCGCCGACAAGCGCATCACCGCGTATCACGAGGCGGGGCATGCCATCGTGGCGCTCAAGCTCCCCGGGTGCGACCCCGTGCACGAGGTGAGCATCGTGCCGCGCGGCATGGCCGCGGGCTATACGATGTACCTGCCCAAGGAGGACAGCGCGCACGTTACGCGCAATAAGCTGCTGGATAACATCTCCATGGCGCTGGGCGGCCGCGTGGCCGAGCAATTGAAGTTTGACGACGTATCCACGGGCGCGTACAACGATTTGCAGCGTTCCAGCGACGTGGCTAAAAAGATGGTCACCGAGTACGGCATGAGCCAGTCCGTCGGCCCGATGTTCCTGGGCGGGCAGGAGGAGGTGTTCATCGCCAAGGATTGGGGCCATCAGCGCAACTATTCCGAGGCGCTGGCCGCGGTTGTTGACGAGGAGATCCGCAAGATCCTGGAGGATCAGTACGCGCGCGCCAGGGAGGTCATCTCGGCCGATATGGTAGCGCTGGACCGCGTGGCGGATATGCTCATCGAGTATGAGCGCGTCACGGGCGAGGAGTTTGCGGAGGTATATCTGGGCGCATCGGCTGCCGACGTCATGGCGCGCAGCGCCGAGAAGGCAAAAAAGATCGCCGCGGAAAAGATGGCGGCGGAGGCTGCCGAGCAGGCGCAGGCCGATGCAGGCACGTTCCCCGAAGCGGATGAAGCCGAGCCGACGGACGAAGCAGAGCCGATCAAGGAAGCCGAGCCGACGGAGGAACAGCCCCTGCCGACCGATGCGGAACCGCCCGCGGCTGACGAGCCCGCGGAGCCTGCACAGCCAAAAGAATAAAGGAGCCCGCCGCCGTGCCCTGTGGACACGGCGGCGTTTACTGTATGGATAACCATCGATTTGATCTGCATTCGCATTCCACCTTTTCCGATGGCGCGGACACGCCCACCGAGGTGGTGACGGCGGCAAGCAACGCCAATGTCAGGCTGCTGGCATTGAGCGATCACGACTGCGTGCTGGGCGTGCCCGAGGCCATGGCGGCGGGGGCGCGCATGCATGTAGGCGTCGTGCCCGCAGTGGAGCTGGATACCGAGTGGGCGGGGGAGATGCACATCCTCGGCCTGGATGTGGATATCCGCCACCCTGCGCTGACCGAAGCGCTGGAAGGCGCAAAGCGGCGGCGCGATTTGCGTAATGAACGCATTTTGGAGCAGCTCGCGCTGGCGGGCTATGACGTGCGGCCGTATATGAAGGCCGCGGAGGGCACGCTGACCAGGCTCCAAATTGCCATGGCGCTGGCGGAGGCGGGCTTTGCGCGCGACGTATCGGATGCGTTTGTCAACTTTTTTGCCTTTGGCAAGGTGGGCTACTGCCCCGCCATGCGCCCAACGCCCGAGGAGGCCATCGCCACGATTCTGGCCGCGGGCGGCGTGCCCGTGTGGGCGCACCCGTTTCTGGCGCAGGGCAACGTGCACGAAACGATGTCGCGGCTGGTCGCGGGCGGCCTGCAGGGCGTGGAGGCGTATCATCCCTCCGCAACGAAGGGGCAATCGGCCATACTGGTCAGCCTGGCTGTGCAAAACCGCCTTTGGGTCACCTGCGGCAGCGACAGTCACGGGGAAAACCGTCCCGGCGTGCACATTGGGCAAACGTGGCGGGAAACGCCCGAACTGGAAAAGACCTATCGCTATTTTACGGAGCGCATATCGGCACGGGCATAACGAGGACGCACCGCGTCCCTAGGCTCGGTGTGCCTACGCACACAATGCGGCCAATCGGCATATTGTGTACGAAGGGGTGATGGGATGCTTGCCATGCGCCGACGCATCAGATGGTGGATCGCGCTTGCCGTAACCGCGCTTTTGATCGGGGCGTTCGTGTTCATCAACGCCAACCTTCGCCCCGTGCTGGTCGGGCTGGCGAGCGCGCGCGTACAATCGGTGGCGGCGCGCGCCATGAACGACGCCATCCGCGACGTCATTGCCGACGGGGCCGCCTATGATTCCCTCATCACCGTGCGCGATACCGACAGCAAGGTCTATTTTTTGCAGGCCAACACCGCCAAGCTCAACCTTTTGGCGGCGGACTGCGCCAACGCCGCGCAGGAGCGCATTGCGCAGCTGGGCGATCAGGGCGTCAGCATTCCGCTGGGTACCATATCGGGCGTGCCCATCCTTGCGGGCAAGGGCACACGGATTACGCTGCAGTTTACGCCTGCGGGCGCGGTGATCTCCTCGTTCGACAGCCAGTTTACCAGCGCGGGCATCAACCAGACGCTGCACCGCATCCACCTCAAGCTCACCGCCACCGTGCGCGTAATTCTGCCGGGAGAATCGCACACGCTCACCATCCACGCCTCCGCGCCCATTGCGGAAAACATCATCGTGGGCGACGTGCCAAACGCCTATACCAACGTGGCAAACGAAGAGGACTTGCTCAACCTGGTGCCGAGCGAATAAAAGAGTATGAAAAACTCTTTATCATTTATCGGAAATTTTCGTAAGGAATCGCGCAAATGCGGTTGTGGTGTGCGAAACATTTTGTTATAATGGCAATGTGCGCAAATTTTGCGCAAAGTATTCTGCGAAAGAGGTACGACATGTATACTGGTTCGGGAATCATCAAGATCTTTGCGGGAAGCTCGGGTAAGACGTTTGCCAGGAAGATGTGCGCATACCTTGGCAGACAGCTTGGCGACGCCACCACCATCAAATTCTCGGAAGGCAATATCTTCGTCCGCGTGAACGAATCCATCCGCGACAAGGATGTATACATCGTACAGCCCATCGGCCATTCCCCCAACGACGAATTTGTGGAGCTGCTATTTTGGATCGACGCGTTCAAGCGCGCCAGCGCCAACTCCGTCACCGCCATCATTCCGTATTTTTCCTACGCCAAGGGCGATAAGAAGGACGAGCCCCGCGTAAGCATCCGCGCGCGCGTGTGCGCCGATTGCATCGAGGCCGCGGGCGTGGACCGTATCATCACCATGGATCTGCATGCGCCGCAGGTGCAGGGCTTTTTCAAAAAACCCGTCGATCACCTGTACGCCAAGCCCCTGCTGTGCGAGTATGTGCGCCGCATGGGCATCGTCAACGACGATCTGGTGGTGGTATCCCCCGATGCGGGCAGCGCCAAGCGCGCGCATGAGTTTGCCAATGCGCTCGGCTGCCCCGTGGCCATCGGCGACAAGGTGCGCTACGGGCACGATGAAAACGCCAAGGTGCTGGATGTCATCGGCGAAGTAAAGGATAAAAACTGCCTCGTGGTGGACGATTTTACGATATCGGGCGGCACGCTGATCGACGTTTCCTACGGCCTCAAGGAGAAGGGCGCCAAGCGGGTGTACGCCGCGCTTTCGCACAATGTGCTCAGCGAAAAGGGCGTGCTGCGCATCGACGAGAGCCCGCTGGAAATGCTGCTTTCCACCGATACGCTGGAGTGCCCCTCGGCACACCTTTCCTCCAAGATCCGCTGCATCTCCGCAGCGCCCATGTTTGCGCAAGCGGTCAAGATTGTGCACGATCGCCAGTCCATGGGCAGCATGTTCGATGAGCGCAACAACAAGCGCGTGTTGGACATGTCCTTTACCGAGCAGCAGACGCTGCTGTAACGGATAGGGGATTCTGCCAAAAAACTCTTGCAATGCGCGTGCCCGTTCGCTATAATAAGGAACGTTGCAAACGGGCATACGCTTGCGGTTATCTGTGTGCATGGGCATGCTGCGAATGCAAGTCAGCGGGCAGCGCACAGCGCCAATGGTTGAAAATAGAATATGCTGATGTAGCTCAGTAGGTAGAGCACCTCATTGGTCATGAGGAGGTTTCGGCCGATGCCGCGTTAGCGGCGCAAAACAATCCTGTGGATTGTTTTGAGGGCGAAACGGGCGGGCATTCATGGCCGCCCCGAGCACCGAGTCATTGCCAATGGTTGAAAATAGAATATGCTGATGTAGCTCAGTAGGTAGAGCACCTCAT
>CAZRIT010000078.1:0-89 GCA_964600225.1 uncultured Oscillospiraceae bacterium | reverse complement strand
TGGTAATGAGGAGGTAGTCAGTTCGAATCTGATCATCAGCTCCATCATTCTCGGTCAATTTAGATGCAGAGGCAAAAAGCCCAGACGTT
>CAZRIT010000077.1:0-7768 GCA_964600225.1 uncultured Oscillospiraceae bacterium | reverse complement strand
CGGACGAGGGCATGGAGAGCGTGGTGGTGCTGACCGCCGATGGCGAGCAGGTGGAGCAGCTTACCTACGTTGACCAATACATTGTGGACTTTGGGTTCTATCGGGTGAGCACCGAGATGCTGTGGGTGGAAACGCTCAGCATCAACGCGGGCACGCCCACAACCAGCATCTATACCTACGATCTTTCCAAGAACGAGCTCACGGGCATGATCAACGTGCAAAGCCAACTCATCGACGGGCTGAACATGACCGCAGGCAGCATCTTTGCCGTGGGCACCAACCAGATCATCCGCTATACCCACGATGGCAACAAGGAGGTCTACCGCAGCAAGATCTACGGCTACAGGGTGGCCGATTTTTCGGCGGCCAGCGGCACGCCGACCTTTCTGATGACGCCGCGCGGGGGCGATTTCCACTCGGTCAAGCTCTTGACGCTGGAGGAGGCTTCCGCCGCCAACGCCGTGGAAACGTATTTGCAGATTCCTTCCGAGGGCGTTGCGGCCTTCATCATGGGCAGCCGCCTGGTGGTGGCCTCGCGCGAGCAGGTGTTTACCTATACCCTGAAGGGGAAACTCTCCAAAACCGCCACGTTCGAGCAGCCCATTGACGACGCCGTCAAGCTGACCGACAGCATTCTGCTGCTGTCCAGCAACGGCACCTATTTTCTGGCAAGAATCGCGTAAAAGGAACGGAGTGCGATGAACTTTATCGATATCGGAATCCTTTTGATACTGGCCATCACCATACTCGGCGGCTATTACCGCGGGTTTGTATATACGGTGTGCTCCGTTGTGGCAACCGTGGTATCGTTTGTGCTTTCCGCCATCGGCGCGCCGCTCATTGCCAACGCCATCAAGGGGCAGGATAAGCTGTTCAGCATGCTGCTGTATTATACCGAGGGCTCGGAATATGTTGCGGCTACCGATGTGGAGCTGACGCGTATGCCGATCTCCAACGTATCGGCCGAAACGCTGCACACGGTCATCGAAAACGCCGATATGCCGCTGCCCATGGATCGCTGCGTGCTAAGAAACATCGCTTCGGAGGCGTTCCAGGCGGATGGCATTGCAACGCTGGGCGATTATTTCAACCAGACCATCGTATGCGTGGTCATCAATATCGTATCGGTGCTGATCCTGTTTGTGATCCTGCGCCTGATACTGGGCTTTGTCATCCGCGGTATGGATTACGGGCGCGACGGCTTTCCCGTGCTGCAGCGCGCCGACGGCGCCATCGGCGCGGGGCTGGGGCTTTTGCACGGGGTGCTGATGATCAACGTGCTGTTTTTGGTTGTGCCCATCGGGCTGACGGTATTGCCCAAGATTTACGAATATCTGGGGGAATCGTTTTTCGGCGAATTCTTCTATAAGGCCAATATCTGCATCCCCTTGATATCGGGCACATGAGTATAATCCCGTCCGAATTCGATATAATGCTGTTATGACGGATAAGATCAAAAAAAGAAGGCGCCTGTATGTGCTGTGCGGGCTGGCGTTGTTGTATTTGATGATGAACCTTATTGGTAAATGCCGCATTGCGCAACAAACCTATACCGTGGCCGATGCGCGCATCCAAGGCGATGTGCGGATTGCGCTTGTGACGGATCTGCACAGCAGCCCCTACGGCGCAAAAAATGAGCGGCTGCTGGAGGCCATCGATGCAAGCAAGCCCGATATCGTGCTGTTGGGCGGCGATATATTCCATTCCTCGGGCAAGAACAGGGGTGCGGAGGCGTTTTTAGACGATATCGGCAAGCGCTATCCCTGCTACTATGTGCTCGGCAACCATGAGTTTTCGACCAAAAAGGTACAGCAAATCCGCACGCTTTCGGCCGATGCGGGCGTACGCATACTCAGCGGCGACCGCGTGCCTGTTACGGTGAACGGCACCACCTTCCTGCTGTGCGGCATCGACGATGCCAAGGCGGGGCAGTTCCAACAGCGCGCGCAGCTTGACCAAGCCGCGCCAAAGGACGATGCGCTGTTTTCGGTGCTGTTGCTGCACCGCCCGTATCCGTTCGCAACCTATTTCCAAAGAGGGTTCGATCTGATGCTCAGCGGCCATGCCCATGGCGGGCAGGTGCGCGTCCCGGGGCTGGTCAACGGGCTGCTGGCGCCCCAGCAGGGGTTTTTCCCCAAGTATGCGGGCGGCAGGTACGACATGGGCGGTCAAACGCTCATCGTCAGCCGCGGGCTGAGCAAGCGTCCGTACTTGGTGCCGCGCGTGTGCAATCCGCCCGAGCTGGTGCTGGTGACGCTGACGGCGGCATAGTCGGTGATAACAAAAAATATCCGAACGGAGCCTATTCCACGAAGGTCGCTATGTCGGGTAGCGGCTTTCTTGTTTTCGGGCGCAGCGTGGCGTCGGCCGCGTAGCCGATGCACACAACCAACTGCACGCGCCGATCGGCGCCGATGTGCAGCAGTTCCTTCACGCCGTCCTCGTCAAACAGGCCGAGCATGCAGGTAGACAGGCCTGCCTCGGTGGCGGCAAGGCATAGCTGCGATACGCCAAGGCCCAGGTCGAACAGCGGATACCTGCGGCCGTTGCCCAGCCTTTTCAACCGTTCCGACGATTCCACGGGCTCCTCAACCGCCACAATGAAGGCGGGGCAGTCGGCCGCGAAGGCGTTGGCGCCTTCGGGCTGCACAAGCGTGCGCAGGCGCGCCGCGGCGGCAGGATTCGTGACAACGTAATAATGCCAGGGCTGCTTGTTGCTGGCCGAGGGGGCCAGGCGCGCGGCCTCGATGCAGCGCACAAGCTTTTCCCGCTCCACGGGCTTTGCGGCGTCGTAGCTGCGGCAGCTTTGCCGCGTTTGAATCAAATCAAGATAGCTGTTCATGGGTTGCCTCCTTATCCGATTGTGCCTGACGGATCTTTTCGAGCGTGTCCAGACGCATCTGCTCGCGCAGGGCCTGCAAAAACGGGTGGCACGCCGCTTCCTCGGCGGCGTAGGTTTGGTTGAGCTCGTATTCCAGCGGAATCCAGGTTTCAATATCGCTTTCGTTGTGCTGGATGACGGCTTCCAGCTTGTCGAGCGCGCGCCACAGGCGCGCTTCGGGCGTGGCCTGCTCCTCCATCTCGGCAAACAGGGAGAGCACGCGCGCGTGCGTCGGCGCGGGCAGGCCCGCAAGGAGACTGTTCACGGCGGTGGCCTCGGTGGTTTGGTTGGCGGCGGTTTTGACAAACGTGGGGATATCGCCCGTGATAGCCTCCCCAAAATCGTGCGCCAGGCACATATCGATCACGCGGTTCATGTCCAGATCGGGGAAGGTTTCCCGCAGCAGCATGGCCATGGTGGCCAGCCGCCAGGTGTGCGCGGCGACGGTTTCGTGCGTGCCGCCCGCGGTGTAGCAGTGGCGGGTGTTGGTTTTGAGCGGCTCGATGCGGTGCAAAAAATCGAGGAATTGCCGTGGTTCCATTTGTTTTTTCCTTTCCGCCCTACAAGGCGAGCACGCCGAGGTGCTCGAGCAGTATCTTTAGCCCGATCAGCACCAGTATCACGCCGCCTGCGAGGGTGGCCGCGTTGCGGTACCTGGCGCCGAAGCGGCAGCCGAGGGCCACGCCCAGTATCGAAAGGCCGAACGTGATGATGCCGATGGTGAGCGCCGCGGGCACGATTTGCACCGAAAGGAACGCAAACGAAATGCCCACGGCCAGCGCGTCGATGCTGGTGGCGACGGCCAGCACGGTCAGTTCCCTGAGGCTTAACGCCCCGTCGCATGTTTCGCTCTCGTCGCCGCCGCGCACGGCCTCCAGTATCATCCTGCCGCCGATGAACGCCAGCAGCGCGAACACCACCCAATGATCGAATTGTGAAATGAGCTTTTCGAACTGCTTGCCCACCAGCCACCCGATCATGGGCATGACGGCCTGAAACGCCCCGAAGAACAGCCCGATGATCAGCGCCTGCCGCACGTTGAGGCGGCGCATCGAAAGCCCCTTGCAGGCCGCCACGGCAAATGCATCCATTGCAAGCCCCACCGCCGTTGCAATCAATTCCCAAATCTGCATACGAACCTATATCCTTTCCAGTGCGGCTGCAATGGTCTGCGCCGCATGCTCCAATTCGCGGGCGTCCTCTTCCGAAAAGCGGGCCGCGACGGGGCTGTCGATATCCAGCACGCCAAAGGGCCTGCCATCGGCGGTTCTGAGCGGCGCCACCAGCTCCGATCGGCTGCGCTCGTCGCAGGCGATGTGCCCCGGGAAAGCGTGCACGTCGTCCACGCGCTGCGTTTTGTTTTCCCGGATGCACGCGCCGCACACGCCGCGGTCGATTTGGATGCGCGTGCACGCAACATTGCCCTGAAACGGCCCCAGCACAAGCGTATCGCCGCGCAGCAGGTAAAACCCGACCCAGTTGATATCGGGCAGGGATTGGTTGATGAGCGCAGAGGCGTTGGCCATGGCGGAGACGGGATCATCCTCGTTTTGGAGCAGCGCTTGCAGCGACTGATGCATACAATTGTATTCCATGCGCAATATTATAAAGAATCGGCGGACGCTTTACAAGTCCTGCATCGCGTGATAAATTGTAATGTAGGCAAAGAATGGAAATCGATTGTCGGGTTTGGATTCCTTGCCGAACGAGGAGGCGAATCGCATGACGGAGAAAAAACGCGCGTTCATCATCAATGTACTATACTTCGCCATCATCCTGGCGCTGGCCATCTTTGCATGCCGCTATGCGCTGTTTGCGGTGATGCCGTTTTTTATCGCATTTTTGGTATCGGTCATTCTCAAGCCGCTGATCGATTTTCTGCGCGATAAGTGCCACATCCACAAAACCGTCGCAAGCCTTGCGGTGGTGGTGCTTTTTTATGCGCTGATATTCTTTCTGGTCACCATCATCGGCATCAAGCTGTTCTACATGCTGCGGGATTTCATCGCCCGCATGCCGCTGATCTACTCGCAGGATATTGAGCCCGCCATCTACCGCCTGTTCGACTCGGCGGAGCAGTTTGCCGAGCGGCTCGATCCCGCTGCCGCCGCCGCGTACGATGTGATTGCAGCCAACGTGGCCACGACGCTGAGCAATGCCGTGGCGTCCGCATCCCGCGTTGCGCTGTCGGGCGTGACGGGTATCACCTTTAAAATCCCCAGATTCCTGCTCAACATCCTCATTACCCTCATTGCCACGGTGTTTCTATCGATCGACTGGGCCAAGATCAAGGAGTTTGTCTTTCGGCAGCTTTCCGACAAGACGCTGGATTTGGTGCACAACATCCGCACGCACCTGAGCAGGACGCTGGGGCGCTACATCCGCTCCTATGCCGTCATCCTGTTTATCACGTTTGTGGAGATCAGCATCGGGCTGTCCATTGCCAAGGTGCCCAGCGCGCTGCTGATTGCGTTAATCATTGCGGTGTTTGATATCCTGCCCGTGGTCGGCAGCGGGCTGGTGCTGATGCCGTGGACGCTCATCAGCCTGATACAGGGCGAGTACAGGCGCGCGCTGGTGCTGGGGATTATGTACATCATCATCATCATTGTGCGCAACATCGTTGAACCCAAGATCGTGGGCGACCGCGTGGGGCTGCACCCCATTGTCACGCTGATGGGCATGGTGGTGGGCGTGTACCTGTTCGGCGGCATCGGGCTGCTGGGCCTGCCGATTGCCCTGGCGCTGATACAGAGCCTCAACAACGAGGGCGTCATCCATGTATTCAGGAAAAAGCCCATGTCGGCCAAGAAGGAGGACGGTCAGGGCGATGCGCAGCCGCAGCAGGATGCGCACCCGCACGGACGCGCCGCCGAGCGTGGTGAGGACCGCGCGCGCGCGCGTGCCGAGGAAGCCGACGAGCAGCTCCATGCCGATGATGACATCGGGTCGTGACGGATGGAGTGGATCGATTCGCATGTGCATTACGCCTGGCCCGTGTCTGAGGAGAGCCTGGAGGAGGCGTTTCGGGTAAGCGGCGCATCGGCCTGGTGCCTTGCAGCGCTGCCGACGACCTTTCGCCTGTCGGCGACGCCTGATGTGCTGGCCATGAAGCATCGGCGCCCCGAGACGACCTTTGCGCTGGGCTGCCTGGATGCGAGCGCGTACGGGGAGAAGAAGCGGCTTGGCGCGTATTTTGTCAAGTATACCGAAAAGCTGCTGGCGGCGGGCTGCGACGGGGTGAAGCTATTGGAGGGCAAGCCCACCATGCGGCGCGATTTCCCCATTCCCGATTTTGACGACGCCGCGTGGGAGCCCTTCTGGTCGTATGCCGAGCAGGTGCGGCTGCCCATCCTGTGGCACCTCAACGATCCTGCAAGCTTTTGGCATGCGGAGCAGATGCCGTCGTTTGCGCGCTCCATGGGCTGGGGCTACGGCCTGAACGACGTCAACAATACCGAGCAGTATCGGCAGGTGCGCGCCGTGCTGGAACGGCACGAACGGCTCAACGTCACCTTTGCGCACATGCTGTTTCTCTCCGACGATCTAGGCACGCTTTCCGAATGGATGACGCGGTTTCCCATGATGCGCGTCGATTTGACGCCGGGCATCGAGCTGTACGAAAACCTCTCGGCAGAGCCCGAACAAACGCGGGCGTTTTTCGATCTGTTTTCCGAGCGCATTCAGTACGGCACCGATATCGGCGGGCGCGCCGCGCTCAACGGCAATACCAATCAACTGGATATCCGAGAATGCAAACGTCGCGCCGAGATCTGCCGGGCGTTTTTGACCTCGCGCGCATCGATCGGGGTGCGGTCGGACGGGCACTTTTTGCAAAATGCCGAGCCGTTTGTGATGCACGGGCTGGGCCTTCCCGCGGAAATGCTGCAGCAGATTGCGCACGATAACTTCCTGTCGTTCATCGGCAGCGATTGGCCGCGTGCGGTCAACGTGCGGCAGGCCATCCGCCTGTGCGACGATCTGGCAAGGCGCATGGCGGCGTACCACAAGCGCACGGGCAGGATTGCGGACTATCGCGCCGTCAATGCGGCGGTGCACTATTTCAAATCGGTTCAGGGGGAAGGGGTATGAAAAAGGTCGTTGCGCACCGTGGGTTTTCCTCGCGGTATCCCGAAAACAGCCTGTTGGCGTTTGAAAAAGCGCTGGAGCTCGGCGCGGACGGCGCGGAGTTTGATGTGCAGCTTACCGCGGACGGCGTGCCCGTGGTGTTTCACGATGAAAGCCTCGTGCGCATCACGGGGGAGGACGTGCTCGTTTGCGAGCTGACGCTGGAGGAACTGAAAAGCTACGATATCTCCTATCGGTTCAAGGGCGAATGCCCCGTGCAGCGCATCCCGACGCTGGCGGAATACTTTGCGCTGGTTAAGGATCGGGATTTTTTGAACGTCATCGAGCTCAAAACCGCCATATTCGAGTACGACGGCATCGAGCAAAAGACGCTCGATCTGATCCAAGCCTACGGGCTGGCGGATCGCGTAATCGTTTCGTCGTTCAATCACTATTCGCTGCTGCGGATGCAAAAGCTTGCGCCGACGCTGCCGTACGGCATTCTGTACGAGTGCCGCATCGCCGAGCCACAGCGGTATTGCAATGCGCTTGGCATGCAGTACCTGCATCCCGATTATCGCTTTTTGGATGATGCGGAGCTTGATAAATACGAATTGGCGGGGGTCAAAACAAACCCGTGGACGGTGGACGATGAGCGGGCCATCCGCTACCTGCTGGGGCAGGAGAACATCTATGCCATCATGTCCAACAAGCCCGATCTGGTCATGGCGCTGCAAAACGCGCGATGATCTGTTCCGCCGCGCGCAGCCCGTCGATGGCGGCGCTGACGATGCCGCCCGCGTAGCCCGCGCCCTCGCC
>CAZRIT010000076.1:0-7944 GCA_964600225.1 uncultured Oscillospiraceae bacterium | reverse complement strand
CGTGAGAATGCTCTCGACGCTGCTGCACGACCACCTTGTTTTACCTGTCGGCGTACGGACGCATCAGCACGATGCCGCTGGCTTCTTTGTCTCCGAAAAGTGCAATTGCACTGTCAGTACGCTTCTGTAGGTTACGGAAACAGACGATATTTCCGAATGTTTTGATGGAGTTCAAAATACGGTTTGTGCGCGAAAAGGCCTGAATCAGGCCGTGCATCTTCAGATTTTTATCCACCCACAAAGTGTTAAGTGTCGTGGCGTCAAAGCCGGTCAAGAACATATTTACGACAATGAGCATATCAAGCTCGCGGTTTTTCATACGCAGCGATACGTCCTTATAGTAATTCTGGAACTTATCGCTGGAAGTGTCGTAATTCGTTTTGAAAGTATCGTTATAATCGCGGATGGCTGCATCCAGAAAATCGCGCGAGGACGCGTCCAGCGCATCGGTGTTTTCAGAATTTTCCTCATCGAGCATTCCGTCCGCTTCTTCTTCGTTCTGTGCAAAGCTGTATATCAGCGCGATTTTAAGCTTCTTCTGCGGGTCAGCTGCCATCTGGCGCTTAAATTCCGAGTAATACAATTTTGCAGCGGTAACAGAGGACGCGGCGAGAATTGAGTTAAAGCCAGAAAGCCGCATTTTCTGTCTGATTTCCTCCACTTTGCCGCTCTTGGCAGAAGCAACCTCGGCGATATTTGTCAGAACGCTATGAGTAAAGCTCTTTTCATTGCGATATGTCTTCTGATTAAAATGGCCGAGGAGATATGCCGTAACTTGCGAAATTCGTTCCGGGGCCATATATGCCTTTTCACGGTCAATGTCCCAAACCTGATCATCCGAGATGTCCTCGTCCTTATCCATCGTCTTAATAAAATCAACGCGAAACGGCAGCACATTTTTATCGTTGATGGCATCCACAATCGTGTAGGTATGGAGCTTGTCGCCGAATGCCTGCTCAGTTGTTTTTAGATTGGGATTCTTACCGACACCGGCGTTTATGGCAAAAATCGGTGTTCCAGTAAATCCGAACAGGTGGTATTTCTTGAACGATTTTGTAACCGCCTGATGCATATCGCCGAACTGACTGCGGTGGCACTCATCGAAAATAATCACCACATGGCTCTGATAAACAGGGTGGTTCGGATTCTTTTTTATAAAAGTTGCCAGCTTCTGAATCGTGGTAATAATAATCTTCGCTTTGGGGCTTTCAAGCTGGCGTTTCAAAACGGCTGTCGATGTGTTACTGTTGGCAGCTCCTTTTTCGAAGCGGTCGTATTCCTTCATAGTCTGGTAGTCGAGATCTTTGCGGTCGACCACAAACAGCACCTTGTCGATATACGGAAGGCGTGTGGCAAGCTGCGCTGTCTTGAATGAGGTCAGCGTTTTGCCGCTGCCCGTTGTGTGCCATATATAGCCGCCGCCAGCTATACTGCCGTATTTTTTGTAGTTGTTGGCAATCTCGATGCGGTTAAGGATGCGCTCGGTCGCCACAATCTGATACGGACGCATGACCATCAGCATATTCTCAGCCGTGAAGACACAGTACTTTGTTAGCAGATTCAAAATCGTATGCTTCGAGAAAAAAGTCTTTGTAAAATCCACGAGGTCGGGGATAATGCGGTTGTTCGCGTCAGCCCAGAACGAAGTGAATTCAAAACTGTTGCTTGTTTTTTCTTTCTTTTTCGACGCGGAGCCTGCATCTTTTATGGCGTTGAATCGGGTGCTGTTGGAGTAATATTTCGTATTCGTCCCATTTGAGATGACGAAAATCTGCACATATTCGTAAAGCCCACACCCGGACCAGAAGCTGTCACGTTGATATCGGTTTATCTGGTTGAACGCCTCCCGAATGGCGACACCTCGCCGTTTCAACTCGATATGTACCATCGGAATGCCGTTGACCAGCACGGTAACATCATAGCGGTTATCATGATTTCCGTCGGCAGTCGCATACTGGTTGATGACTTGCAGCTTGTTGTTATGTATGTTTGCCTTGTCAATCAGAGTGATGTTCTTACTGGTGCCGTCATCGCGTTTCAAAACCTGAATATGATCTTCCTGAATCCGGCGCGTTTTCTCTACGATTCCATCGTTTTGATTGGCGATACACTCGGAGAAGAAGCGTTCCCACTCAGCATCTGTAAACTGATACGCATTGAGTTCTTCAAGCTTTGTGCGCTGATTGCTGATGAGGTCGGCTTCGGAATGTATCGGCAGATAGGCATAGCTCTGCTCGGACAGCAGCCGGATAAACTCTTTTTCCAGCTCCGCCTCGCTTTGATATGCGTCCGAACGTGTCGCAACAGGTTTGTATTCGGTAACGACGGTACTTTCGTTTGTTTGTGCCACAATATTGAAATATGACATTAGGAAATGCATAATTAATGCTGTGGCTGTTAGCGTTGAGGATCTGCTGGCAATTCTCCGTGATCGGCAAGGTGCGGTTATACTTATAAATTGATGTTACAAGCTGTGTAGCTGCAGGTGTTTTACTATCTGTACTCAGCTTAATTTTCACGCCTTGACGAGCTTTTGACACGATGTCGCCGACAATTTTTTTTATGGAATAAGCTGTATCCTCGCTTATTCCGTGAACTGAGGCAATTGTATATACAGAAGCTGCCGAAATGTCTGCTATGGAGTTGTATCCGTAGTCCCGTAGTGCTTTAATGCGGAAGCCTTTTTTATCTCTGTTAATTTCCTCAATAGGGATATCTTTCAAAACGGAGAGCACTTCCTGTGCTACGAGCGCTTCAGAGGCTTTTTGTATCTCAGACCGAAATTGTTCTGCGGATGACACAGCGGCTGAAAGTTGGCTCTTTATTCTGTTGTGCTTATCAATCAGCCGCTTTTGCCAATAAAAACACCACCCCGTACGGGGTGGTGTTTTTATTGGCGTTGTTTGCATGAAGGGATTCGAAGCCGCGTAAAGAAAAAGCCACAGTGTGGCTTTTTTAGCGGCCGGGGAGCGAAAGGAGCGGTTGCGCGCGCAGCCCGAAGGGCAAGCAAGCAGCGGATTGAGCGGAGAATCCCTTTCTCTTTGCCAAATCGGAGGATTCGAAGCCGCGTAAAGAAAACAGTCCTGTGGACTGTTTTTAGCGGCCGGGGAGCGAAAGCAGCGGCCCTCGGCGGGCGACGCCTCGGGCACTTCCGTCTGTGGACGGTCGCCGCAAGCAGCGGATTGAGCGGAGAATCTCTTTTGACAGACCCAAACCGAAAAAAGCAATGATGGTCGGAGAGAACAAAAGCAAACAGATGCGCGCTTGTGTACATAACAGACAAGCGCGCACCTTTGTATCGCAATATGAATGTATTTATGAGTTTCTTTCGGTTCCTTTCTTTTCAAAGAAAGGAACATGCCGTTTTCTGACCCGTTCCCTACGCGGCCTTGATCTTGGTCCAGGCATCGGAGAACACCGCAATGTAATCGCCCAGGTCGTGGAACACCTGGCAGCGGTCAAGCACATCCTGAGGGGGATTGTAGGTGGGGTCGTCGATGTACTCGCTGCCCATGAGCTGAAGCGCTGCGGCATTGGGCGTGGAGTAGCCGATGTAGGCGCTGTTTTGCGCGGCGACCTCGGCGTCGCAGAGGAAGTTGATGAACGCCTCGGCCTCGGCGGTGCGTGTGGAGGATTTGGGGATGATGATGTTATCGAACCACACGTTGCTGCCCTCGTTGGGGACGGAAAACGCCAGGTCGGCATTTTCGGCAATGCAGGCCACCGCGTCGCCCGAGTACATCACGCCCATGGCGGCGCTGCCGTTGACCATCTCCATCTTGATATCGTCGGTCAGGTAGGCGCGCACGATTGGCTTTTGCTCGATCAGCGCATCGCGCGCGGCGGCTACCTCGGCGTCGTTGCGGGTGTTGATATCATAGCCGAGCATCTTTAAGGTGATGCCGATGGTATCGCGCACGCTGTCGTACATCAAGACCTTGCCGCTGTAATCGGCGTCCCAGAGGATGCGCCAGCTATCCACGGGCTCAGCGACCATTGTGGTATTGTACAGAATACCCACGGTGCCCCACATGTAGGGGACGGAGTAGGTGTTGGCGGGATCGAACGAAAGATCCAAAAACTGCGGATCGATGTTCTTCAGGTTGGGGATGTTGTCCTTGTTGATCCGGTACAGCAGATCGTCGGCGATCAGCTTTTCGATAACGTAATCGGACGGGAAGCACAGATCGTAGATGCAATCGGGCGAGCTGAGCTTGACCAGCATCTCCTCGTTGGAGGTCATGGTGGTGTACTTGACCTCGATGCCCGTTTCGTCCTCAAATTGGCGCAGCAATTCGGGATCGATATAATCGCCCCAGTTGAGGACGTTGAGCGTGGTGGTTTTGCCGCCGCATGCGGCGAACGGGAGAACCAGGCACAGGACAAGGACAAGGCAGATGATTTTTTTCATGGTGGGATTTCCTCCTTATTTTTGCTTCAGGCCAACCTTGCGGCGTTGCAACTCGGCCTGCCGTTCCTCGCGGATGCTGCGCAGATTGACAATCAGCAGCAGCGTGACAACGGGTACGAATATGATGGTGGACAGCGCGGGGTTGACGCCGCGCCGCGCGGACGCGTAGATATACATTGACAGGTTATCCACGCCGTTGCCGGCAAAGAAGCTGACCACAAAATCGTCTATCGACAGCGTAAACGCCAGGATGAAGCCCGATATGATGCCCGGCAATATATCGGGGATGACCACCTTGCCGATGGCCTGCATGGGCGTGCAGCCAAGGTCGAGCGCCGCCTCATAGAGCATATCGGAGCTTTGCCGAAGCTTGGGCATGACGGAGAATATCACATACGGCAGGTTGAAGGTAATGTGCGCAATGACAAGCCGCGTGTATCCGTTGCGCAGGCCGACAAACAAAAACAGCAGCATCAGCGAAATACCCGTGACCAGATCGGGGTTGACCATGGGTAACTGCGAGATGTTTTCGATGATGGCGCGGCGGTTGCGCTTCATGGCGTGCAGGCCGATGGCGGCGAACGTGCCCAGCACCGTGGCGGTCACCGCGGAGATGGCGGCCACGGAAAGCGTCACCACCAGCGCATCGGTGATTTCGGGCGTGCGGAACAGCTCGCTGTACCATTTGAACGTAAAGCCCGTCCAGTTGCCCAGGGTCTTGCTGCCGTTGAAGGAGAAGACGATGAGGATGAGGATCGGCGCATACAAAAACACCAGTATCAGGCCCAGATAGGTGCCCGAAAAGAATTTTCGAAGCTTGGTTACCATAGCCGTCCGCCTCCTTCCGCACCGTGATCGCCCTCGGCCCGCCGCATGATGGCCATGCTGATGAGCACGAACACCAGCAGGATGATGGAGAGCGCGCTGCCCGCACTCCACGCCGACTCTGTGATGAACTTCAGGTAGATCAAATCGCCGTAGAGCATCGTCTTGCCTCCACCGAGCAGCTGCGAAATGGCAAACGTGGTGGTGGACGGGATGAACACCATCGTAATGCCCGATATGATGCCGGGCTTGGACAGCGGCAGCACCACCTTGACAAACGTCGTCGCCGCGTTGGCGCCCAGGTCGCCCGCCGCCTCAATGTAGCTTTTATCCAGCTTGATGAGGATGGTGTAGATGGGCAGTATCATAAACGGCAAAAAGTTGTATACCATGCCCAGAAGCACCGCGTTTTCGGTATACAGGAAGTTGGAAAACGCGCCCAGCAGCACCTTCCACGCATAGGTGCGCAACAGAAAGTTCATCCACATCGGCACGATAAAGAATACGCTCAACAGCGCCGCGACGGCCTTTTTCATGCGGGAAAGCAGGTACGCCACGGGATAGCCGAGCAGCAGGCAGATGACGGTGGTGTACACGGCCAAACGGATGGAATCCATTAGCACGCGCAGGTTGGACGATTCCGCCGCGGCGATGATATTGCTCAGCGTAAACGCGCCGTCGGACGTAAACGCATAGTAGAATATCAGCAGCATCGGGGACAGTATGAAAATGAGCATCCATAGGATATATGGATAGGAAAAGACGCTTCGCTTCATCCGAGCACCTCCCTGTAAACCGGCCGCGCCGTCATTGCTTGAGCGAAAGGCGGATGCAATCGTCGGGCACGGCGATGCCGACCTCCTCGCCTTCCTCCATGTAGTCGTCGGCGCGAGCGATCCATTCGTTCTCCTCGCACTGCACATACACCTCGTAATGGGTGCCAAGGAACATGCTTGCGCGCACAAAGCCCGTCAGCGCCGCATCCTGCGGCGTGGTCAGGCGTACATCCGCGGGGCGGATGGAGACCAGCACGTCGGAACGTGCCTCGAACGATTGCGCAGCCTTGCACGGGAAGCGGACGCCCTCGATTTCGACCTCGTTTTCCTCGGGGTGCGCAATGCCGTCGAACAGGTTCATCTGCCGCGTCTTTTTCATGACATGGATGGCGTCGGGTGGGATGGAGATGCCAACCGTCTCGCCGACCTTGACAAAATCGGTGGTCTGGATGACCCATTCGTAGCCGCCGCAATCGACGTCCACCTCGTAGTGCACGCCCATGAACACCACCGATACCACCTTGCCTGTCACGCGCGCGCCCTCGGCGGCGGTGATATCGATATCCTCGGGCCGCACGACCGCGTCCACCTCGGCGTTGCGGCCAAAGCCCTTGTCCACGCAGGTGTAGGTGACGCCGTTGAGCTGCACGTGGTAATCCTCCGGCATGATGCCCGGCAGGATGTTGCTTTCGCCGATGAAATCCGCCACAAACGGGTTCTTGGGCTCGTTGTAGATATCGGTCGGGGTGCCGATTTGCTGGATGACGCCATCCTTCATCACCACGATGGTATCGCTCATGGTGAGCGCTTCCTCCTGATCGTGGGTGACGTAGATAAACGTAATCCCCAGCCGCTGCTGCATGCGCTTGAGCTCGATTTGCATCTCCTTGCGCAGCTTCAAATCCAGCGCGCCCAGCGGTTCGTCCAACAGCAGCACCTGCGGCTCGTTGACCAGCGCGCGCGCAATGGCCACGCGCTGCTGCTGCCCGCCCGAAAGCTGCTCGACATAGCGCTTGCCGTAGCCTTTGAGGTTGACCAGCTCCAGCATGGCCTCCACCTTCTCGGCAATGACGGCCTTGTCCAGCTTTTTGATCTTGAGCCCGAAGGCGATGTTGTCGAACACGTTCAGGTGCGGAAACAGCGCGTACTTTTGAAACACCGTGTTGACGCGGCGCTTGTAGGGCGGGATGGCGGCGATATCCACACCGTCCATCTCGATGCGGCCCGTATCGGGCATGATAAAGCCCGCAATCAGCCGAAGCATGGTGGTTTTGCCGCAGCCCGAAGGCCCCAGCAAGGTCAAAAACTCGCCGTCTTTGATATACAAATCCACGTTCTCCAGCGCGACGTCGCCGTCGTACGCCTTGGAAACGCCGATCAACTCAATCAGGTGCGTATCCTTCATATCCGTTCCCTCCGCAATCGTATCAGAATGACGGCGGCGTGCTGACCCACAGCACGCGCGCTTCCGTCCTGCCGCTGTTTACCAATCTATGCGCACTGTGCGGGCGGAAGTAGAAGCTGCCGCCCTTGCGGATGCGGTGCCTGGCCTCCCCCAGCACGAGCGTGACGCCGCCCGTGAGCACATACCCAAACTCCTCGCCCTGATGCGGATCGTCCGCCTCGGTAGCGGTCTGCGGCGGGAGCGTCACCAAAATCGGCTCCAATGCGTTCTTTTGCGCATCGGTGACCAGCCAGCGGATGGTCGTGCCGTCGGCCTCCTCCTTGATGAACATGTCGTCGGCGTCGTAGACCACCTTGGGGGCGGGCTGCTCGCCAAAGAACGCCGCAACGTTGGTGCCCAGCGCCTCCAGGATATCCATCAGCGTGGCGATGGAGGGGGAGGTCAGGTTGCGCTCCAGCTGGGAGATGAACCCCTTGGAAAGCTCCGTGCGCGCGGCCAGCTCCTCTTGCGTAAGCCCCAGACGGATA
>CAZRIT010000075.1:0-8333 GCA_964600225.1 uncultured Oscillospiraceae bacterium | reverse complement strand
GCGCGCTGCATATGCGCCATGGTCATCAGCGCCACATAGTGGCCGATGTGCAGGCTGTCCGCCGTCGGGTCAAAGCCGATATAGAAAGTCACCTTCTCCTCGCCGAGCAGCTTTTTGAGCTCCTCGGGATGGGAACACTGCTTTAAAAATCCACGTTCTTCCAGTATGTCGTATACGTTTTTTTCCATTGTTTTATCCCTCCGTGCCTTTTCCATGCATATCAATATACCACGGATTGGAAAACAAAACAATGTGCGCCAACCTTCGTCAGCGCGCATTGTTTTTAGAATTTTGTAAACTTTATCGATCGGCCTTGGCAACCGTAAACCGAAACACAACCTCCGTATCGGTATTGTACGCTTCGATGCGTTCGCCCAGCAGCGAAAGGATCTCCTGCACAATCGACAAGCCCAAGCCCGTGCCGCCCTCGGAATGCGCGTTATCGGCCTTGTAGAAGCGCTCGAAGATGTGCCCCAGGTCCTTTTCGGCAATGTGGCCGCTGTTTTTGACGAGTACGTCGATGTGATCCCCCGCATCGGCCGTTTCCAGTACAACCGTGCCGTCATCGGAGGCGTACTTGATGGCGTTGTTGGTCAAAGCAATCAGCACCTGCTCGATGCGATCACGGTTGGACAGCACGCTGCACAGCCCGTTCGGCTCCTGTAAAACCACATCGATGCCGCTGTAGGAAGCGTCGATGCGGATGCGTTCATACACCTCGTTGAGCAGCAAACGGATATCGAACGTGTGCTTTTCCAGCGCCACGCTGCCCGATTGCAGCCTGGAAAGCTCCAGCAGATCGTTGATAAGCCTGGTCAGTCGCATGGACTCGCGCAGGATGTAGCCGTAATAGCGCTGTCGATCGTCCTCGGTTTTGATCAATCCGTCGTTGAGCGCCTCGGAAAGGCTGCGGATGGAAGCGATGGGCGTGCGCAACTCATGGCTGACATTGGCCACATAGTCCCGACGGGTCTGTTCCAGCCGCTCGGCCGCGGTGATATCCTGAATCACCGTCACCGTGCCCGAAAGCGCATCGCCGCTGCCTTGGGAGGGAGATATGGTCAGCAGCAGCTTGCTTTGAGCCTCGTCCAACTGTAGCACTTGCGTCTGCTTGGTTTCGTCGATCTGTTTGCGGATATCCGCCGCCTGCTCCAGTTTCCTGTCCAGCGCGCTCTGATCGGCACACCCAAACAGCGTCAATGCCGCGGTGTTGGAAAACACGATGTTCCCGCCACGATCATACGCAACCACGCCCTCGTGCAGTCCTTCGAGGATAACATGAAGACGGTTTCTGGTCAGGGTCAGGTTGGAGATGTTATCGTTCAGGCTGGCGGACAGGTAGTTGAGCGCGCTGCCCAGCATGCCGATTTCATCGTTGTGGGTTTCATCCGCGCGCACGGAAAAGTTGCCGCCCGCCATGGCGATGGAGGCTTCGGTCATGTTTCGAATCGGATTGGAGATGCGCTTGGAAACGAGATAAGCAGGCACAATCATGAGCAAGAATACCGCAAGGCACCCAAGCATGAGCGCGCGGATGATGCCGCTCATCACCTCGTGCACCTCGGTGCTGGGCTTGGTCATGATGACCGCGCCGAACACGCGGTTGAGATTGTCCTTTATCGGCACGCCGACCACAATGCCCTCGGCGGAGCGCCAATCGGTCGAGATCAAGTCCGTCTTATCCTGCAAAATCGTTTTTGCGTATTGCGAAAGTTTCTCCGTTACCAAGCCGTTGGTAACGGCTTCTTCGTCGCCCGTGTAGGCCACGATGTTGCCATCGGTATCAAAAATGTATACGCGCGCGCCGCGCTGCTCTTTCACGGAAAAGTCCACGAACGTATCGTAGGACATCTGGCCCGTCTGGTAGCGCCTGCCGAGCCGCGCAATGGCATTGACGCGCGGCACCATCTCGCGCGCAATGCGGCGCGCAAACAGCTCAATGCCCGTTAAGGAATAGTATGGGAAGCGACCGTTTGCAATGCCGTTGGATGCCTTGTCAAAATTGTACATCTTTTGTACAATTTTTCCCGCTATTTTGGCTACATCACGCCCGATGTGAACGCCAGATATGTTTCCACAGCCTGCAGGTACAACCGCTTCAGCCCCGCCGAAAACCGCGGGGTATCCGCTCCGTCGGAGGCCGCCAGCGTATCCATCGCCTGAAGGATGACCGTCAGGGTTTCGTTAAGCGCTTCCGTCTCGGCGTCCGTTGCCGAAAGCGCAGCGATATCCGTCGTGTGTCGGGTCAGCTCCGCGCTCAGCTTGTGCAGCGATTGCGTGGCAACCTCGATTGACAGCCCGTCGCGGTCAAATTCAATAGCCAGCCGATACAGCCGATCCAGCATGCTCGGCAGCGCATTCGCTGCCGCCGTCAGCACCGCAAGCTGCTCCCGGGTGGATTCCGCCGTCCATGTGCGGTTTGGCGAGGAAAGCACATGCCGCGTGGACGCAACGCCGCCTTCCGAAAGCTGCTTGCGCACCGTATCCATGTCCGCTTGATCGGGATAGCCTGCGGCCAGCACGCGGTAGCGGCCCGCATCCTCCAGTATGTAGCCCGCGGCGCCCAGCTTTTGCAGCGCTTCCGATTGCCGCTTGGCGTTTTCGATATCGGCATAGACGCCAATTTGCAGCGCATAGCACGAAACAGAAGGAAAATCGATCGTTTTCGTCAACGTATCCCTGGTGGCCAGCACGATGATTTCCTCGTCGATCGGCTCGGTCGGTTCGGCGGGGTTCATCGCAGCCTGCGCTCTTTTCCACGCGGGCGCCACCAGTGAATTGGCCAGCCAGGTGCCCAGCTTGGATACGCCGACAAGATACACAACCGCCAAAAACACAATGGCGACGACTGCATAGGATCGCCATGCGCCGATATCGGTTTGCTGATATGCGCGTTGTCGCCTGCGTCGGTATTCCAAAAGCCGTCCCTCCGCAATAACCTATGCGTGGGACGGCTTCGGTATGCCTTAGTTGTTCTTTTCCGCCTTTTTCTTGGGCGGTTTCGGCTGCTTTGGCGTCTTTTGCGGCGGCGGCTGAATCACCTCGTACGGCGCATCGCTGGAGGGCGGCGCAATGGGCGCCGATTCAGGCTCCGACGAAAGGTGCACCAATCGCTCCGACGGCGTGCTGGGGCCCAGCGCAATGGCGTTGCTGATGTAGCGTTTGAGGGTAAAATGGAAGGCCGTGCCCTCGCCGACGGTGCTTTCCACATAGATGCTTTCGCCCAGCTTGTCGATGATCTGTTTGGCAATCGACAGGCCAAGGCCCGTGCCGCCCTCGTTGCGGGATTTATCGGTTTTATAGAAGCGCTCGAACAGGTGCGGCAGGTCCTGCGCGCTGATGCCGCAGCCCGTATCGATAACGGAGATGAGCAGTTCCTCCGCATCGGTGGCCACGCCCTGCAGGGTGATCTTGCCGCCCGATGGCGTATAGTGCATAGCGTTGTCGATTAAAATGACCAAAATCTGCTCGATGCGGTCGCCATCGGTCATGGCGTACGGCAGGTCGTTTGCATCCAGGCAGAATTCGATGCCGTGCTGGCGCGCCTCGTTGAGGTAGTTTTGGTGCGTATCCTCCAACAGCTCCTGCACGTTGACTGCGCTGACCTTCATATATTCCGTGCCCGATTGCAGTCTGGAAAGCTCCAGCATATCGTTGATGAGACGGGACAGGCGCACAACCTCGCGCAGCATGATGCGGTAGTATTTCTGCTTGGTTTCCTCATCCGTCACCATGCCGTCGGAAAGCGGTTCCAGCAGCCCGCGCACGGCCGTCAATGGCGTGCGCAGCTCGTGGCTGACATTGGCAACATAATCGCGTCTGGTCTGCTCCAGCCGTTCAAACTCCGTCACATCTTTGAACAGGCCCACAACGCCCGTGCATTCATCGTTATCATCAATCACGGGCACAACGGAAATCCAAAGCTGGCGGTTGCCGGGCAAGGAATAGTGCATGGTCTCCGCCACGCGCGTATCGTACACGCGTTGGAACGCATCCCACACGGTTTGGTCGGGCACCAGGTCCATAGGACACGTCACATCCACCGCGCCAAACAGCTTCATCAACGCGGGGTTATAGTGCGTCAGGCAGCCGATGTTATCCAGCGCCGCCACGCCGTCGGTGAAGCTGGATAGGATCGAATTGAGCTGACGTTTTTCGCTGCGCAACTGATAGATGGTTTGGGAAAGGTTATCGCACAGGGTGTTGAGCGCGCGAGCCAGGATGCCAATCTCCCCCGTCTCCCGCTCATTGGCGCGCGCATCGAAACGGCCCTTCGACATTTCGATGGCCACGTTGGACATATCGTGCAGCGGCTTGGATATCTGGTTTGTGCCGAAGGCGGCCATCAGCATAATCAGCGGGAACACGATCAAAATTGTCGCTGCGAGGGTATCGTTGAGCTTTTGGAACGCGGACTGCACGCGCTGCGTCTGTTTGATGATGAAGATGCCGCCCGTGACAACACCGTTGGCATCGCGTATGGGAATGCCCACGGAGATGGCGGAATCGCCGTTTTGCAGCACAAGGTTGTTGTTGCGCACGGTCGAGCCCGACAGCACGTTTTTCAACTCGGTGGAAAAGTACACGCCAAAATCCTGCACCTCCACGGTGCTGCCGATATTGCGCACAATCAGCGTTTCCCCGTTGGCATCGGAAATCAATATGGCCGATTCGCTGGAGATGGTCTGTTTTTCAATCAGCCGTTGGAACGCCTCGGGCGTCATGGCGCCGTTTTTGTATTCCTCATACATCTGGCGCGTAACCTCGGCCTCAGGTTCGAGATTGGACATCTCGATAGAAATGTAAGCCTTTTTTCCGACATAAGTATATGCTGCCAGCGAAGCGATGTTCGCCAGCAGCAACGCAATGATGGATACAATTAGAACACGCCAGAAAAATACGCTGCGCATTCCGAATTAAGATTCCGTTCCGAATTTGTAGCCGACGCCGTAGATGGTTTTGATGCTCCACCCGAGCCCCGCGGAATCCAGCTTGGCACGGATGCGCTTGATATGCGTATCGACCGTGCGCGTTTCACCCGCAAAATCATAGCCCCACACGCGGGACAACAGCTGCTCACGCGTAAACACCTGGCCGGGATTGGAAGCCAGCAGGTGCAGTATTTCAATCTCCTTGGGCGTGCAGATTACGGGCTGGCCGCGCAACGTCACCGTATAACTCTTCAGATCGATCGTCAGGCCGTTGTACGATACCACCGCAGAATCGTTCTTGGGCTGCTCGTTGGTGCGGCGCAGCACCGCCTTGATGCGCGCAACGACCTCGCGCGGGCTGAAGGGCTTGACGATGTAATCGTCCGCGCCCAGCTCCAATCCCACGATGCGGTCGATCTCCTCACCCTTTGCCGTAAGCATCAGCACGGGCAACTGAGAGGTTTTGCGGATCTCGCGGCAAACGTCCACGCCCGACATCTTGGGCATCATGATATCCAGCACGCACAGCACCACCTCGGGCGTGATGCTTTCCAGCGCGCTCATGCCGTCGAACGCATCGATGGTTTCAAACCCTTCCGCCTTCAGATAGATACCCAATGCCTCGTGGACGACCTGATCGTCATCGGCAATTAATATTTTCTGCCCCATAATACGCTCCTTTTCATGATTGGTATCAGTATAACATAAGCCGATACCGCTTAAAAGCAATTCTATCAAGCTTTCACAAGTTTTTCACCTAAAATCGCCGCATCCTGCGCCATCACGTCGATTAGCGCGCGGTTATAGATGCCGCTGGCGGGGTGATACATGGGAAACAGCGTGCAGGCGCACCCCTCCACCGCAATCGGCGTCGGCCGCCCGTGCAAATTGCCGACTGTATCCAAGGGAAGTCTGCCCAAACGGCAGACGGCATGCAGCGGCGTGTTGCCAAGCGTTACAATCCATTGCGGGCGGAGCGTGACAATTTCCTGCTGCAGCAGCGGCAGCGCGGCGTCCACCTCGCGTTTGCCGGGCGTGCGGTTACGCACAGACTTTGCCGAACGCACCACAGGTCTGTATTTGACGACGTTGGTGATATAGATGGCTGTCCGCTCGATATGCATCAATGCCATCAGCTCCGTCAGCTGCGCGCCTGCTTTGCCGACAAACGGCCGTCCCTGCAGCGCTTCCTCCGCGCCAGGGGCTTCCCCGATCAACAAAATCACGGAATCGATGCTGCCGTCGCCGAAAACGGGGTGCGCATAATCACCCTGCGGCGTATCCGACGCCGCCAGGCTTGCCAGCCGCGCCCGTTCGGCACGGTACGCCTCCGTCAAAAGCGCCTTACGGTCTTGGATGCTCTGTGGAAATACGTTCATAATCAGTCTTCAATCGGTTGTATTGCGGTTCAATTTCGGAATACTGGTAGCCAGAAAGCGATACCTCCAGCGCCGCCACGGCGTCGCGCAGCGCGGCAATGCTGCCCGCATCCAGATCGCGCATGGCGTCCAGGTAGTCGTTGACGCGCTGAATCAGGTCGGTGGCGTTGGTGCGCAGCTCGAATATCGAAAGCGAGCCCGACGCATGGACGGTGCAGGTGGGCATCTCGGCCACAAACTGCTCCGTCGTCAGCTCCGTTCTAAGCGCCGTCGGAATGCCTTTGAGCAGGTATTCGTCCTCAAACGTATAGAACTGCGAATTCGGCCGAATCAGCACATAACTCGTGGTGGTAACCGCCTCCGCGGGGCAAAACTGCGTTGCGATGGCGTTGGAATCGATGCAGATGTTCATGGTCACATGCATATCGCAGTAGGCTGTCGGCGCTTCTGCCGCAACGAACCAGTCCGTCGTCGGCTTGTGATCCGCATCATCCTTGCATGCGTCGGTCGCCAGCAGGCCCGAAACCGAGCACACCGTGCGCTTCACCAGGCCAAGCGACGTGGGGTCGGCCTCGATGATCTCCTTGTCCTCCAGCCCGTCGTGGATGGTCTTCATGTATGCCTGCCACAGCGGTGCTGCGTAATCGCCGCCCGACGCGCCGCGTCTGAGCTTGTTGACGGGGTAATCGTGCCCGATCCAAACCGTGGAAACATAGTACGGCGTGATGCCCGCAAAGTACACGCTGGCATAATCGGAGTTGGTGCCCGTTTTGCCCGCGACGGTCATATCGCTGATCTTGGCCTTGGTGCCCGTGCCGCTCTTGACCGCGTCCGTCATCATATCCACCAGCAGGTATGCCGTGCTCTCCTGGAATATACGGTTGGACTTGCGGATGCTGTCGGAATCCAGCAGCACGTTCCCCTCGCTATCAATCACCTTGGTGAAGGATAACGGCTCCATATAGACGCCGCTGTTGGCGATTGCGCCGTAGGCCGCCGACATCTGGATGGGCGTAATGCCCGATGTGCCGAGCGCCAGCCCCGCGCCGTCCACGTTGATTTTGCTTTCTGTGGTTCCCATCAGGTACATATACTCCGCCGAGATGCGCGGCGTGACATATTGCATCAGCGTCCGCGCGGCGACCACGTTGAGCGAGGACATCAGGCCGCGGCGGATTGTGACGGGGCCATAGCGCGATGTTTCGCCGATGTTGGGATATCCCTTCTCCGTGCCCCAGCCTTCGATGACGCCATCCATGTTCGGCACAATCGTTGCGGGTGAAACGCCAAGGTCCAGCGCGGGGCCGTACACGGCCAGGGGCTTGATGGCGGAGCCGACCTCGGTATAGCTTTGGGCTGCGCGGTTGAGGCCTTTGCGGATGGTCGGTTCGTTGCGGCCACCGACGATGGCGCGCAGTTCGCCCGTGTGATAATCCAGCACGACCGCCGCCGATTGCGGTTCCACCGTCTCAATGACGCTGCCGTCGCTCTTGGTTTCCACAACCAAAGCTTTGCCGGTATCGGCCAGCTTGGGATACTTTTCCCACGTGGAAAGCGTGGTCTGGACGGTATTTTGGATATCGGGATCCACCGTGGTATAGATGTGATACCCGCCCGTGCGCAGCTCGTTCTCCACGGCGTTGCGGTTGACGGACGTATCCGAAAGGCCGCGCGCAGCAAGCAGATGCGTTACCACATCCGTAACCGCATACTCCACAAAGTACGCCATCTCGTACATCTGCTTTTGCTGGCTGACCTCGATGATGTTGACCTTCTCGTTCAAAGCTGCGTGGTACTGATCCGAGGTAATAACACCCGCCTGGTACATGCGTTTGAGCACAAGATCGGTGCGGTTATCGGTGACCTCCATCTTGTTGCGCTGGTACATATTCTTGCGCGGGTTGTAATTGTACGGCTGTTGGGTCAAGCCCGCCAGCATGGCGCATTCGCGGATGGTCAGCTGTGAAAGCTCCTTGCCGAAATAATCCATGGCGGCGGTCTTGACGCCGTAGTTGGATTCGCC
>CAZRIT010000074.1:0-8361 GCA_964600225.1 uncultured Oscillospiraceae bacterium | reverse complement strand
CGGGCAACACGGGCAACTTCTGCAGCAAGTGCGGCCTGAAAAAGCCCGATCAAAACGGCTGGGCATGCGTATGCGGCGCCGTCAACAAGGGCAAGTTCTGCTCGGAATGCGGCAAGCCCAAGCCCGCGGGCACGCCCGTTTACAAGTGCGACAAGTGCGGCTGGGAACCGACCGACAAGTCCAACCCGCCCAAGTTCTGCCCCGAGTGCGGCGACCGCTTCGACGACGCCGACAAGCAGTAAATCCGAATCGCAGGGTATTGTCAAGCGGCGGCCGAAAGGCCGCCGCTTTTGTAACATGAGTACGTTTCTTCCTCTTTTTGAAAAAAGAGTAAGCCGAAAAACTTCACAATACTCTGCCGTTCCGATGGCCTCCGGCCCGAAGAATCCTGCGTGTGCACGCTGTCTCCAAGATTCCTCGCTATGCTCGGAATGACACGTTTGTATATGCCAAAAGGGACATTTCTTTTGCTTCCTTTTCGTTTCCAAAGAAGCAGAGCAACAGCACACCCTCGCTGCTACGAAAAGGCGCTCATCTTTTTAAAGTATATGCGTGACGTTTCTTTTGCTTCCTTTTCGTTTCCAAAGAAAAGGAAGTTATGCCTCGTTCCCGGGCTCTGTGGGCTGCTGTGCCTGCTGCGATTGCGCGCGCTTATCCTGCACCTTGGCGGCCGTATCGCGATAGACCTCCGTTGCGGCCTTTTTGACCTCGGAAATCACATCCTTGGTGTCCACAACGCCGTCGCCGTTGACGTCCTGCACGCCATCGGGGTTGTTCTGCTTGTACTTATCGGCCACCCTGACGGCGGCCACGGTTGCGCCAACCGTCACGCCCGTGCGAAACAGTTTTTGTAAAAGTCCCATAGTCTCCTCCTGCTGATCGTATTGTTATTGGTTGAGCCATCGGTTTCCCGACCGCAGTATCCTACCGAAACGACCGCACGCTTGCATCGCTGGGCATGCGCCAGTCCCCGCGCGGGGAGAGCGCCACGTTGCCCACGCGCGGCCCGTCTGGCATGGCGTTGCGCTTGTACTGCTGGGCAAAGAAGCGCGTGATGAACACATCATACCAGTGCGCAATGGTCCTTTCGTCAAAATCGCCTTGGAACGCATAGCGCGCCATGCGCAGCGTCTTTTCCCTGGTTTCGCCGCGGCGCAAAAGATGATACAGGAAAAAGTCGTGCAGCTCGTACGGGCCCACCAAATCCTCGGTGATCTGCACAATGGTTTCATTTTCACCCGGCAGCAGTTCGGGGCTGACGGGCGTATCGACCACATCGATGAGCACGTCCGCAAGCGCCTTGTCCGCATGCGCCGCCGCATGCCTGAGCATGGCGCGTATCAGGGTCTTTGGCACATCGGCATTGACGCCGTACATGGACATGTGATCGCCGTTGAAGGTGGCAAAGCCCAGCGCCAGCTCGCTCAAATCCCCCGTGCCCACGACCAGCCCGCCGTGCATGTTGGCCAAATCCATCAGCACCTGCGTGCGTTCCCGCGCCTGGGCGTTTTCATAGGCGGTATCGTGCACGTCCAGCGGGTGATCGATATCCTTTAAATGCTGCTTGACGCTTTCGCCGATGGGTACCACGCTCAGCGGAATGCCCAGCGCCTCGCAGAGCTTTTCGGCATTGCCGCGCGTGCGCTTGGAGGTGCCAAAGCACGGCATGGTCACGGCCATGATATCGCTTGCGGGCCTGCCCATGAGCCTGAGCACCTCGCGGCAAACCAGTATGGCAAGGGTGGAATCCGCCCCGCCCGATACACCCAGCACCAGCTTTTTAACGCCCGTGTGCTCGATGCGCTTTTTGAGCCCGTGCGCCTGGATGGCCAGCACCTCGTCGCAGCGGCGAGCGCGGTCGGCGGGATCATCGGGCACAAACGGCATCTTCCAGCAAGCGCGCGTCAGCGCAGTCTCGGTCACCGCCAGGGGGAACGGAATGCGCAGCACGCCCTCGTCGTCATCAAACGTTCGGCGCACAAACCGTCGCCGTTCGCGCGCAAGGTACTTTAAATCGATCTCCGATATGGCATAGCCGCCCGCAAACGGAACCGACTCGGCCAACAGCACACCGTTTTCATAGATCATATCGTGCCCGCCGAACACCACGTCGCTGGTGCTTTCCCCTTCGCCCGCGCTGGCAAACAGATACGCGCTCGCCGTGCGGCCGCTGTGGGACTGCACCAGCATACGCCGATAGGCGGCCTTGTCCACGGCCTCGTCGCTGGCGCTGAGGTTACACAGCACCGTCGCGCCGCAATCGGCCAGCCTGGTGGACGGCGGCAGCGGCGACCACAAATCCTCGCAGATATCGATGCCCAGCACGAACGTGGGCATCGTCTCGCACTCAAACAGCAGACGGTTGCCAAAAGGCACCGTCTGCCCGTTGAGATTGATCATATCATTTTCCCCGGGCGCGGGCGCAAAGAAGCGCTTTTCGTAGAACTCCCCGTAGTTGGCCAGGTGCGTTTTGGGCACTACGCCGAGGATGCTGCCATCCTGCAGCACCACGGCGCAGTTATACAGCAGATGCCCCGCCACCAGCGGCATGCCCACCAGCACCAGCATATCCGAGCCGACGGTAGCCGCCTGTATGCGCTTGAGCGCCAGAAGGGCCGCGTCTGTGAGCGCATCGTGCATCAACAGATCCCCACAGGTATAGCCCGTGATGCTCAGCTCGGGCAGCAGCAGCAGCCTCGCCCCGTCGCCGTTAGCGACGCCGATGAGCCGTATGATGGCGTCGGCATTGCTTTCGCAATCGGCCACTGTCACACGCGGCGTGCCGACCGCAACCTTCAAAAACCCGTCTTTCATGCATACCTCCGACAACTTGTCATGTACCTACTGTTCCCTATTTCATTTTATTCCTGCCGACAACCCGTGTCAATCTCGGATTGCTTGCGACATATCCTAATATATTTTTATCTTTTTGTCATATTTACTTGACATTATGTCTATGATGAAGTATGCTCTCCCCGATCAAACAAGAAAGTTGAGGATAAATCGATGTCTCCCAAGCATTCCCCTTCCTACATGTGGGGCGTTCTGTGCGGCATGGCGGTGGCCATCATATTGTTCGTCATCATCAAGCGTCTGGTGCTCAAGCAGGGCAAAAGGGCCGGTCAGGAATACGATGAGCGCCAGCAACTCATCATCGGCAGGGCATACAAGTACGCGTTCTACACGCTGGCTTTCTACAATTGCGCCGCGGCGCTGTTTGAGATGGCGACGGGCATCGTCTGGTGCGAGCTGATGACCAATCTGTTCATCGGAATCATTGTGTCGGTGATGGTGTTTGCGGTATACTGTATTCGGTACGACGCCTACATGCCGCTGCGCGTCAACCCCGTGCGCTACATCGTGCTGTTTTCGCTGCTGGGCGTGTTCAATATCGGCATCAGCCTGATCAACAGCGCCGACGACGGCTCGTTTCTGGTCAACGGCATGCTGACAAACGACTTTGTCAACCTTTTGGCGGGCGCGGTGTTGCTGCTGCTGGCGCTGACGCTGGGCGTCCGCTGCCTGAGCGACAGGAACAAAACAGAAACGGATCGGGAATAAGCCTATGAAGAACCTTCGGCTCAAATCCGCCCGTGCGCTGATGGACCTGTCACAGCAGCAGCTTGCCGACGAGGTGGGCGTATCGCGCCAGACCATCAACGCCATTGAAAAAGGGGATTACAACCCCACCATACGCCTCTGCAACGCCATCTGCCGCACGCTCGGCAGAACGCTCGACGAGCTGTTTTCCGAGCAGCCCGACGAAGGCGATGCGGAATAATGCATACAAACCACAAGCTATACATTCAGGAGGACACTTTCCATGCTTCGTATTGAACACCTGACCAAAACGTACGGCGGCGGCGTCAACGCGGTGGAAAATCTTTCGCTGCACGTCTGCCCCGGCGATATCTACGGCTTCATCGGCCACAACGGCGCGGGCAAGACCACGACGCTGCGCTGCGTGGCGGGCATACTGGCCTTTGAAAGCGGCCAAATCCTCATCGACGGGCAGAGCATTGCCGAGCAACCGCTGGCGTGCAAGAGCAAGATGGCCTACATCCCCGACAATCCCGATCTATATGCGCACTTGACGGGCATACAGTACCTCAATTTTGTCGGCGATATCTACGGCGTGAGCGCAAGCGTACGGAGCGAGCGCATCCGCCGCTATGCAGACGCCTTGGAAATGACCCCGCGGCTCAACGATCTCATCGGCGCCTGCTCGCACGGCATGCGGCAAAAGATTGCGCTCATCAGCGCGCTCATCCACACGCCGCGGCTGATGCTGCTGGACGAGCCGTTTGTGGGGCTGGACCCGAAGGCCTCGCACACGCTCAAGCAGCTGATGCACGAGCTTTGCAGCGAGGGCAGCGCCATCTTCTTTTCCACGCATGTGCTGGAGGTAGCCGAAAAGCTTTGCAACAAGATCGCCATCATCAAGGAGGGCCGCCTCATCGCCTCGGGCGATATGGACGCGGTGAAGGGCGATCATTCCCTGGAGGACCTGTTTTTGGAGTTGACCGACCATGCGTAAGTATTGGATATTGACCAGGCTGCAGCTGATGTCGCTGATGGGCATCAACAAGCTGCTGCACATGAAAAAGAGCGAGGAACGCAAAAAGCGCACGCGCGGCATCGTGCTGCTGCTGGTGATCGTGGTGGCGTTTGTCAACCTTTCCGTCACATACAGCGCCATGCTGGCAAGCGTGCTGGAGCCATTCGGCGCGCTGCCGCTGATGCTCAAAGCCATGGCGTTTTCCGTCTCGCTGCTGATACTGCTGTTTTCGGTGTTCGAGGTCAAGGGCACGCTGTACGCCTTTGGCGATTACGACGTCATTATGAGCTGGCCCGTATCGGTGCGCACCGTGTCCGCGGCACGATTGACCAACATGTACGCCTTCAACCTGTTCTATGCGCTGATCTTGCTGGCTCCCGCAGGCGTGGTGTACGCCATGCACGCCGAGGTGCCTGCGCTCTACTGGCCGCTGCTGATACTTGGGGTGTTGGCCGTCCCCGTGCTGCCCACGCTCATCGGCGCGCTGCTTGGGACGCTGTTGACCATTGCCACGGCGCGCGCCAAAAAGAGCGGGCTGCTCGGGTCAATCGGACAAATCCTGCTGGCCATCGGCATCATGGCGCTCTCCATGCGCCTCAACTTTGCCGCGGCGGACCCCGATGCGCTGTACGGCACGCTCAGCGGCGGCAAGGCCTTTGCCCTGTATCCGCCCGTGGAGTGGTTTACAGGCTCGGTCACCGCGGGAAACCCTTTGCCGATGCTGTTGCTGCTTGTCGTTTCCGCAGCGGGGTTTATGCTGATGGTGCTGCTGCTGAGCCGCAGCTTTGTACAGGTCAACTCGCACCTCAAGTCTGCGCCGCGCAGCAAGACCTTCCGCATGCACATGCAGGCGGGCGCAAGCGCCGTGCGCGCGCTGTACCGCAAGGAGTGGAAGCGCTATGTCGGCACCTCCATCTACCTGACCAACACGGCGTTTGGGTATGTGCTGCTATTGCTGCTGTCAATCGTTGTGTGCTTTGTGCGCCCCGCGACGATGGTGGAGCTCATCGCCGACCCGACGTTTCGGCCGCTGCTGTCTCTGGCGCCTTTCCTGATGGCCTGGTTTATGATGATGTCCTCCACCACCTCCAGTTCCATCTCGCTGGAGGGCAAGAACCTGTGGATCATCAAATCCATGCCCGTGAGCATGCACGATCTGCTGCTGAGTAAGCTCCTGGTCAGCCTGACGCTTGCCGCGCCCTGCGCCGTCGTATGCGGCGCGATGATCGGCATCGGGCTGTCGATGGACGTCACGCTGCTGATCTGGACCATCGTGACCCCGCTGGCCTTTGCGGTGTTTGCAGGCGTGATGGGGCTTTGGATCAACCTCAAGCTCCCCAAGTTCGATTGGAGCACCGAAACCGAGGTCGTCAAGCAGAGCATGGCCACCTTCATTACGGTATTCGGCAGCATGCTGGTCAGCTTTGCGTTCGGCGCGCTGGCAATGCTGTTTGACGCCGCATGGGTGCTGCCCGCCGCCACCGTGTTTGTGCTGGCGGCTGCGTGGCTCATTTGGAAGCTGCTGATCAAAAACGGCGACCGCCTGCTGTATCGGCTGTAAGGAGGGCTCACTTTGACCGAGCGCATCGAACGCGAACAGGCAACCGATATCCTCATCCTCGGCGGCGGGCTGGCGGGCATGCACGCCGCCGTCGCCGCGCGCGCGGAACAAAAGCGCGTGACGCTTCTTTGCAAAAGCCTGGTGGGGCTGTCGGGCTCGTCGCTGGTTTCGCTTTCGGTGCACCGTTTTGCGCCCGCCGATGCGGCGCTGCGTGACAAATACCGACAGGATTTCTACCGCTCCGCCGCGGGCGAGACGGACCCCGCGCTGGCCGAGACGCTCATCATGCAGGGCGCCGACGCCGTGGAGGCCATGCGCAACCTGCCGCTTCCGCTCACGTTTCGCAGCGTATCCACGCAAAACGGCGCATATGATTATCTTGCGTGCTGCCCGATCAAATACGGACGCAACATGACCGAGCCGCTGCGCAATCTGCTGGCCGCCGACCCCGACGTGCGGTTTGTCGAACGCACCATGGCGTTTCGGCCCGTTGTGACCGACGGGCGCATACGCGGCGTGCTGGCGCTGACCGACGGCCGCATCCGCTTCTTCCCCGCCAACGCGGTCGTTCTGGCCACGGGCGGCGCGGGCGGCGTATACAGCCGTACCAGCAACACCTCCGATCTGACGGGCGACGGCTACGCCATGGCGCTTGCCTGCGGGCTGCCGCTCACGGGAATGGAGTTTGTGCAGTTCTACCCGTACCGCATCTGTTCGCCCGCGATAGCGGATATCTTCCCCGATATCTTTCGGCACGGCGCCAGGTATCTCAACGGCCGCGGCGAGCGCTTTATGGACGCATACCCGCAAAAGGAGTTGGAAAACCGCGATGTGCTGTCCGCCGCCATGTGGACGCAGGACAGGGTGCTGCTCGATTGCAGCGGGTGCGACGCGGACTATTTGGAAACCGAGTGCCCCAACATCGCGGCGCTTCGCCGCCGCTGGCCCGATGCGCCCCTCCTGGTTGAGCCCGCAGCACACTTTTTTATGGGCGGCGTCTCCATTCAGCCAAACTGCGCCACGGCGATTGACGGGCTGTACGCCTGCGGCGAGGTCATCGGCGGGCTGCACGGCGCCAATCGGCTCAGCGGCAGCGCATTGACCGAAACGGCTGTGTTCGGGCGCATCGCGGGAACATCCGCCGCCCGCCAACGCACAGACGCCCCGCCGACGGAGGCCGCGCTCCAACGCCGGCTCGACGCCGCGCTTGCCGAGCTGCCCTGTTTGGGAAGCGACGACCCCCTGCCGCTCAAAACCCGCCTGCGGGAGGCCATGTGGCAGGGCGCGGGGGTGCTGCGCACGCATGCGGGGCTGGAAAAGCTACGCGGCGAACTGGCCGATATGGCCATCCAACACGCCGCCATGCGCCCGCAAACGCTGAAAAGGTGGCTGGAACTGGGCAACCTCATCACAACCGCGCAGGCCGTGGCCGAAGCGGCTGTCGCGCGCCCCGCAAGCCTCGGCGCGCACCGCATGGCCGACAAAAATGCATGAATTGGCCCGCAACAGACGTCCGTGACGGTTTTGCGCCAAAAATCACCGTTTTTTCAAATTATATTGCTAACAAGCCCCCATTGTGTGTTATAATATATTCTGCATGGGAGAGAATACATGAAAACCATTGTGCGGACGCTGGACGGATTGCCTATCGAGGAGCCTATTTTGGACGCAGAGGGAACGCGGCTGCAACGCGAGGCTGCCGACGCAATCTGGCGCGCATACGAGCAAACCGGCACGCTCACCGATCAAAAGGTGCGCGAGACGGTGGAAGCCTATCAGGAGCTCATCACGGATCATGTCATTGACTGATCCGTTCGGTTCGGCGTGCAGCCGATGATTCCAACCGGGAGGAACGGGATTTGTCCTATAACGACATCATCAAAGCAATAGGCAGCGGTTTTGCGCAGTTCTCTCTTCTGGACCTGTTGGACATTGCCATCATTGCGGTTCTGCTGTACAAGCTGATTGTATGGACCAAGGAAACCCGTGCCTATGAGGTGCTCAAAGGCATTGGGCTGTTGTTTTTGTGCTCCATTGTCAGCACGCTCTTTCAGCTCAACACCCTTAGCTGGCTGCTGGATTCCGTCCTCACCTCGGGCTCCATCATCATTGTACTGATTATCCTGTTCCAGCCCGAGATCCGCCGCGTGCTCGAAAAGCTCGGCCGCAGCGGCAAGCGCCTTGGCAAGGGCTGGCTGGAGGATTCCCTGCTGGCCAGCAACGAGCTGGTGCGCGATATGCA
>CAZRIT010000073.1:0-9048 GCA_964600225.1 uncultured Oscillospiraceae bacterium | reverse complement strand
CGCCGATGGTACTTGAGTGGAGACGCTCCGGGAGAGTAGGTAGCCGCCGGGATCCAAAAAAGAGAAGCCAATACAACGTATTGGCTTCTCTTTTTTCGTACTATGGCTGCGTATGCACCCGAAGCGCACACGAAAGTATGCGAAGCGTACTTGAGTGAGAGGGCGAAGCCGAACGCCCGCAGTGCGGGATGAAGTGAGGCGGAAGCCCAGTGAGGAACGAGCGATGCAAGCGATAGCGCCGCAGCGCGTAGATTCCGAACTGCGTTCTCCGGGAGAGTAGATAGCCGCCGGGATCCAAAAGACAAAGCCCATGTAATGCATGGGTTTTGTCTTTTCGTATCCGCAGCAATCTCTTCGTTCGGAGCTTGACGCGCAGTGCGGCTACCGCACTTGCGTTGAGACACGGCGAAGCCGAACGCGTCCTGTGGGCGGAGGAGCGAGGCCAGCCGCAACAAGCAAGGGAGCGGAAGGAGCGCGCTTCAGCGCCGACGCGCCGCGACCATTGCGCAGTTGCGGGGAGAGTAGGCGGAGCAGTTGCGGGAGAGTAAGCGGCGCAGTTGCAGGAGAGTAAGCGGCGCAGTTGCGGGAGAGTAAGCGGCGCAGATGCGGGAGAGTAAGCGGCGCAGTTGTCGTGTGAGCACAATATACGGCGTGTCAAAGAATCAAATCATGCGCATGTTGTTATTCCGCGTTTCACAGCAACAAAGCATTGTTTTCCCCTTGACTTTGCGGGCCGCGGTTCCTATGATGACAGTAGCGGGTATCTAATCATTCCGCCGTATCATGACGGCGGCGATTACACAGCATGGGGAGGACGAAAGATGCTTTTTGGCGATCCGAGCGCGGCGGCTGCCGCGGATGCGGTGGCGGTGCGCGATCTATCCAACTTCCACTGGTCGTTTATCGCGTTGCTGGCCGTGGTGTTCTACATCTATGGAAACGAGCTGAAAAAGAAAAACTACAAGGCGATTGTCGCGGCCCTGTCGCTCTATGGCGTACATTGGCTGTATGAGATTGCCAACGCCGTTATCTGCCACGTCAGCGGCTATGCGCTGTGGACGGTCTCCAATGCGAGCACGTCGCTGGTGCTTTTGATCGGCGTCTCGTGGGAATTGTCCATGATGTTCTCCGTGGCGGGCATGATTGCGTGGAATATGCTGCCCGAGGATCGTACGCTGCGTGTTTTGGGCATGCCCATCAAGTGGGTCGTGGCCATCGGTATGGCGCTGTTGTTCTCGGCTGTGGAAATATTCCTGGCTGCCACGCCCGCGTTTATCTGGGTGTATCGCTGGTGGGGCGCCATCCCGGTATTTATCACCACCTACATCCCGTTCTTTATTGCGGCCATCTTTGTGCCCGATCGGCCGCCCAAGTTCCAAAAACGGTTTTTGATTACGGTTTGGGGCCTGGTTGCGCTATTGCTCGCGGTCTTGATTCCGCTCGGCGTCATCTGACGTTGACCGCATTTGCCGTATGCATGCCGCCGCCAGCGCCATGGGGCTGCTCAAGGCGATGCTCATCATCAGCACGCTCCATAATGGCTTGGGCGGCTGCGTGTGCATGCTGAGCGTGAGCAGCATCGGGCCCAGGGTGCAGGCGGCGGAGACGCATAACAGTGCGCAGGCCGCGCGCATGCAGCCTTGGCGGACGCGCCATATGGCCGTGGAGATAAGCGCCGCCGAGAGCGCCAGCAGCAGGAGCACAGAGAGATCGAGGCGCGCAAACGCCGCCATGGGCGTCAATAGCCGCCAGCAGACGGAGACGGCGGGCGTTGCCAGAACGGAAAGAAGGCAGCCGATCAGCGACAGCGCGATCAGGCCGCCTTTTTGTTTTGGCCAAAGGCACAGGCAGGCAAGCGGTATGAGCGCGGCCGCCGCAAACAGATAGCGCAGGATATACAGTACCGCGTACGCCTGTGCGAACGTGATGCGGTTGCCCATCAGCCAGTCGAACACATAGCCGAAATACAGATTCATCAGCAGACAGATGACAATGGGAATCATTAACCAAGCCCGTTGGGGACGTGTGATGTGCAAGCGCGCGGATGTTTGCGGACGGATAGCATGGCTGCCGTGCGGCACGGCCGCGGTCGGCGGCGCGTCGTCGTCGGGTGAAGCCAATGATATGGCGGGCAATGGTGCCGACATGAGCTCCGTCAGGCCGACGCCCAGCGCTTCGGCCAGCGGCGTTAACAGCTTGACGTCCGGGAAGCCCAGCCCGCATTCCCACTTGGAAACGGCCTTGTCGGTGACAAACAGCCGTTCGGCAAGCTGGCGCTGCGTATAGCCGCGCCGTTCGCGCAGCTTTTTGAGGGTTTGCCCAAACTGCTTGCTGTCCATGCCGTCACCGTGCCCTTTCACAACCAGTGTAACAGGAAACGCCGCGGTTGGGAATCTACGAATGGTGGAATTGCGCGCGGCGGGATACGCTTTGGTGCGATGCTGTGGCGTCGCTCGGAATGACAGCGCGCATAACCTCCCGTTCCCGCTTGACTTTACGGGTCAAGATTCCTATCATAACGGTAGCAGGCCTGCGCCCTCATCAAGCTGCCGATCGACACTCGGATTTGTGCGGAGGGCATTGCCGTGCAGACCAAAAATGTTTGATGGGAGAGACGTTCATGCAAGCACAACCACCCAAAAACACCACGGCAAAGACGCTGAAAGATATCGTTGTTTATGTGCTGCTTTTTCTGGCAGGCGATTTAGGCAGCGTGTTGCTGTTTGATATGCTTTTTCGCGTAGTCGCCATGCCGATCAGGGAGTTGTATTATATCATACGCGCGTGCGGCTGCCTTGCGCTGACCTATCTGCTCTTTCATGTATACACGACGAAGATACTGCATCAAAGAATGAAGGATTTCAGAATCGATGCTGCCATCAAGAAATGGGGGCTTTTCTTTGCGGTCGCCCTTCCTACGTTCGTTGTCGCATGCTTTCTGGCAATCGGAAAAACGTCGGTCAATCGGTTTTCTTCCGATGTGAACCTCTGGATCATCCTTTCATCGCTGCTGACGGCGTTGAAAGTGGGGATTCTGGAGGAAGTGCTGTTTCGTGGCTACATCATGAAGCTGCTCGAAAACAGATGGAACACCTATGTTGCGGTACCGGTTCCATCCGTTTTGTTCAGCTTCGCGCACATACCCGCAATGGAATCGTTTAGCGTGGGCGGGGTTGTGCTGTTAATCGTAAGCGGAACGCTGGTTGGCGTCATGTTTTCTCTGGTTGCCTATCGAGGGAATTCCATTGGCAACAGCATTTTGCTGCATACGGTATGGAATTTTGTTTTTGTAACCGACATGCTGCATATTACGACCATGGATGGCGCTTACGGAGAACCGATTTTCTCCGTCATCATACCTTCCGACAATATTCTGCTGACGGGAGCGGGCTTTGGGGCGGAGGCTTCCGTCATCGCAATCGTCGGCTACCTGCTGGTTTGCTGTGCGGTGATCCTTTGGAAAAACGATAAGCTTGTCATGCATTTCACAAGCAGCGAGGAATCCTGCGCGCAAGTGCAAGATTCCTCGTCGCCAAGCGCCTCGGAATGACAACGGGATGGGCGACGCAGCTTTGCATGACAGCGCGTACCCTGTCATGCAAAGCTGTAACGCTCATTCTGTGTCATGAGCAGTCAAACTACAGTCCGTGTCATTCTGAGCCGAAGGCGAAGGATCTTGAAAGATTCTTGGATGCATAGCATGCCGATGAGCGCCGTGCGGAATGCCATGGAATGCTCTCGGCGCCGCTCCCGTCAGTCGCGCGACCAGGGTGCGATATCGGTCTTATGCACGGTGGTGGTGACATCGAACGTGCCGATGAACACCCGTTCCCAGTCCTCGTTGCGGTCGTACACATCCCACACCACGCGCAGGGTAAACTCGTCGGGCAGGTGATTATCGCGCGCGCCCATATCGATGATTGCGTCGCCGAAGCAGTTGTTGTACGTTCCCCAACCGCCGTTTCGCTCGACATATTTCTCGGCGTTCTCCACCGAGAACACATACGGTTCGTTTCGATAGGGATCGTCGATGGTGTTGGCCAAAACCCCGTCGATATAGACCTGCAGCTTGGCGGAATCCAGCTCGGGCGGGTAGTAGATGCCGTGTATGAGGGTTTCCACGCGCACCGTGCGGGAAACGGGATCGGAGATTAAATCGTACAGTGTAAACCGCACATCGCCAATGGTCTGTTCGCCTTCGAGCTTGAGGGTAAACTTTTCCTTTTCCACCGCGGCTGCCATGTTGTCCGCCTCCGCGCGCCATGCGCGGCGCTCGGCGTCGTCCTTGGGCAGCGTGATCTCGCCCGTGCGCGGGTTGATGCGCATCAGTAGCTCCACCGCGTCCCATGTATAGGTCAGGATTTCCTCCCTGTGCTCGTCGCCGATGTTGCGCGTGCGGGAACCCGCATCGCGCAACATGGCAAACAGCACCGTTTCGGGCAGCGTTTCGATATCGTCGTACCATGGATAGCACACCACGACCTCGGCCGTGCCGTAGTATTCCGTTTCCCACTTGAGATCCATCCGCGGGCGGGATTCGTCGGGCGTGAATATGGAGCTGATCCCCTCCGAATTGAGGATGACGGGGTACCCGTCCATGTATGGCATGGGGTCAGACGCGCCGCGGGTGACTGCGGTGTAGCCAAGCACCACGCCCCTTTAGGTGACCGTTACATCATGGAAGGTGTATTCATCCTGCGTGATATTGAGCGGCAGCATCTCATCGGGCAGCGCGGACAGCGCAGCCTCCTGCTCGGCCTGCTTGTCCTGTAAGGTCGCCAGGATATCGGCCATGATCTCCGCGCGCTTCGCTTCGATCTGCTCCACGGGCTCCAGGTAGGCAAAGCGCAGGGTAAAGCTGCCGAGGGCGTCTCCGCGATGGTTCGCATCGTCGTAGTCGTACAGGGCGCCCGTCAATGTCATGGGCGTGCCACTTTGCAAATCCAGATCGGTCAGGGTGAAGTTGATCTGGTAATCGGCGTTTGCCGCTTCCTCCGCTTTCCATACGATCAGCTCCCTGCGCCCGTCGCCATCCTCGTCCTTGTTGTAGGCGGGGTAGGATTGGTTGCCGACGGTGAGCGTGCACTCCAGGTTCTTCAGCCGCGAGGCGTCGCCCGTTTTGGCGTCGGATGCGTCAAAGCAGACGCTCATTTGGTGGTCGTTTGCCCAATAGGATGCGCTGCGCCATTGCAGCATCAGCCCGTCCGCCTCGGCCGTGCCGTCGAGCGGGAAATAGAACGACGTGCCCGCAATGATTTCGTCCGCGCTGCGCGCCGCAAGATCGTACACATCGTCATCGACCTGTCCGCTTTGAACATATTCCTTGGCCCGCTGCGTGCTGCTCCAATAGATGGCGTATGCCGCGCACGCCGACAGCAGCAGAAGCGTTGCCGCAATGGCAATCAGCAGTATGCGGCGCTTGAATGGAATGCGGCGCTTTGTGCGCGCTTGCTTGGCGGGCGCCGACGGCGCTTGCGCTTCGGACTGCCGAATCGTGTGGCACACGCTGTCGATGCGGTCGGTAAACGCCGCGGGGGGCGAGATGCGGTTTTCGTACAGATAGGCGCGCAGCGCCCGCTCGTTACCCTTCATACGCCGTCAACTCCTTTCTTAGCTGTTCCCGTGCGCGGGACAGGCGGGAATGCACCGTGCCCCGGGGCAGCCCCAGCAGCGCGCTGATCTCGTTTGCGGAATAGCCCTCAAAATAGTACAGCATGGCAATCGGGCGCAGTTTGCCGCTTAGGTGCATCACGGCGCGCCGCACGTCCGTGCCCGCCGACGAGGTCTCCGCGCAGGGAATATCCCCGTCCAGCGGCAGGTTGGGTTTTTGCCGCAGGAGGTTTTTGCTTTCGTTTTGCACAATGCGCACCAGCCAGCTCTGAAACAGCGCCGCGTCGTTGAGGGTTGCGCGCTTTTCCCATGCCTTTAGCAGCGCGTTTTGCACCGCGTCCGCGCAGGCGTCGCTGTTGCGCAATATGGCGTAGCTGACGGAAAACAGCAGCCGCTCCGCTTGCTTGACCGCCGCTGTGAACCCCTCCGCAGTGCGGATGTTCGGCCTTGGCCGTCGTTTGATCTGATGTTCCATTTGCCCTCCAACTGTGTCACTATCAATATGACACACAAACGCCTGAAAAACTTCCGTTATTTCGTAAATTTTGTTGAACGAGCCGAATTTGGAAAAAAATTGCGTCGAATCGGCAAGAAATATGTTGACAGATTCATATGAATGGCATATCATATGAACAGACAAAAATATGAAAGGGTGCTCAAACGATATGAAGGCTTCCGCGCACAACCACGACGCCATATTGGACAGCGTCAAGCACGAGCTGCCGACGGACGAGCTTTTGTGCGACCTGGCGGACCTGTTCAAAATTTTCGGCGATACCACACGCATGAAGATCCTGTACGCGCTGTTTGAAAGCGAACTGTGCGTGTGTGCGATTGCGGAGCTTTTGAACATGACGCAATCTGCCATATCGCACCAGCTCAAGGTACTCAAGGACGCCAACCTGGTGGGCAACCGCAGGGAGGGCAAGACCATCATCTATCATCTGGCGGATACGCATGTGCGCACCATCGTTGCGCAGGGGTTTGAACATTTGATTGAGGAAGGGGAGAAACACAAATGAAACGATCATTCAGGCTGGAGGAACTCGACTGCGCCAACTGCGCGGCCAAGATGGAGCACGCCATCCAAAAAATCGAAGGCGTGACGGGCGCGCAGGTGAACTTTCTGCTGCAAAAGCTGACGCTGGAAGCGCCCGACGAACTGTTTGAGGGCGTGCTGGCGGAAGCGATCAAGGTTTGCAAGCGTGTGGAACCCGACTGCCGCATTGTGCGCTGAGGGCGTTTGGGGGAACTATGAGTAAAAAGCAAAAGCGGACCCTGGCGCGCATCCTGCTGTCGGCGGTGTTGCTGCTGGCGGCATGGCGGCTGCCGCTGACGGGGTGGTGGCAGCTTGCGGCGTTTCTTGTGCCGTATTGGATCATCGGCGGCGACGTGCTGTATGCGGCCGTGCGCAACATCCTGCGCGGACAGGTGTTCGACGAGCAGTTTTTGATGGCCATTGCAACCGTCGGGGCGTTGGTGATCGGCAAATACCCCGAGGCGGTGGCGGTGATGCTGTTCTACCAGATCGGCGAGTGGTTCCAGGGCATCGCGGTGGGCAAAAGCCGCAAGTCCATCGCTGCGCTGATGGATATTCGGCCCGATACGGCCGTGGTGCTGCGCGACGGCGTGGAGCAGACCGTATCGCCCGAGGACGTTGCGGTGGGCGAAACCATTGTGGTCAGCCCGGGCGAAAAGATCCCGCTGGACGGCGTGATCATCGAGGGCGCAACCACCGTCAACACGGCCGCGCTGACGGGCGAAAGCCTGCCGCAGGACAAGGAGCGGGGCGACAGGGTGCTCAGCGCTACCGTCAACCTCAGCGGCGTCATCAAGGTGCGCACCGAAAACGTGTTTGGCGAAAGCACGGCGGCCAAGGTGCTGGAACTGGTGGAGAACGCATCCGCCAAGAAGGCGCGCGTGGAAAACTTTATCACCCGTTTTGCGCGCTACTATACGCCGTGCGTGGTGATCGGTGCGGCGCTGCTGGCGGTGCTGCCGCCGCTTGTGGGCGGCCTGGATTGGGGCACATGGGTGCACCGCGCGCTGATATTCCTGGTGGTATCCTGCCCGTGCGCGCTGGTTATTTCCGTACCGCTGTCGTTCTTTGGCGGCATCGGCGGGGCGTCGAGGCAGGGCATCCTCATCAAGGGAGCAAGCTATCTGGAAGGGCTGTCCAAGGCGGATACGTTCGTGTTCGATAAAACGGGCACGCTCACCGAAGGGAGCTTTTCCGTAACGGCCATCCATCCCGAAAGCGTCAGCGAGAAGGAGCTGCTGGATATCGCCGCCGCAGCGGAACGGCACTCGAGCCACCCCATTGCGGAATCCATCGTGCGTGCGCACAACGGGCACATCGACCCTGCGCGCATCGGCGAGGTGACGGAGCTTTCGGGCATGGGCGCCAAGGCCGTCATCGACGGCAAAACCGTTTATGTCGGCAACGGCAAGCTGATGGAGCTGGCCAAGGCGGACTGGAAGCCGTGCGAACTGGCGGGCACGATTGTGCACATCGCCTGCGAGGGCGAGTACCTGGGGCATATCGTCATCTCCGATGCGCCCAAGAAGGACGCCAAGGCGGCTTTGGAACGCATGCGGCAGATGGGCATCCGCCAAACGGTGATGCTCACGGGCGATACGGCTGCGGTGGGCAAGGCGGTTGCGGCCGAGATCGGCATTGCCAAGGTGCACGCGGAGCTGATGCCTGCGGACAAGGTGACCATCGTGGAGCAACTGCTGGCCGAAAGCCACGGGCTGGTGTTTGTGGGCGACGGCATCAATGACGCACCCGTTTTGTCGCGCGCGGATGTGGGCGTCGCCATGGGTGCATTGGGCAGCGACGCGGCCATCGAGGCGGCGGATATCGTGCTGATGGACGATCAACTCATCAAGCTGCCGCGCGCCATCGGGATTGCGCGCAAAACCATGCGCATCGTCAAGCAGAACATCGTGTTTGCGCTGGCGGTCAAGGCGGCGGTGCTGCTATTGGGCGCGCTGGGGCTGGCGGATATGTGGATTGCCGTGTTTGCCGATGTGGGCGTGATGGTGCTGGCCATTTTCAACGCCATGCGCGCGCTCAAACCTTGAAAGACTTCGTTTTTAACGGAGACAATAGAAACAAGGCAGCCGATCGGCTGCCTTGTTTCTCACTCTGAGGCATTTCCCGCCTGTCATTCCGAGGTATTTTCCGCTTGTCATTCTGAGGCATTTCCTTGCTTGTCATTCCGAGGCATTTCCCTGCTTGTCATTCTGAGGCGAAGCCGAAGAATCTGTTCCCGCCGCAGCGGGCGTGCAAAGCGGGGCGTGTATATGGCATTGTCCCCTTGCGGGGAGAAAGATTCCTCGTCGCATGCGCTCCTCGGAATGACAGGGGAGTGAGCATGCGCTCCTCGGAATGACAGAAAAAAGCGTGTGGACGAGCCGTTACGTTGCCTGCTT
>CAZRIT010000072.1:7950-9386 GCA_964600225.1 uncultured Oscillospiraceae bacterium | reverse complement strand
CTTCGGTTTTGCCCGTGGGCACGCCCACCGCCACAACCTTGCCGTTGGCGTCAACCGTTGCCACGGCGGGATTGCTGGAGGTCCAGGTGATCTCCTTATCGCTGGCGTTGGTGGGCTGCACCGTGCCCGTGAGGGTGGTTGTGCTGCCCGTGTACAGCGTGATGGCCGTCTGGTTGAGCGTAAAGGAGTTGACGGGAACAACCTTGGCGGTGATCAAACAGGTATCGCTGGGCGCGGTGCCGGAGGCAGCTTCGGCCGTTGCCGTAATGGTGACGGGGGTGGTGAAATTGCCGCGCAGCAGTGTCACGTTGCCGCCGCTGTCCACGGTTGCGATGGATTCATCGGAGCTTGTCCAGGTGATCTTGTTCTTGGTGATCGGGTCGCTGCCGGTGGACGGAACGAGCGTGGCGCTGAGCGCATAGCTGGTGCCCACGGCCAGCTCCAGCGTGGCGGGGGTCACAACGATTGACGACGGGTATACCACGCTGCTGTCGTTAACCACGACGGTGATGGTCTCCGTCACGCCCGTGCCGTGTGCGCGGATGGTGATGGTGGCCGTGCCCGTGCCGACTGCCGTAACGGTGTATACCTTTTCGCTCGTCTTGGTCAGCGTGGCAACCGTCGTTTCCGAGCAGGTCCATACAACCGAGGTGCCGGAAAGGGCAGCGGGCGTGGTGGCATTATCCTTCGGATCGATGGTGATGGTTGCCGTTTTGTCGACGGCGGCCTTCAGATCGAGCGTCAGCTTGCGGGAAGCTGCAGTATATGATGCCTTGACGGCGGGGGAACCGTCCACGGCAACAGTAGGATTGATCGTTGCCGCGCCCGCGGTGACGCTCAGCGTATCCGTGGATTCGACGGACGCTACCGTTTTGGTGTCGATATCGGGATAGGTTTCCGTCACGGTAACCTTGATGGTCTTTTCGTGATCGCCGATAACCAACGGGTCGGAAGCGCTGTGTCCGTTGATGGTCGTGGTGTATTCGCTCTCCTTGAGCACCTTGGTGACGCCGTTGGTATAGGTGGCCGTTACCTCCATGCCCGTAGGCGAGAAGGTATCGCCAACGTAGTAGCTGAGGTTGGCGGCGGGCTTGGTGATGGCAACGCTTGCCAGCTTCGTCGCAGCGACATACACCTTGAAGGAGGTTTCGCGCGTGTTATCGTTGCTGTGGCCCGCGCCGCGATAGATATAGCGGATGGTGATGGTCTTGGTGCCGGGGTCGGTAAACACGGGCAAATTGCCCTCCTTGTAGACCGTGCCCGCAAAGACGATGACATAATTGCCCGGGACAGGGGGAGTGACGTTTTCGTTGCCGTGCGTGCCGTCGCCCCAGAGCAGGGGTACGCCCTGATTGGAGCCCTTGTGGAACTTGACGACAAGGCCCTCTGTGTTGGGATTAGCCAGGCTATCACCGACGGTGTAGAGCAGGGGGTAA
>CAZRIT010000072.1:0-7940 GCA_964600225.1 uncultured Oscillospiraceae bacterium | reverse complement strand
ACGTTTTCGTTGCCGTGCGTGCCGTCGCCCCAGAGCAGGGGTTTGCCCTGATTGGAGCCCTTGTGGAACTTGACGACAAGCTTTTGGCCATCAATTTCGGGATCAGCCAGGCTATCACCGACGGTGTAGAGCAAGGGATACTTGCTGGTGTCGGCGCTGATGCTGCTGGTCTCATCATCGGCCAGCGCGGTTGCAGGGATCAAAGCAAGCAGCATCATGGCCGCCAGGATCAGAGCAAGCAATTTTTTCATATGAGTACACATCCTTTCCAGAGTACAAACATCGCGTGTGTATGTTCATTCATTAGACGAGCAAATTATACATGACATAAATTTGGAAGTAAACCGCATGGCTCCCATCTTTACGAATATTTAACAGAAGCGCGGGGTTTGCTGTCGGGTCGCCACAAGATATGCCGTATACAAGGCATTTTTACACTAAATGCGGCAGCGGCCGTAACATTTTGTTAATTGTTTTTTGGCGCGAAAAGGCGCGTTTTGCGCCGCGCGGGGCGCGCTTGCGGCGCGGACGGGAACATGGTATGATATCAAAAATCGGAGGTGCATGCGCATGGATAATATTCGTTTGACGGATCGGGACGAGCTGATCATCGTCGATCAAACGCTGCTGCCCAACGAATGCAGGACGGTGACCCTGACCACGCTGGAGGAGATGTCGGACGCGATCTTCCGCCTGCGTGTGCGCGGCGCGCCCGCCATCGGCATCTGCGCGGGGTATTGCATGTACCTGCTGGCCAAGGGCATCGAGGGCGGCTCGGCGGAGGCGTTTCTCAAACAGGTGGCCGAATATGCCGCCTGCCTCAACACCGCGCGCCCGACGGCGGTGAACCTGAGCTGGGCCACCGCGCGCATGCTGGAGGTGGCAAAGGCCAACGCGGCGCTCCCGCGGGAAACGCTGCTGCAACGCATGCGCGACGAGGCCGTGGCCATCCATCTGGACGATATCGAAAAGTGCAGGGCCATTTCCGAATACGGGCTTTCCTTATTAAAGGAAGGCGACGGCCTGCTGACGCACTGCAACGCGGGCCCGCTGGCGACCTCCCGCTACGGCACGGCGCTGGGGCCGATCCTGCTGGGCCAAGAGCGCGGCATGCATTTTTCCGTCTATGTTGACGAGACGCGGCCGCTGCTGCAGGGAGCAAGGCTCACCGCGTACGAGCTGCACGAGGCGGGCGTGGACGTGACGCTCATCTGCGACAACATGGCCAACACCGTCATGAAAAACGGCTGGATACAGGCGTGCCTGGTCGGGTGCGACCGCGTGGCGGCCAACGGCGATACCGCCAACAAAATCGGCACCTGCGGCGTGGCGGTGCTTGCAAAATACTACGGCATCCCGCTGTATGTGCTGGGGCCGACCTCCACCATCGATATGCGCTGCAAGACGGGCGACGATATCCAAATCGAGCTGCGCGACGGGGAGGAGATTGCCTCCAAGTTCTACAAAAAGCGCATGGCGCCCGCGGGGGTACCGTGCTTCAACCCCGCGTTTGACGTAACGGATCATTCGCTGATTACGGCCATTGTGACGGAGCGCGGCATACTCAGGCCCCCGTTTACCGAAAGCATCCGTAACGCCATGCGCGCCTGAACGACGCGAACCGACACGGAAGGAGACCAAACGGAAACCGCATGATGAACAAACGCTTCCTCGCCATACTGCTGATACTGATGCTGGCCGCATCGAGCTTTGGCTGCGCGCAGCTTTTGAACGCGGCTTTGCAGCCCCAGTCCCCGACCGCAACGCCCGCGCCCACCGTGGCGCTGACGCTGCTGGATGACGACGGGGATGCGCCGCCGCCGTTGGGCACGGACGCTGCCGAGCCGCCAAGCAGCGCTGCCCGAACGCCCGCGCCCACGGAAGCGCCGTTGGACGAAGCGGGCAGCTACACCTCCGCTTCGGATGTGGCAAACTACCTTTATATATACGGAAGGCTCCCCGATAACTTCATCGACAAGGATGAAGCGCGCGCGCTCGGCTGGTCGGGCGGCGGGCTGGACAGGTACGCCTACGGCAAGTGCATCGGCGGCGACCGCTTTGGAAACTTTGAAGGGCTGCTGCCGAAAAAGAGCGGCCGCACCTATTATGAGTGCGATATCGACACCCTGCACAAGTCCTCGCGCGGCGCAAAGCGCATCGTGTTCTCCAACGACGGCCTGATCTATTACACCGAGGATCATTACGAATCCTTCCGATTGCTGTACGGTGAGGAATAAATAATATGAAGAAAGTTCGTTTAAACGGTTATTTTATGACCACCAGGGAGCGCGCGCACAGGCACCTGAGACGCAGGCTCCGCCTGCCCGATTATTACGGCAATAACCTGGACGCGCTGTACGACTGCCTGGGCGACGTCGGCGAACCGACGGAGATTGTGCTGAAACACGCTGCGCGTCTCGACCGAATTCCCGATGATTACGGCAAACGCCTCGTCGCGGTATTGGTCGCCGCCTCGGCCGTTAACCCCAATTTGACCGTCGAGGTGCGGCCGGGCCGCTAAGCCGCAGAAAATCTTGCATTTTCCGAAAAAAAGTCTTGCAATTATCATGACCGTATTGTAAACTGTACGAGTTCGCGCCGTAAAGGTACTCTTTGCGCGCGCAAACAGGGATGAACGGGAGGTTGCCGGTTCTGCCATCCGGGTAATTTCCGCTCAGACCCGACGTCCAATGGGACGCGGGCGGGTCACACGGTTCATCGTGCAGTCCCAAACGATTGCAATTGCGTCGGCCAAAGCCGTCGCATGCATTATGAAGAAGGAAACACACGGCTCTGTGTATCGCCCCATCAACGAAGGAGGAAACAAATAATATGGCAAACCGTATCCGCATTAAGCTCAAGGCGTACGAAAACAGTCTGATCGACCAGAGCGCCGAAAAGATCGTCGAAACCGCCAAGAGAACGGGCGCGCAGGTCAGCGGCCCGATCCCCCTGCCCACGGAAAAGGAGATTGTCACCATTCTCCGCGCAACCCACAAGTATAAGGATTCCCGTGAGCAATTCGAGATGCGCACGCATAAGCGCCTGATCGACATCCTCCAGCCGTCCAGCAAAACCGTGGACGCGCTGATGAAGCTCGATCTGCCCGCCGGTGTCGACATCGAGATCAAACTGTAAACATCGGAGGTAAACCATGAAGAAAGCCATTTTGGGCAAAAAGATCGGTATGACGCAGATGTTCCGTTCTGACGGTACCATGATCCCAGTGACAGTCATAGAAGCCGGTCCCTGCCCCGTAGTCCAGAAAAAAACAGAAGGTACCGACGGATATGAAGCCGTGCAGATCGGCTTTTGCCAAGTCCGCGAAAAGCTCATCAGCAAGCCGGAACAGGGTCACTGTGCCAAAGCTGGCGTCAAGCCCCTCCGTTATCTGAAGGAGTTCAAACTCGAAGACGCCGCCTCCTATGAAGTCGGCCAGGTCATCAAGGCCGATCTGTTCGCCGAGGGCGACAAGGTCGATGTGTCCGGGCGCAGCAAGGGCAAAGGCTTCCAGGGCGTCATCAAGCGTCACAACCAGGCCCGCGGCCGCATGACCCACGGTTCTCACTATCACCGCAGAGTCGGCGCCATGAGCGCTTGCTCCAGCCCGTCGCGCGTGTTCAAGACCAAGAACCTGCCCGGCCATATGGGCGCCGAGAACGTCACCGTGCAGAACCTCGAGATCGTACGCGTGGACGCCGAACGTAACCTGCTGCTCATTCGTGGCGCCATCCCCGGCCCCAAGGGCGGCGTGGTCGCTGTCAAGAGCAGCGTCAAGTAAAGGAGGAAGCCAACATGCCTAAGGTTGCAGTTATCGATATCACCGGCAAACAGGTCGGCGATTATGAGCTTTCCGAAGCCGTATTCGGACAGCCCGTGAACGAATATGTCCTGCACGAGGTCGTCAAGGCGCATCTGGCCAACTGCCGTCAGGGCACGCAGAGCGCATTGACCCGTGCGGAAGTCCGCGGCGGCGGCATCAAGCCGTGGCGCCAAAAGGGCACAGGCCGTGCCCGTCAGGGTTCCACCCGCTCGCCCCAGTGGCGGCATGGCGGCGTGGTGTTTGCGCCCAAGCCCCGCGATTATACCGTGCGCGTCAACAAGAAGGTCAAGCGTCTGGCCATGAAGTCGGCGCTGTCGAGCAAGGTCGTCGGCAACGACGTCGTGCTGTTCGACGTCCTCAACCTGCCCGAGGCCAAGACCCGCGAGATGGTCAAGGTGCTCAAGGCGGTCGACGTGGAAAAGGCGCTGATCGTGCTGCCCGAAAGCGACGCAACGGTCGAGCGCGCGGCGGCCAACATCCCCGGCGTCAAGACCACGCTGGTGGGCACGCTCAACGTGTACGAAATTCTCAAGTACAACAAGCTCATCCTCACCAAGGATGCGGCCAAAAAGATCGAGGAGGTGTACGCCTGATGAAGAGCGCATACGATATCATCAAAAAGCCGATTCTGACGGAAAAGAGCTACGATCACCTTCCGTCGAAGGTCTACACGTTTGAGGTGGACAAGCGCGCCAACAAGATCGAGATCAAGAACGCGGTGGAAGAGGTATTCGGCGTCAAGGTCGAAAGCGTCAACACGGTGAACGCCGATGGCAAAAAGCGCCGTCAGGGCATCCATGTGGGCCGCACCGCTTCGAGCAAAAAGGCTTATGTGAAGCTGAAGAAGGATTCCAAGGGTATTGAGTTCTTCGACAGCATTTCCCAGTAAGGAGGCTGACAATGGCAATTCGCAAGATCAATCCGACAACGCCGGGTCAGCGCGGTATGACGGTCTCCGCATTCGACGAGATCACGCGCACCACCCCCGAAAAGTCGCTCACCGAGGACCTTCGCGGTCAGGCGGGCCGCAACAACAGCGGCAAGATCACCGTGCGCCACCAGGGCGGCGGCGCGCGCAGGAAGTACCGCATCATCGACTTCAAGCGCAACAAGGACGACGTACCCGCAAAGGTATTCTCCATCGAGTACGACCCCAACCGCTCGGCCAACATCGCACTGCTGCACTATGCAGACGGCGAAAAGCGCTACATCATTGCGCCGCTGGGGCTGAACGTGGGCGACGCGGTCGTCTCCGGCGAAGCGGTCGACATCAAGGTCGGCAACGCCATGCCTGTGAAAAGTATCCCCGTGGGCACCATGATCCACTGCATCGAGCTCAAGCCCGGCAAGGGCGCGCAGCTGGTCCGCTCGGCGGGCAACGCCGCGCAGCTGATGGCCAAGGAAGGCAAGTACGCCCAGGTGCGTCTGCCCAGCGGCGAGGTTCGCCTGATTCCGCTCAGCGCCAAAGCGACCATCGGCCAGGTCGGCAACATCGATCACCAGAACATCCAGATTGGTAAAGCAGGCCGCAAGCGCCACATGGGCGTCCGTCCGACGGTCCGCGGCTCGGTCATGAACCCCTGCGATCACCCGCTCGGCGGCGGCGAGGGCAAATCGCCCATCGGCCGTCCCGGCCCGGTCACCCCGTGGGGCAAGCCCGCGCTCGGTTACAAGACGCGCAGGAAGAAGAACCCGTCGAGCAAGTATATCGTTTGCAGACGCGGCGGCAAATAAGGGAAAGGGAAAGGAGAAAGCAAATGAGCAGATCGATCAAAAAAGGACCGTTTGTCAGCGAACGCCTGCTGGCCCGTATCGAAGCCATGAATGCCAGCGGCAAAAAGACCGTCGTAAAGACCTGGTCGCGCGCCTCCACCATTTTCCCGCAGATGGTTGGCCACACGATCGCGGTGCATGACGGCCGCAAGCACGTCCCCGTGTACGTTACCGAGGAGATGGTCGGCCACAAGCTGGGCGAATTCGCACCGACGCGTACGTTCAGAGGACACCGGGGCTCCGAGAAGTCCACGAGCGCCAAGTAAGGAGGAACGTATTAGATGGCTACCAGATCGAGAGAAAAAGCAGCGCAGCGCCGCGAGAACGCCGATAAGCGTCCGCACGCAACCGCGAAGTATATCCGCATCAGCTCCCGCAAGGTCAAGTCGGTCATCGACCTGATCCGCGGCAAGAGCGTCAGGGAGGCGGAGGCAATCCTCCGTTACACGCCCAAGGCCGCCACGGAACCCGTGGCAAAGCTGCTCAACAGCGCAGTGGCCAATGCGGAGAACAACCTGGATATGAACCGCGACGATTTGTATGTTGCAGAGGTGTATGCCAATCAGGGACCGACTCTGATGCGGTTCCGTGCCAGATCGCACGGCCGCGCGTCCCGCATTCGCAAGCGCAGCAGCCACATCACCATCGTCCTGGATCAGGCAAAGTAAGGGAGGCAGAGAGTAAGGTATGGGTCAGAAAGTAAATCCGAACGGCTTCCGCGTTGGCGTCATCAGGGATTGGAATACCCGTTGGTATGCCTCCAAAAAGGACTTTGCGGATTACCTGGTAGAGGACCGCAACATCCGCGATTTCGTCAAGAAGAAGTATTACCAGGCGTCGATTTCGCGCATCGAGATCGACCGTGCCGCAGGCAAGATCACCGTGAGCATCTACACCTCGCGTCCCGGTCTGCTCATCGGCAAGGGCGGCGCAGGCATTGAGACGATCAAGGCCGATATCCGCGGCGCCATCGGCAAGGACGTCAACGTCAACATCATGGAGATCCGTGACGCCGACGCCGACGCGCAGCTGGTCGCCGAGAACATCGCAGCGCAGATCGAGAAGCGCATCAGCTTCCGCCGCGCGATGAAGCAGGCCATGGGCCGCAGCATGCAAAAGCCGAGCGTCAAGGGCATCAAGCTCATGTGCGCAGGCCGCCTGGGCGGCGCGGAAATCGCGCGCGTCGAGGGCTACCACGATGGATCGATCCCGTTGCAGACCATGCGCGCGGACATCCAGTACGGCTTTGCCGAAGCACACACTACCTACGGCCGCATCGGCTGCAAGGTATGGATCTACAAAGGCGAAGTGCTTGGGAAGCGGAACGCTTCCGACAAGCGTGAGGAAGGGGGCAAGTAACCGATGTTAATGCCGAAGAGAGTCAAGCGCCGCAGGGTGTTCCGCGGCCGCATGAAGGGCAAGGCGTTGCGCGGCAACGAGATCACCTACGGTGAATACGGCCTGGTCGCAACGGAGCCTTCCTGGGTCACCAGCCAGCAGATTGAGGCGGCCCGTGTCGCCATGACGCGTTATATTAAGCGCGGCGGACAGGTCTGGATTAAGATCTTCCCCGACAAGCCCGTTACGCAAAAGCCCGCAGAAACCCGCATGGGCAGCGGCAAAGGTTCGCCCGAATACTGGGTGGCGGTTGTAAAGCCCGGCAGAGTCATGTTTGAAATTGCGGGCGTGGACGCCGAAATCGCCAACGAGGCGCTGCGTCTGGCCATGCATAAGCTGCCGCTCAAGTGCAAGGTCGTCAAGAAGGAAACGCAAAAGGGTGGTGAATCCGATGAAGGCTGATAAGTTCCGCGATATGACCAACGACGCGCTGACCGCGCGCGAAAAGGAACTCAAAAACGAGCTGTTCAACCTCCGCTTTCAGTCGGCAACGGGACAGCTGAGCAACCCGCAGCGCATCAGCGAGTGCAAAAAAGACATTGCCAGGGTCAAGACCATTCTCCGCCAGCGCGAGATGGCCAAGGCTGCCGAGTAAGCGGGAAGGAGGACATAGCAAGATGGAAAACAGAGGTTATCGCAAAACCCGCGTCGGCATCGTTGTCAGCGACAAGATGGATAAGACCGCCGTGGTCGCCATCAAGACCAAGGTCCGTCACCCGTTGTACGGCAAGATGGTCAACCGCACAAGAAAGTTCAAGGCCCACGACGAGGAAAACGCGTGCGGCATCGGCGATACGGTCAAGATCATGGAGACGCGCCCGATTTCGAAGGATAAGAGATGGCGCGTGGTGGAGATCGTCGAAAAGGCGAAGTAACGAACGGAGGAACAGAAAGATGATTCAACCGCAAACCAGGTTAAAGGTCGCGGACAACAGCGGCGCGAAGG
>CAZRIT010000071.1:0-9415 GCA_964600225.1 uncultured Oscillospiraceae bacterium | reverse complement strand
ATAATGGTGATAATTATACGCTAGAAACTATTCAGATACTCATGGTTAAAATAAAGGAAATAATCAAAGACATTTTGGGAGGCAAAATAAGCTCAATTGATAATCACAGAAAATTCTGTCGCTCAATACATTTTGACTTTTCTAAAGGAAGAAAACGGACAAAAAGTCCGGTTAATTACTTTTTACTTAACTATGACACATTGATAGAAGATGCCCTAGCAATTGAAGGAATCGCGTTCGAAGATGGTTTTATTGGTGGTGCGACGGCATGGTGGAATCCGGAATGGTTTCAATCAAAAAACGGACAATTCTCCAATAGTGTTAAGGCAGAAGCTCATATATATAAACTACATGGATCAATTGCCCGCCTTCCAGCAGCGCGCGCAGCCCGGCCACGTCCGCTTGGCTCAACCTTTGTTCGGTCACCAGCGACGCCACAAGACTCCCCGCGCTGCCCGCGTACACCTTGTCCAAAAAAGCCTCCGTGGCGTACGCGTTGTATGCGCGCTCGCTCACCGCGGCGGCATAGTAATAAACCTCCCGCCGCTGCTGCCGCAGCACGCCCTTTTTCACCAGCCGCGCAACGAGCGTTTTGATGGTGGTGGCCTCCCACCCGCACTGCCGCGACACGGCCTTGCGGATCTCCGTCAGCGGCAGCGGGCCCTCTGCCCGCCAAATAACACGCATCACCGCCAGCTCCGCATCGGTAATCCTTCCCGCCAACTCCTCCATACGTCCTCCGTGCAGACTACAATTGTAACCTTTCCGTACAGATTACACCTGTCGTCTGTACATGTCAATCCCCTGCGCCTGCACCCGCCCTTTTGCCTCATTTGGCGTGTTTTTGCGCTGACTGCCGCTTGACAGGGTTGGGCGGCAATGTTACGATGTAAGTGTTCATAATATAATATATTTACATTTTGGTCGGACGCGCAGATTTGGCCGACCGTACCCATTGTGTGACAAAAAGGAACGCGGGACCGCATGAAACAAACCATCCTTACCCGTCTGCTCTGCGGGGCGCTGGTTTGCAGCCTGTGCTTTGCGTTGCTTCCCGCGCGGGCCAAGGCGGCCGCCGCAACGAGCGTCACCATCGGCGGCGTCACGCTCAATAGTACCAACAAGTATTATCACAAGGGCGCGGGCGGCAGCCCCGATTATGCCGACAACATCGATACCACCCCCTACTGTGCGCGGTTCGACGCGTTCGGCGCGCTCAGCCAATTGACGCTGGACAACATGACGCTTTCCATGAACACAGGCGCAGGCGGCGGCGTCATCCATGCGGACGGCGACCTGACCATCGTGCTCATCGGCAGCAACAGCTTTACCAATACCTATACCGCGGACGCCAGCTACGGCGTCTGCGTACTAAACGGCAGCCTGACCATCACAAACGGCGGCGGCGGCACGCTTTCCGCCACGGGCGGCGCAACCACAAACGGCCAAAGCGCGGGCATCTATGCCGACAGCCTGACCGTAAGCGGCGGCGTCACCGTCCATGCCGCGGGCGGCAACGTAAGCGGCAGCTTAGGCGGCAGCGACAGCTACGGCGTCCTGGTTCCCAACAGCCCTGCCGCAAACGGCGTATCCGTCATTGGCGGCAGCACGCTCATCGCCACGGGCGGAAACACGCTTCGCAGCAGCTACGGCGTGTTCAACAACGGCAGCGATACGCTGCTTTCGGGCGGCAGCACGCTGACGGCGCAGGCGGGCACCGCGACGTCCTCCACTCACGGCATTGCAACCCATGCCCTCTCGCTTTCCGACGCCTCCGTGCTCACCGCACGCGGCAATCAGGTCAGCGGCGCAAGCGCTCAAAGCTACGGCGCATACCTCTACACGCCCTCCGTTACCGCGCTTTCCGGCAGCAGGATCGAAGCCTTCGGCGGGACTGTATTGGGGGCAAGCAGCGCGAGCATCGGCCTGTATCTGTCCTCCGGCCCGTCGGCCTTCAGCCTGACGGGCGGCACGCTTTCCGCCACGGGCGGCGCAGCCAATGCGGCCAACGCAACCAGCTACGGTATATACAGCAACAGCGCACTGACGTTATCAAACGGCACGGTCAACGCCACGGGTGGCGCAACAAACGCCGAAAACACAAAAAGCTACGGCATCCATGCCTATGGCGCGCTCACATGCGGCGGCGGCACGATCACCGCCAAGGGCGGCGCTGCCAACGCCACGGGCGGCGTCAGCTACGGCGTGTACGGTGCAGCCAACATCGATTTTTCGGGCGGCACGGTCAGCGCCACGGGCGGCACAGCCGTCAAAGAGAGCTTTGGCGTCTATTCCGATAGCGGCGTCGTCACCGTGGAGGGCAGCGGCACGGGCGTCACCGCCACGGCGAGCAATGTCACGGGCACGGACCTGCCCAACAGCTTTGGCCTGTTTGGCGACAGCGTCCTTGTCAAAAGCGGCACGCTGACCGCCACCGGGGGCGAGGCACAGGGCCGCGACGGCCGCAGCAACGGCATCAGCACGAGAGCGGGCTTCAAAATCGAGGGCGGCACGGTTCATGCCACGGCCAAGACCGCAGACTATGAAAGCGTCGGCATCGTTGGCGGCGGAACCAACGGCGTGGACATTCAAAACGGCACCGTCGCCGCTACGGGCGGCAACGTCCTGGCCAATCATTCAGGCGCGCACAGCTACGGCATCCTAAGCTACGGGCCCTTTGGCATCGTCAGCGGCGTCGCCGCAGACAGCATCACCACCGCCATCAGCGGCACCGTCGCCCACACAGGCAGCCCGACCAAGGCGCTTAACCAGGTACCCAATCCGCTGCGCGGCAGCCCGACCATCATCTGCCGCATCACGCCTGCCACCGCAAACTACCAGGGCTTTGTCGGAGCGGACACCTCCACCTATACCGCTGCGGATAACGATAAGTTCCGCTATGTGGATATTCGCCCCGCGACCGCGCCGCCGCCACGTCCGCCCGATAGCGGCGACGACCCGCCCCCGAAGCCCGCGCCCACGGCGGAGATTCCCAAGACGGGCGACGCCTCCGCGCCCGCGCTTTGGCTGACGCTCGTGCTGCTATCCGCCCTCGGGCTGGCGCTGCTTGGCAGGAAGCGCGCGTAGGCAGCGGGAAACGGGGTTTGCACGCAACGAGAATATGTCCGCTGCGGCGGGGCGGATTCCTCGTCGCTACAGCGTCGGCTCAGGATGACAAAAGCAACGGTGTCATTCTGAAGGCCACCAGCCCGAAGAATCTTTCCGAGCATAAGCGAGGAATGCTGTTTGCGTCCGCTGCGGCGGGACGGATTCTTCGTCGCTACGCTCCTCAGAATGACAGATAGAAAAAACTCCTCAGAATGACAAATGGAAACAGAGCGCCGCGAAATGACAGATAGAAAAAGAGTGCCGCGGAACGACACTTCCCCTACGCTGTCATCCGGAGCGACGCCGCAGCGTCGCCCTGCGGCGTCTCCCGCTGAAGGGCCTTGCGAGGAATCTTGATGGCAACGCTTCCGCACAACACGGTATCAAAAAACGCTGCGTTTGCACGCAGCGTTTTGTTTATGCAGAGAATACCTTAGTTGAGCGCATCCTTGAAGGCTTTGCCGGGCTTGAAAGAGGGCGCCTTGGAAGCGGGGATGTTGATTTCCTTGCCGGTGCTGGGGTTGTGACCCTTGCGCGCGGCGCGCTGCTTGGCTTCAAATGCGCCAAAGCCAACGATGGAGACCTTCTCATCGGCCTTGAGGGCTTCTTCGACGGTCGCTACAAACGCGTTGACGGCCTTTTCGGCATCTTTTTTGGAAAGTTCGCTCTTGGCGGCAACAGCTGCAATCAAATCGGTTTTGTTCATTATGTTGATCCTCCAGTTATGATTTAGTTCGCCTTGCTATTTTATCAGCCTCTATCGCATAATGCAAGCTTTTTTCCTCTTTATTTACCGTTGTTTCGGACTTTTTTTGCATTCTCCCACAGCTCGTCCATCTGTGACATGGTCATTTCTTCCAGCTTGCACCCCCGATGCGCCGCAAGCGCCTCCATATCGGCAAAGCGGGCGATAAATTTGTCCGTGGCCGCGCGCAGAAGCAGTTCGGGGTCGGCCTTTAACAACCTTGCCACATTGACCACCGAAAACAGCAGATCCCCCATCTCCTCCTTCACGTCCCCGTTGCCCGCCATCGCGGCTTGCAGCTCCTGCGCCTCCTCGATGATCTTGGACAGCGCCTCGGCGGCGGAATCCCAATCAAAGCCCACGTTGGCGGCCTTTTTTTGCACCTTGTACGCCATGGTCAGCGACGGCAGGTTGCGCGGCACGCTTTTCAGAACATCGGTATGGGTGGTCTGGGCCTTTTCAATGCGCTTGAGCTTGTCCCAGTTGACCAGCACCTCGTCGGCGGAATCCACATGCACCGTGCCGAATATGTGCGGGTGGCGGTAGACGAGCTTGTTGACCACGTTGGTGGTTACGTCCCGCTCGGTAAACCTGCCCTGCTCGGCGGCGATGATGCTGTGGAACACCACCTGCATGAGCACGTCGCCAAGCTCCTCCAGAATGTGCGCATCGTCGGCGGCGTCGATGGCGTCGAGCAGCTCGTAGCATTCCTCCAGCAGCGCCGCGCGCAGCGAGGCATGCGTCTGCTCGCGGTCCCACGGGCAGCCGTTCGGCGCGCGCAGCCGCCGCATCACATCCGAAAGGTCGCGGTAGCCGAAGCGTTGTTGATCCGCAAACGGCACGGGCGGGATATACGCCATGGTCGTTGCACCGTAGCGCGGCAGCCTGTCCAGCTCGTACAGCGGCACGGCGCGCACGGATACCTTGCAGTCTCCGTCCGTTTCGGCAACCAGTATTTCCCATTCGTCGGGCACATATTCACTCAACAGCAGCTTGACCTGCCCCGCGCGGATGGGCGAATCGATCTCCTCCACGGTCAGCGGCAGCACAATTTGTGTTTCCTCGGTCAGCTCCGCGGCGGCGACCACGCGGCCCGTTTGGCAATCGGGAAACGCCACGGCCGAAGGCGGCACCGCAGGCAGCACGGCGACCTCGTATCCCTTCTCCTTGGCAGCGGCGCGGATGGCGGGAAGCTGCGCGTTCTCGATGCGCCCCGTCACGGCGTATACGCACGTTCCCGATTCCGTCAAGCGTGCGGCGATCAGGCGATTGAGCGCGTCAAAATCCTCCGCCTGCTCGTACAGATCGTCCATGGCGCGGTACAAAACGCCCGCGTTTTTGACGACGGCCGCGTACGGGTGCCTGTCCGTCTGCAAAAACAGCGTCGGCGCGTGTCGGATGGCGTCCAGCGCCGCCACGGTCATGTGATCGGGCGCGGACAGGAGAACGATGGTAATGGTTGGCATGGTATCAGCCTCCGTAGATGCGGGCGGCCAGCCGCCTGCCGCCCGGGATATAGAGCAGGTCCTCCGCACTGAACATGCGCGTGAGCACCACGATGGTAACATACAGGATGCCGCCCACAGCAACCGCGCCGAGGGTAGCGATGGAATTGGAATCGATGCGCGCAATGAAGAACGCATACGCAAAGAACGCCGACGCGGCCATCGTCAGCGACGCCAGCAGGGGCTTGATAAACGTATCGGCCACGTTGATTTTCAGCTTCAGGTACCGCACCAGATAGATGGCGTCGAGGATGCCCGCCACGGCGTAGCAGGCGACGGTGGATATGGCCGCGCCCTGTATCTCGATGGCGGGGTTTCGCATCAGGGTGAGCATCACAACCACCTTGACCACGCCGCCGATGGCCAGGTTCACCACGGGCACATGCTGCTTGCCCACGCCCTGCAATATGCCCGTCAAGGTCTGCACCAGCGCCAAAAACAGCACGCCGACGGAGGCGGTGCGCATCAGCGCGGTGGCCACCTTGAGTCGTTCGGCGTCGATGGTGTACAACAAATCGATGATCGGCCCGCCCAGCACAAACAATCCCGCCGCGCACGGCATGCCGATGACCATTGCCAGCTTCATGCCCATGCGGGAGGCGTTGTGCATGGTGGAGATGTTGCGCGCCGTGCGCGCGGCGGATATGGCGGGCACCAGGCTCATGGCCAGCGCCGTGGAAAGCACCGCGGGCATGTTGATGATGTTGGTCACGTTGGAGCGCAAGCAGACATAGCGCATGGAGGCGGCCGCCTCCGAAAAGCCGATGTCGATGAGGGTGCTTTTGATCATGGATGCGTCCACAATCCCCGTCAGGGGCATGATCGACGCGCCGATGGTGACGGGCACTGCAATGCTCAGCAGCCCGCGAATCACACCGCGTTCCTTTTCGGCGGGTATAGACGCATCCTTGGGCAGGAACTCGCCGCGCCTGCGGACATAGAACAGCATCACCACAATGAGCGCCAGCAGCTCCGATACCGTTACGCCCACCACCGCGCCCATGGCGCCGTAGTGCAGGCCGCGCGGCATCCAGCGGGACGCTAGATACAGGCCGATGCCCAGCTTGCCCGCCTGCTCCATCACCTGCGAAAGCGCCGTGCCCGTCATCAGCTGCATGCCCTGCAAATAGCCGCGGTACGCGCACATCAGCGATACAATCAACAGCGCGGGCGCCATGGCGCGAAACGAGGGCGCCGCATCGATGCCCACGGTGGAAACGGCCAGCATATCGGCCGCAAAATACATCATGGCCGTTGTGACCAGGCCGATGCCCAGCAGCAGAACCTGCGCTTTGCGAAATACCCTGCGCGCGCCGTAAAAATCGCCCAGCGTGGCGCGTTCCGCCACCATGCGCGATATCGCCGTGGGCAGGCCCGCCGAGCTGACAACCAGCAGCGTAGAATAATACGGATAGACGGCCTCGTAATACTGCATGCCGTCGCCGAGCATATTGAACAGCGGTATACGGAAAAATGCGCCGATGACCTTGCAGATCAATCCCGCAACGCCCAAGATCGCCGCACCCTTCACGAATGACCGTTTCTCCGTCGTTTCCATGAGCTTTAGTATACCACGCTTTCTATGCCAGTTCCATACCCAGCGTTAGGATTCCCAAATTGTCACGATTGATTTGCGAAAGCTGCGCAAGCGGCAGCGGATTCTCCCCCGCGCCCGCCTCGATGGTGTATCCGGGGCGGTTGTAGGTTTGAATAAACCAGTCCTTGTAGCCCGCAAACCCGCTTGCATAGGGCGTTTCCTCCGTCAAATACCCGCTGGCATCGGCAAACGCCACCGCAATTTCATACGCACGCGGCGGGTTGTAATCCAGATATTTCCAATAGATGACCTCTCCTTGCGTATGATACGACAACGTGAGCGAAAAGTCATGCGCCTCGGTAAAATCCGCCATGGCGCGGTTTTCGGGCTCCGCCAGCGGCGCGCTGCCGACAAAATCGCGCGGGCCGGGGCGCGTGTAGCCCGCCGCAAACTTGATGCGCCGTGCCTCCTCCCAGCCCGCGGGATAGCCCAGGTTGAGGTCCACGCCGCGGATGTTGGCCTTCCAGCCCGACGGGAACGGGATGGACGGATAGTAGCCCGCCATGGCCTCCGCCTGCCGATAGTAGCTATCGGTACGGCTGAGCGCGCCCGTCACCAGGTCCACGCCGTCAGGGTTGACCAGCGGCACCATGTACAGGGTGGTTTCTTCATATAAGGTTTGCGCCGAGCGATCGTAGATATCCAGCTCCGAAACGTAGCTTTCGGCATACCGCTCCAGATAATCCATCAGCACCAGCGAGGTGATCCACTCGTTGGCATGGTGGGACGCGTTGTAGAACACCTGCGTTTCGCCCGTGCCGATGCTAAGCGCCTCCAGCGGCCGCCCCATGACGCTGCTGCCAATGGTTTCCGTGCGGATAAACGGGTAGCGCGCCGTCAGCCCGTCGATGAGCACGGTGTTGAGCGCAAAGGAATACGGCACGTTGTCCGGCACCACCGAAAAGCCAAGCGGTACCGTCAGTTCCGCGCCGATGGGGATGTTTTCGGCCACCACGCGCGGGTTGGCGGTGACGATGGCCGATACGCTCGTACCGAACCGATCGGCCAGACGCGAGAACGTATCGCCCGCCTGCGCGACAACCACCGTATACCCTGCAAGGTACGGATACAGCGCCGTCCACGTCAGCCTGCCCGCAATGCCATCGGCGCTGAGCCCGTTGGCGCGCTGAAAACGCGTGAGCGCATCGAGCGTTCTGGTGCCGAATATCCCGTCGATTGCGCCGGGGTCGTAGCCCGCCCGCCGCAACGCAAGCTGCAAGTATGCCGTCATCGGCCCCCTGTCCCCGTATCGAACCGTATCCATGCGCTGTGCCTCCTCAATTGCCACTCGACAAATAATTTGCCCGTTGCTATAATGATATTATCAATTTCGGAGGTTAGAACGATGGGTTTGATTGCAGCCGTCACAGGCGCCGCGGGTGGCGTATTGGCCGATCAATGGCGCGAGTATTTCTACTGCGAGGCGTTGCCTGCGGATGTGCTTGTCAGCAAAGGCCGGCAGCGCACGGGCAAGCGCAGCACCAACACCAAGGGCTCCGATAACGTCATCTCCAACGGCTCCATCGTTGCCGTCAACGACGGGCAGTTCATGATCATCGTAGAGCAGGGCAAGGTTGTGGAGTTTTGCGACACCCCGGGCGAGTTTATCTACGATACTTCCACGGAGCCCTCGCTGTTCTACGGCAGCTTCGGCGAAAACCTGATCGATTCGCTCAAGCTCATCGCCAGGCGCATCGGCTTTGGCGGCGATACGGGCAAGGATCAGCGCGTATATTTCTTCAACAAAAAAGAAATCCTCGGCAACAAGTACGGCACCGCCAACCCCGTGCCGTTCCGCGTGGTGGATAAAAACATCGGCCTGGATATCGATATCGGCATCCGCTGCTTTGGCGAATACTCGTATAAGTTTGTCGATCCGCTGATGTTTTATGCCAATGTCTGCGGCAACATCCAGTCCGACTATCGCCGCAGCGAAATCGACAGCCAGCTCAAAAGCGAGCTGCTGACCGCGCTGCAGCCCGCGTTTGCCAGGATTTCCGAGATGGGCATCCGCTACAGCGCGCTCCCCGGCCACGCGCAGGAGCTGGCCGATGCGCTCAACGACGTGTTGAGCCAGAAGTGGAGCAAGGAGCGCGGCATCGCCGTGGCGTCCTTTGGCGTCAGCTCCGTCACCGCGTCCGAAGAGGATGAAAACCGCATCAAAAACCTCCAGCAGGCCGCTGCGCTCAAGGACCCCACCTTGGCAGCCGCCACCCTGGCCAGCGCGCAGGCGCAGGCCATGCAGGACGCCGCCAAGAACGAGAACGCAGGCGCGTTTGCCGCGTTTGCGGGCCTCAACATGGCCAACGCGGCGGGCGGCTCCAACACCGCGGCATTGTTCCAGATGGGCCAGCAGCAGCAAGCCGCAGCCCCCGCAAGCGGCTGGACGTGCGCATGCGGACAGGCGGGCAACACGGGCAACTTCTGCAGCAAGTGCGGCCTGAAAAAGCCCGATCAAAA
>CAZRIT010000070.1:0-9747 GCA_964600225.1 uncultured Oscillospiraceae bacterium | reverse complement strand
GTCACCCCGACCAAACGCAAAGAGGGTGTCCGTAGGGGCATCCTCTTTGCGTTTGGTTTTCGATTGTATGGATTTGAAGCCGCGTAAAGAAAACGCCGACACTGCGGCGTTTTTAGCGGCCGGGTAGCGAAAACTGCGTCCGCGCGCGCAGTGCGGAGCACAAAAATGCAACAACATGGCGACATCCTCCTTTTATGCCGCCATGCTTTATCCGTCGATATAGCAAACGGCGGCTCTGAAAAATCAAAGCCGCCGTCATATAGGCGTGACAACAAACTACTGGGAGGCGGCTTTTTTTCTTTGCTGCCACCCAGCAGCTATACTATTCAACTTCTTTAAGCAAATCTTCTGCTGAAATGCTAAAGAGTTTTGCAAGTGCAATCAAGTTAGATGTGCTTGGGTCAGAAATACCGCTTTCCCATTTGGATACCGCTTGCCTACTTACTCCGATTGCTTCTGCCACAAATTCTTGTGTCATCTTACATCGTGTGCGATGGTGCTTTATTGCCTCACCAAGAGATTTTCTTGTTTCGGTTTTTTCCTGCCTTACATCTTTCGCGTCCATCATTGCGATAATGGCTTCATCGTCCGTCATCTCCCGCACAATCACGGGCATTGAGATAAGCCCGGCAAGGATACTTGCCTCCATGCGCCGATTGCCGGAGATGACTTCATAGCCGCCATCCGGCAAAGGACGAACAAGGCTGGGAGATAGTACGCCGTATTCCTTGATGCTATCCGCCATATCCTGCAAGGCTTGATCGTGGCGTACTTGGAACGGATGGTCGCGGAAGTGATGCAGTTCGGTCAGCGGGATTTTCATTACACGTTCACGCTGATCGTCTTGACGGGCGTCCTCCGATTGGAACAGCTCATCGTATGAAGCTAGACTTAGTTTTTTACCGCTGCTTTTCAATAATTGATTCCTCCTTGTACAGCAAAATGGACAACCGATTGCCGTGCTAAAATGTCCTTGCGGCGTTGTGATTGTCCTTTTGCGATGCTTATTCTGTTGTAAATACTGCTCCCTTGTGCCTTGAAACCCTTTATTCTAGGGTATTTTTAACTTGATCCTATAAGCACACCCCGACCAAACGCAAAGAGGGTGTCCGTATAGGCATCCTCTTTGCGTTTGGTTTTCGATTGAATGGATTTGAAGCCGCGTAAAGAAAACGCCGCAGTGTCGGCGTTTTTAGCGGCCGGGTAGCGAAAGCTGCGCCCGCGCGCGCAGCCCGAAGGGCCAGCAAGCAGCAGATTGAGCGGAAAATTCGGTCACCCCGACCATGAAGTGAAGCTGGATATTGCGGCGTCGATTGGTTTTCTCCGTCGCTGCAGGCGTTTTGGCATGGAAACATGCCAATCGCAGCCAAAATCGGTAAATTTCGGGAGATTCCTTGTTCTGTTGCTTGTTTTTTCACAATCCTATGCTATACTATTGCCCGTTCAAAATCGGGCAAGGGGGACAGAATAACGACATGAGCTGCTTGGGAAACATCCTTTGGTTCGTATTCGGCGGCGTCTGGCTGGGGCTGGGCTGGAGCCTTGCGGGATTGTTCTGGTGCGTGACCATCGTGGGCATTCCCTGGGGTGTACAGTGCTTTAAGTTCGCCAAGCTGGCCCTTTTTCCTTTCGGCAAGGAGATTTTATACGGCGGCGGCGTTGGGTCCATGCTGTTCAACATCGTTTGGATGGTGATATCGGGTATCCCGCTGGCGCTGGAAGCGTTGGTGATCGGTTGCCTGTTCTGCGTCACCATCGTGGGCATTCCCTTTGGCAAGCAGTGCTTCAAGTTTGCCAAGCTTGCGCTGATGCCCTTCGGATCGGCTGTCAGATAATGCGCTTTATCCAACAATAAGGGCCGATGCGTTGCGCCTGTGCGCGGCATCGGCCCTTTTTAAAACATGGTTTCGTGCTTCGGCAAAAACGCTCTTATCGTCAGGTACAGCCAACGGATATGCCATATCATATCATATCATATCATTCCGAGCGCTAGCTCGCCCGTGTCATCCTGTGCCGACGCCGCAGCGTCTCCCGTCATGTCATCCTGAGCGAAGTCGAAGGATCTTTGTTCCCGCAGGGAGCAACGTGTCTGTGCCGCTGCGGCGGGGCAGATTCTTCGTCGCTGCGCTCCTCAGAATGACAATCGGTGCCGTGTCATTCCAATCGTTAGTGGGGAATCTTGAAGGCTTTGCGCAGACGCTGCCTGGGTTCCTCGCTGATGCTCGGAAAGATTCTTCGTCGCTGCGCTCCTCGGAATGACAGAAAGAACATCGACCCGTTTGCCGCGCTATTTCCCCGGGTTGCGGCTGTCCTTGCGCAATACATCGTGCGCGCCGTCGCAATCGGGACAACGCGTGGCACTTTGGTACGGAAAAGCAGAAGCAAGCCCGTTTGTTCGGAACGGGAACGGATAGCGCCCAAAAGCATTTGGAATAGACGGGATGCTCCAAAAAGGCGCGCTCGGTTCGCCTGTTCGCCCGATTTTCTTGCTTTCCGCCATGGCGGTTGGATTCTTGCCTGTCCGACAGCTTTGTGGTATAATCATCGATATTGCTTATGCGAGTATTGTTCTTCACCCGACTACTGCATCGCGCATTCCGCATGGAACTTCCGTTCCGATTCCGAAAGGGGGCTTGGCGATGAAACGCGCTTCGTGCCTGCACGAACCCGCCGTATCCGTCCGTATTCTGAATCTTCTTTGGTTGGTATTCGGCCTTGCGGCGGTAGGCGGTACATTCCTTGCATATTTGGGCAAATTCACCGGGATGGAGTTTTCTCTGTTGCAGGCGCTGAACCCGTATTGGATGCCACTTTTCAGTATATTTGCGCATCTTACGCTATCGCGCATGCTCATTGAATGCTTTCGCGCAGTAGGGGTGCAGTTTTCCGGGTTCCACTTGGCGCTTTTGGGCTGCGCCATCCTCATCTCGGCGGCAATCTATGCGCACTGCGTATGCAGCAGGGATATCCTCTACTTTTGGGACTTTGCGGGCTCCTATGTACGTCAGTTGGAACTCAACGACGCGTTTGCCGCGGGGATTCGCAGCGGCCTGTCCACGATCAAGCAATCCGTTTGGTACAGCAACTACGCCTATTTTCTCAACCTGTTCACCGCTGTTCCGTTCTTTTTCACCCGTCAAACAGGCGACGCATATGTGCTCGGTGCGTTTGTGAGCATTGTGCCGTACATCCTCGCGTTGATCGGCGCGCTCACATGCAAGCTGACAGCGCTGCTGCGTGTGCAGCATTCACGGCTATTCTTTGCGCTGGGTCTATTCAGCGCCGTCTGCTTTCCGCTTTTCCACGCTTCGCTGATTTTCGGCCAAGGCGATCTGCTTGGAGTCGTGTTCGCGCTGGCGGTCGTACTGCTCACAATCAATTATACGTTTGAAAAGACCGAGCCGACGCGGCTTGTACTGCTGGCGTGCTTCGCGTTTTTAGTCATCATCACGCGCAGATGGTATATCATGTGGGCGGCCGCATATTTTTTATGCTACGGCATTTTTGTCCTGATCTGTGCCATGATGGATCGTGACAGCGCCGCGCGGTGCGGGCGGATCCTGCGCCTTCTCGGGTACGCTGCCATCTGTGTTTTGCTCATTGGGCTCATTATGCTGCCCTTCATCCGCCAGCAGAGTTCGATAGATTACGCCACCAATTACGGCGCCTATCTCCACGGCGGCTTTAGCGGCGAATTGGTCAACCAAGCCAATTGGCTCGGTTGGATCGGCTGCGCGCTCCTATTGGTTGGTCTCATTTTCGGCTATGTTCACAGTAAAACCAGAGGCGTGGCGCTGGTTTCCGTTGCCAGTCTTTTGCTGAGCATATTCCTGTTCACGCGCATTCAGAATATGGGCTATCACCAGTCGCTGCTGCTGATCCCGGGCTACACCATGCTGCTTCTCTTGGGACTTGCCGCAATCTGCGCTATTCCCAAAGCTTGGATCGCCATCAGCGCCGTCTGCGCCGTCAGCACGACGCTTGCAATCAATTTGGTCGGCAGCATGCTGCGACTGTCGGCAATCCAATCCTCTCCGTTGTTCTCCGACGTATCGCTCAGCCCTGCTTCGCGGAACGATGTTGCGGAGATTAGGGGCGTCGTTGAATGGCTGCTCGCGCGCTGCGTCGAACGCGATTCCGTATACATCATCCCGCACTCAAGTGTTTACAACCCCAGCATCTTCCGCTGCGCGTTGCTGCCCGATCGGCGCGCGTTCGACGTAATTGACTATGGCGCAGCCATACTCGGCGAGCACAAATTTCCCACGGGGCTTCTCACCGCAGAATATATGCTCACCTGTGAACCTTTTGTCTACGCCGATTTGGAACACAAGTATAACGATGCGTTCCTGCACGGCGGCTATTTGGAGACGCGCTTTGCACTTGAAAAAACCTTCGACATGGGCAACGGCTACACGTTTTATGTCTATCGACGAATGGTACCTGCGGATGCGGCTGAAATTCGTGTCTACCGCGATATATTGGTGGAGGAAAATGCGCAATACCCGTATCTGTATTGGGACGTCATCGACAGCTTCATGAAAGAACGCGGACTGCTCCCGTAAGCAAACCGTGCAAATCCGAACCACGGTTTGCATGGCGCAGGCAATTCCAATTATTAACTGATACCAAGGTGTTTCCGTTTCGCTTGCCACGGCTGCAGCGTTGTTTCAGTATGACAAAACGACACTCCTTCGACTCCGCTTCGGATGACAAGCGAGACGCAAAACCCTTGTCTGCCGCGCTATTTCCCCAGGTTGCGGCTGTCCTTGAGCAGCACGTCGTGCGCGCCGCCCTCCTGGATGCTGGCGGCGGACACCAGCGTGATGCGCGCCTTTTTCCTTAGCTCGGGGATGGTCAATGCGCCGCAGTTGCACATGGTGGAGCGGATCTTATCCAGCGTAGCCGTTACGTTATGGTGCAGATCGCCCGCGTACGGCACATAGGAATCCACGCCCTCCTCGAACGACAGCTTTGCCGCGCCGCCGATATCGTAGCGCTGCCAGTTGCGGGCGCGCGCCGAGCCCTCGCCCCAGTATTCTTTCATATAGCTGCCGTTGACAAGCACCTTGGCGGTGGGGCTTTCATCGCAGCGGGCAAAATAGCGGCCCAGCATGCAAAAATCCGCGCCCATGGCCAGCGCCAGCACCATGTGATAGTCCATCACAATGCCGCCATCGGCGCAGATAGGCACATACACGCCTGTCTCTTCAAAGTATTCCTCCCGCGCGCGCGCAATCTCCTGCACGGCAGTGGCCTGCCCGCGGCCGATGCCCTTGGTTTCACGCGTAATGCAGATGGAGCCGCCGCCGATGCCGACCTTGACAAAATCCGCGCCCGCATCCGCCAGGAAGCGGAAGCCCTCGCGATCCACCACGTTGCCCGCGCCCACCTTGACGTCGTCGCCGTAGCGGCTGTGGATGAAGCGCAGCGTGCGGGACTGCCACTCGCTGAAACCCTCCGAGGAATCGATGCACAGAATATCCGCGCCCGCGTCGATGAGCGCGGGAACACGCTCTTCATAATCGCGCGTGTTGATGCCTGCACCCACCACATATCGCTTGTGCGCGTCCAGCAGCTCGATGGGGTTCTCCTTGTGCGAATCGTAGTCCTTGCGGAACACAAACGCCACCATGTTGCCGTCTTTTGTGATGATGGGCAGGGAGTTGAGCTTGTGATCCCAGATGATATCGTTGGCCTCCTTGAGGCTCACGCCCTCGTAGGCGTACACGAGCTTCTCCACGGGGGTCATGAACGTGCCGACCTTGGTATCGGGCGACATGCGGCTGACGCGGTAATCGCGGCTGGTGACCACGCCCATCAGCCGCCCCGTCGCGGTGCCGTCGTGCGTGACCGCCACGGTGGAATGGCCCGTTTGCTCCTTAAGCGCCACGATATCCGAGAGCGTCTGCTCGGGCGTGACGGACGAATCGCTCACCGAAAAGCCCGCCTTGTGCTTTTTGACCTGCCGCACCATCTCCGCCTGCTGCGCGATGGGCTGCGAGCCGTAGATGAACGATACGCCGCCCTCGCGCGCAAGCGCAATGGCCATACGCGTGCCCGATACCGACTGCATGATGGCCGATACCAGCGGGATGTTCATCGTCAGCTTGGGCGCTTCCCCGCGCTGATAGCGGCAAAGCGGGGTCACAAGCGACGTGTTGGCGGGCGCGCACTCCGAGGAGGAATAGCCCGGTACCAACAGGTATTCGGAAAAGGTGTGCGAAGGTTCCTCAAAATAATATGCCATGACTGCTCCTTGTTTTGTTCGGCGCGGGCCGCGCAGCGGGGAACGTTCAGCCCAGCAGGATATCGCTCAGCTCCAGCGGGTTGATATAGGTTCCGTTGCGGTAGGCGCGCATGTTGCCCGATGCAATTTCGTCTATCAGTATAACACGATCGCCGCACATTCCAAACTCAAATTTGATATCGTACAGCTCTACGCCCTTTTCGGCCAGCTTTTCGGCCACAACCGCCGTGATGCGCTTGGTCAGCGCCTTGACGTCGGCATACTGCCGCGCATCCATGATGCCCAGCGCCTCCAGCCCGTCGGGCGTAACCAGCGGATCGCCCAACGCGTCGTTTTTGAACGTCATCTCCACATACGCATCCAGCTTTGCACCCTCCTGCACATAATCGCAGTAGCGGCGGTAGAAGCTGCCCACGGCACGATAGCGGCAGATGACCTCCAGCCCCTTGCCAAAGGGCACCGCGGGCACCACCTCCATGGTACCGTTTGCCTCATCGGCGGCGATGTAATGGGTTTCGATGCCGCGCGCGCGCAGCAGCTCAAAAAACAGCACGCTCATGCGCAGGTTCTTGCGGCCGATGCCCTCAATCTGCAGCCCCACCGTGTTTGCGCCCGGGTCGAACACGCCGTCCGCGCCCGTGCAATCGTCCTTAAACACCAGCAGGTAGTTGCCGTTGTCCAGTTGCAGTACGTCCTTGGTTTTGCCGGTGTAAACCTTTTTCATCGTATGATCCTCCGTTATGTTTATTTGAAATACGCCACGGCCGAGGCGAACATGCCCATGTCGTAGCGGCCGGGAACATTTTGATACAGGTCGGGCCCGATGCGCTCGCTGTGGCCCATCTTGCCAAACACGCGCCCGTCGGGCGAGGTGATGCCCTCCACGGCGGCGACGGAGCCGTTGGGGTTGACGTCGATGTGCATACTCGGCTTTCCCTCGGCGTCGCAGTACTGCGTGGCAATCTGCCCGTTTGCGATCAGGCTTTCCAACAGCGCGCTCGGGCAGATGAACCGCCCCTCGCCGTGGGAAACGGGCACGGCGTACACGCCGCCAAGCGCCGCCTTCGATAGCCACGGGGATTTTTTCGACGCCACGCGCGTGTAGACGATGCGCGATTGGTGACGGCCGATGGTATTGTACGTCAGCGTCGGCGCATCCGCGCTTGGCTTCATAAAGCGCCCGTAGGGCACCAGCCCCAGCTTAATCAGCGCCTGAAAACCGTTGCAGATGCCGCACACAAGGCCGTCGCGCACATCGATGAGGCGCATGAGTTCCTCCGCGATGGCGGCATTGCTTAAAAATGCGGTAATCAGCCTGCCCGAGCCGTCTGGCTCGTCGCCGCCCGAAAAACCGCCCGACAGGAACAGCATCTGCGCGTTCGACAGGCGTTCGGCAAAATGGTTGACCGAGGCCTGCACATCGGCCGCGGACATGGTGTTGACGACCATCGTATCGGCCACGCCGCCCGCCAGCTCCACCGCGCGCGCGGATTCATACTCGCAGTTCGTGCCGGGAAACACGGGGATCAGCACGCGCGGGCGCGCCAAAGCCGCCCCGCGCCTTACCGTGGCCACGCCGCGATACAGCAGTTTGGGTACGTCCGCCGTCGGGCACGGAACGTTCGTGGGGAATATCCCCTCCAGCGTGCCCTCGTAGGCCGATTCAAGCGCGGCCAGCGCCACCGCGTCCGCGCCGCGCGTGACGGCGCCCGATTCGGTAATGCGCCCGATCGGCCGTCCAGCCGACGCCGCATCCGCCGTCAATTCCACCAAAAAACAGCCGCAGCGTGGAGCGAACAGCTCCGCATTGGTCACGGTTTGTTCAAAGGCAAAGCCCAATCCGTTGCCAAGGCACGCCTTCATCACGGCCTCCGCCAGCCCGCCGCGTTCGGGCACATAGACGGCTGCCGCCTGCCCGTCGGCAATCATGGCATGCACCCGCGCCAAGAGCGCTTTGAGCGAATCCGCCACGGGCAGCCCGTTTGGGTCGTACGCAGGCTCCAGCAGTTCCACCCTTGCGCCCGCACGCTTAAACTCGGGCGAGGCGATGCGCTTGGCGTCCGCCTTGGCCACCGCAAACGCCGCGAGCGTGGGCGGTACGTCCAGCGCTTCAAAGCTGCCGCTCATGGAATCCTTGCCGCCGATGGCCGCAACGCCCAGATCAAGCTGCGCCGTCAGCGCGCCCAGCAGCGCCGCCGCGGGCAGCCCCCAGCGCGCGGGATCCCCCGCGGGTTTGGGGAAATATTCCTGTAACGTCAGGTAGCAATCCTGTCTCTCCGCACCCGCAGCCACGGCCTTGCATACGGCCGAAACCACTGCGCCGTATGCGCCGATGTAGGGCGATGCGGACGAAATATACGGGTCAAACCCGTAGGCCATAACCGAGCAGGCGCTCGTATTGCCGCTTTTTACGGGGAACTTGGCGACCATGGCCTGCGCGGGCGTGCGCTGCCGTTTGCCGCCCAGCGGCATCAAAACCGTGTTGGCGCCCACCGTGGAATCAAACCGCTCCGATAAGCCCCGCTGCGAGCAAAAGCTCAAATCGGCAGCCATGGCGAGCATGCCGTCTTGGAAGCTGTGCGGCACGGGCGGGGCATACCGCTGCCCCTGCTCTATCCGCACGCTCGCCTGCCGCCGCGCGCCGTTGGTATCGATGAACGCCCTCGGAATATCCAGTATGCGCTTCCCGCGCCATTCCATCACAAGCCTTGGCTCTTTGGTCACCACGGCCACGGGCGTTGCGGAAAGATTCTCCGCCTTGGCCAGATCGATCAGCCGCTGTGCGTCCGCGGGCGAAACCACCACCGCCATGCGCTCCTGGGACTCGGAGATGGCCAGTTCGGTGCCGTTTAACCCCTCGTATTTTCTCGGCACCGCATCGAGGGTGATGCGTAAGCCCTCGGCCAGCTCGCCAATGGCCACGCAGACCCCGCCCGCGCCAAAATCGTTGCAGCGTTTGATCAGTTGCGTAGCGGCAGGATTGCGAAACAGCCGCTGGAGCTTGCGCTCCTCGGGCGCGTTGCCCTTTTGTACCTCCGCGCCGCAGGTGTGGATGGATTCCACCGTGTGCGCCTTGGAGGAGCCCGTAGCCCCGCCACAGCCATCGCGGCCCGTGCGGCCGCCCAGCAGCAGCACCACATCCCCCGCCGTCGGTTCCTCGCGGCGCACGTTTTGCTCGGGCACCGCGGCAATCACCGCGCCGATTTCCATATGCTTGGCCGCATAGCCCTCATGATACAGCTCGTTGACAAGGCCTGTCGAAAGGCCGATCTGGTTGCCGTAGGAGCTGTAGCCCGCGGCCGCGGCGGTGACAATCTTTCGTTGCGAGAGCTTGCCTTGCAGCGTTTCGGCTGCGCTCTTTCTTGGGTCGGCCGCGCCCGAAATGCGCATGGCCTGATATACATACCCGCGGCCCGAAAGCGGATCGCGTATGGCCCCGCCAAGGCAGGTGGCCGCGCCGCCGAACGGCTCGATCTCGGTGGGGTGGTTGTGGGTCT
>CAZRIT010000069.1:0-9822 GCA_964600225.1 uncultured Oscillospiraceae bacterium | reverse complement strand
ACCCGCCACCTCAGCCTTGGCAAGGCTGCGCTCTACCAAATGAGCTACTCCCGCATGCAACAGAAGGTATTTTACATGAAGCGCGCGTAAAAATCAAGCCCTGTTTTGGTATTTTTGCAAATTTCGGGATGGCGGGCAAGGCCATAAGGCTTTTGTGGGCGGATGCGGCGGGTGGCAGGCTGCGTTCCGAATAAATTTTACATGCCGTGCGCTTTCTGTTGCCTTATGGCCGAAACACAGGTATAATAAAGGAAACAAATCCCCGACACCGCAATAAGGAGGCATCAAGTATGCATTGCACCAAACACATCACAAGCGATCTCACATGGGTCGGCGCGAACGACCGCCGATTGGCTATGTTTGAAGGCGTCTATTCCGTGCCCGACGGCGTTTCCTACAACGCGTACCTGCTCAACGACGATCAAACGGTTTTGTTCGACACGGTGGACAATGCCGTTGGCCGCGTGTTCTTTGAAAACCTCAGCCATGCGTTGAACGGCAGGAAGCTGGATTATATCATCGTGCAGCACATGGAACCGGATCACTCGGGCACGCTTTGCGAGCTGTTGCTGCGCTATCCCGAGGTGACGATCGTTTGCAACGCCAAGACCAAGGCCATGATGGAACAGTTCTACGGCAGGGTTACGCAGAATGTGCGGGTGGTTTCGGAGGGTGACGCGCTGGAGACGGGCCGTCACAAACTGACGTTTGTCATGGCGCCCATGGTGCACTGGCCCGAGGTCATGGTGACGTATGACCTGACCGACCGCATCCTCTTTTCCGCCGACGCTTTTGGCACGTTTGGCGCGCTCAACGGCGCCATCTTTGCCGACGAGGTGGATTTTGCGGGCGATTATCTGGACGAGGCGCGCCGCTACTACTGCAACATCGTTGGCAAATACGGCAATCAGGTGCAGGCGCTTTTGAAGAAGGCCGCGGCGCTGGATATTGCCATGATCTGCCCGCTGCACGGCTTTGTCTGGCGCAAAAACCCGGGCGATTACATCGAAAAGTACCGTCAATGGAGCAGCTATGAGCCAGAGGAAAGCGGCGTGATGATTGCGTACGCCTCCGTCTACGGCAACACCGAAAACGCGGCCGAAATCCTTGCGTGCCGCCTACGGGATGCGGGCGTCAAAACGGCGATGTTCGATGTATCTGTCAAGCCCGCGTCGGAGATTGTAGCGGCGACGTTTCGGTACAGCCACCTGGTGTTTGCATCGACCACCTACAATGCGGGGATATTCATCCGCATGGAGGATGCGTTGAACGACCTGGCCGCGCACAATATCCAAAACCGCATCGTGGCCTTGATCGAAAACGGCTCCTGGGCGGCCACCAGCGGCAAGCTCATGCGTGAGATCCTTGGCAGATGCAAAAACATGACCATACTCGACGAGACGGTTTCCGTCAAGTCGAGCGTCAAGGATGCGCAGTCGGTCGAGATCGACGCGCTGGTTACGGCCATCCTCGCCACCATGCCGCAGGCCGCCGCGGACAGCGGGGCGGAGCGGCAGGCGACCGCCGAGGTGAACCCCAAGGCGCTGTACAAGCTTTCCTACGGGCTGTTTGTGGTGACGGCCAAAGATGACACAAAGGATAACGGCTGTATCACCAACACCGTCATCCAGGCGTCGGGCGTGCCCAACCGCATTGCGCTTTCCGTCAACAAGGCCAATTTGACGCACGATATGATTCTCAAAACGGGCGTGCTCAACGTTTCCGTGCTGACGGAGGATGCGCCGTTTGCGCTGTTCCGGCGGTTCGGCTTCCAAAGCGGGCGGGACGTGGACAAGTTTGCCGACGATCCCGACGCCGCACGCAGCGCCAACGGCCTGATGTATGTGCCAAAGTACGCCAACGCGCTCATCTCGGGACGGGTGATGCAGACGGTCGATTGCGGCTCGCACACGCTGTTCGTCTGCGATATCACAGAGTGCAGGGCGCTGTCCGACCGCCCGTCGGTGACCTATGATTATTATGCCAAGCATATCAAGCCGAAGCCGCAGCCCGCGGAGGAAAAGAAGAAGGGCTGGGTGTGCACCATCTGCGGGTATGTGTATGAGGGCGACCCGCTGCCGAGCGATTTTATCTGCCCGCTGTGCAAGCATCCCGCATCGGACTTTGAACCGCTTAAATAGCGGACAAAGCGGCAGCGATCAAGCGGATTCAGTGATTGAAAGAATGGTCGGTCGGCGTTACTGTCGGCCGACCGTGGCATTTTGGGCGGCAGCGCAGTAGTCAAACAGCGCATCGGGCGGAAGCGGACGGCTGAACAGATAGCCCTGATAAACGCGGCAGCCGATGGCCTCGAGCTGCTTTTGCTGCGCGGCCGTCTCCACAAATTCGGCCAGCACCGAAAAGCCGAGCGATTCGGACAGGTATACGATGGAGGAGATAATGTTGCGGGTGTTGGGGCTGTCGAGCACGCTCTGCACCAGGGAGCCGTCCAGCTTGACCTCGTCAAAGCTGCTCTCCTGCAAGTATTTCAGCGACGTGAAGCCCATCGAAAAATCGTCGATGGCCAGGCGGAAGCCGTGGCCTCGCAGGCGGGCGAGCATTTCGCTCACGGCGCTGTTGGTGACAAGCTCCGTTTGCTCGGTAATTTCAATGCACACGGGCGCATTGCCCGCCCTGGCCTCGGGGAAGGTATCCAGCAGGAATGCGATGAACGCATCGTCCTGCAGCGTCGGCGCGGTCACATTGATGCTGATGCGCCTGCCCAGGCCCAGCCGTTCCATGTCCGCCTTGACGCGGGTGAATATGTGCTTTTCCAGCGCCGTCAGGTAGCCGCCCTCCGCGGCCAGCTTGATGACAAGCGGCGGGTAGATCGGCCCGAAGGCGGGGTGCTTTCACCGCAGCAGCGCCTCGGCGCCCACGCACAGGCCGTCGGCGTCGCTTTGCGGCTGGTAGAGCATGTGCAGGCCGTCGTTGACAATGGCAACTCGCAGGTCGTTGACAAGCTGCTTGGCAATGCTGCCCACGATGCCGCCCTCATCGGTCAAAAGCACGGTTTTGTTCTGTGCCTCGTTCTCCTTTTGCAGGCGGATGAGCAGGTCGATGTTGGCCCGATTCTCCGCCTCTTTGGCGCGGTCGTTGCGCTTGACGAAGGGCATGTAGATGAGCGTGGCGACGATCAGGTTGCATAATTGCAGCGCGGAGCCCGCGTAGGAGCCCGTGGATTGATAGCCGCCAAGGAGGATCGGCGTGGTCCACTCGACCGAAACGGTCGTCAGCGGCACGAGGCCGAGCGACATGGCGGCTGCCGAAATCAAAAAGCATGCAAGCGGCGCCAGAATAAACGGAATGAACATGACTGGGTTGTAGACGATGGGCAGGCCGAACACCATCAGCTCGTTGATGTTGAACAGCATCGGCCCCGCGGCCATCTTGGCCAGCGATCGGCTGCTTTTGCGGCGGCTGAACAGCAGCAGCGCAATCAACAGCGCCAGCGCCGCGCCGCACCCGCCCATCAGCACGAATACATCAAAGAAGGTTTTGGTATAGATCTGCGTCGGCGCCGCGCCGACGGCAGCGCTTGCGGCATTGGCCGCCATGGCGGGCTCAAACAGATGCGTCGTCACGCTCTCCAGCACTTCGCTGCCATGGATGCCGAAAAACCACATGACGCTGGAAAGCAGGATGTACAACAGTCCCCCAAAGAAATTCAGCCCGACGGCCGCAAACAGCCTGTTGACCGCGTTGGAGAACAGCTCCCAGAAGTTGCTGACGCCCAGGAACGTATCGATGAGGAAGTTGCCTGCGGCAAACAGCAGGCAGACGATGGCAAGCGGCGCGATGGCCTCGATGGCGCGGTTGTACAGCGGCTCCGAGCCGTCAAAGAACACCTTTGCGGGCTTGAGACGGGCGCTGAGGAACATGTAGAAAGCGGGCGCCGCGGTGCCGCAGATGATGGCGGTAAACATACCCACCGCGCTGAAGGAGGAAAGCTGGAAGGATTCCGTCAAAAAGCCGACGGAGATCAGAAACGCCGCAAGCGCCGCGGAGACGATGCCGAGCACATGCACGCCCTGCTGGCGCTGCTGCGTGGCGCTGTAAGCAAGGCAGACGACCATATAGACTGATAGCATCCCGAAGGTGGCGTTGTATATAAAGGAAAACAGGGTGTAAAGCAGCCCTGCGGCAAACTCCGCAATGAAGCGCTGATAGGCGGCAATCGGCAGGCTTCGGAGAATCAGTGCGACAGAACCCACCATCAGCACGGGGATGAGCATCAACAGCCCGCTGCGCACAATGCGTACGAAGGGGAAATCGAACGGCCTTTTTGCGGGCTGATTCATATGTGTGGATACCTCCGCGGGATGGAATGGGTGGGAAGACGCGGCTTGGCGCGGGCGGTCAATCGCCGTCGGCAAGGTCGAGCGCAACCAGATGCAGTTGATCCTCCAGACCGCCGAATGTGGACGCGGCCCCCGAAAAATAGACGCAATAGGCCGAGCCGCCGTCCGCCAAAGTGCGCTTGCGGCCGCTTAACGAGGCGGAAACGCGCGTGCCGTCGACGGAAAGGACGATGGGCAGCGGAGCAAGGCGATCCAGCCCGCCAAACTGGCCGACGAGCGTTTGAGCGTCCCAGTCCGCCGCGGGCGCAAAGTGCGCGTGCGCGCCGCCGCCCAGATACGTCATCTGAAATGCCACGCCCGAAACGCGGGAGGTGACGGCGTAGGCGGAGCCCTCGGTCAGCAGCTCCTCAATTTGGCTCCACTCGCCCGGCATGCCGAACAGCATCGTCAAATCCGTGCGCGCGGCGTATTGGTAGGCGCTTGCTGCGGCGTCGCGGGCAAAGACCGATGTATCCAAAGCGTTTTCCGCTTGGAACGCGGAAAGCGCGTTTTCGTACAATGCATCGTTGCGGCCCGTGACGGATGTGGTATAATAGCCAAGGTCGCTCAGCCGAAGCTGTTGGCGCAGCAGCGCATCGGACGAAAGCGCCTCCTCGGCCAGCGCCGACGGGGGCAAGCACAGCGATACAGCCAGCAGCATTGCGCACAATAAAAACCGTTTCATGTCGGTTCGATTATAGCATAGTCGGCGGGCGATAGAAAGCCCTTCGATTGCCGAATTCCATCGATTCGAGACATGGAAACGGGTACCGTGCCGAAGCCTGCCGCTTTGGCCGCGGACGGAAAGGAGCCGGGCATGCGTTGTACCTGCCAAAACTGCGGCGAATACATGGTGCAGGATGAAAAGGGGCTGTTCAGCCGCTGCATCTGCCCCGTTTGCTTTACCACCTGCAATGCGTGCCTGGGCACGGCGCAGGCCCCGTTGAGCAGGGAGGCGCTGGCCGACGCGGTCCGTGCGCGCGCCCGCTATGACGATGCGTTGGAGACGGCGGACGCGGGCGTTCCCCTGCCCGATGGACACGAGTGGGAGGATTGACCGATGCGGTCGTTTCCGATCGATGCGGCATATGGTACAATAGAAACCGAATCGGAGATGATAGTATGATATATTTGGATAACAGCGCCACAACGCGCGTGCTGCCCGCGGCGGCGGACGCAGCGTATGCGGCCATGACGGAAACGTTTTATAACCCCGCAGGCGCGTATGCGCCCGCCACGTCCGCCGAGCGCACGGTCAATGCCTGCCGCGCGCGGCTGGGCGAGGCCATGGGCGCATCCGCCGAGGAGGTTATCTATACATCGGGCGGTACGGAATCCAACAACACCGCCATATTCGGCGCGCTGGAGAACGTGCGCGGCAAGCGCCGCGTCATCACCTGCATGACGGAGCACCCCTCGGTGTACGAGGTGTTCCGCTCATTGGAGAATCGGCCCGATACGGAGGTTGTGTACCTGAAAACGGACGCGGTCGGCGCGGCGTCGTTGGATGGATTGCTTGGCGCGCTGACGCCCGATACGGCGTTGGTCTCATTGATGCATGTCAACAACGAAACGGGGGCCATCACCGATATTGCCGCGGCAGGCGCGGCCATCCGCCGCATTTCCCCAAACGCGGTATTCCATGTGGACGGCGTGCAGGCGCTGTGCAAGCTGCCCTTTTCCAAGGTGCCGTGCGATATGTATACCGTCAGCGCCCACAAGTTCCATGCGCCCAAGGGCGTGGGCGCGCTGATGATCCGCAGCGGCACCCGCTTTACCCACGGCCTCATCGGCGGCGGGCAGGAGCGCGCGCTGCGCTCGGGCACCACCAACGTGCCGGGCATTGTGGGCATGGACGCGGCGCTTTCGGCGTATCGGATGCATCAGGAGGAATGGCTTGCCAACATGCTTGCCTGCAAGCGGCGTCTGGCGGAGAGCCTGCTCACCGTGCCCGACGCCTGCACCAACGGCCCGAGCGTGGAGGCGGGGGCGCGGCATATCCTCAACATATCGTTCCCGGGCGTGCGCAGCGAGACGCTGCTCAACGCGCTTTCGGAGCGAAACGTGTATGTGTCCGCGGGTTCCGCGTGCTCTGCGCGAAAGAAGGGCAAAAACCGCATTCTGGGCGCCATGGGCATCACGGGGGAACGGCAGGAGGGAGCCATCCGCTTCAGCCTTTGCCCGTTCAATACGGTGGCCGAAATGGACGAGGCGGCGGCGCATGTAAAGGAACTTGTGGCGTTTTTTCGCCGCTACAAAAGAAGATAGCGGCGCAAACGCTGCCTGACTGAACGAACAGGAGTCGGAAAACGATGGAAACAAATTCGGTATCCACCATGGAATCGGTGCTGCTGGTCCGCTATGCGGAAATCCACCTCAAGGGCCTCAACCGCCCGTATTTTGAACGCATGCTTGCCGAGCGCATTGCGCAGGCGCTGCTGCCGACGCGCGTGCGCGTGGTGCGCGAGCAGGGGCGCGTATTCGTATTCGGCGTGCCGACGGAGGGGCTGGACGCGGCGGCCGACAGGCTCACGCGCGTATTCGGCATCCATTCCGTCAGCCCCGCGCTGGCCGTGCCCAAGGAGTGGGAAAGTATTGTGGAGGCTGCGTACCGACTGGTCGCCATGGCCATCGACGGCGTGCCGCACCGCACCTTTAAGGTGATGGCGCGCCGCGCGGACAAGCGTTTCCCCATGCGCTCCGCGGATATCTGCCGCGAGATGGGCGGGCTGCTGCTGGAGCGGTTCCCAACGCTTGGCGTGGATGTGCATCATCCCGAGATGATGGTGGGCGTGGAGGTGCGTCAAAACAAAACGTTCGTGTTTGCCGAGGAGCGTCTTGCTGTCGGCGGCATGCCCGTGGGCTGCAACGGGCACGGCATGCTGTTGATATCGGGCGGCATTGACAGCCCCGTGGCGGGGTATATGATTGCCAAGCGCGGCGTGCGGCTGTCCGCCGTGCACTTTTACAGCTATCCGTATACGAGCGAGCGCGCGCGCGACAAGGTGGTGGACCTGACCGGGATCATCGCGGGCTTTGCGGGCGATATCGACCTGTACCTGGTGCCGTTTACCGATATCCAGCTCACCATCTACGATCGCTGTCCGCGCAGCGAGACCACCATCCTGCTGCGCCGCCAGATGATGCGCATTGCCGAGATGCTGGCCAACCGCTGCGCCGCGCAGTGCCTGATTACGGGCGAGGCCATCGGCCAGGTGGCCAGCCAGACCATCGAAAGCCTGACGGTCACGGGCGATGCGGTGACCATCCCCGTGTTTCGGCCGCTGATCGGCTTTGACAAAGAGGAGATTGTGGAGCGCGCCAAGGCGATTGGCTCGTTTGAAACGTCGATACTGCCGTTTGAGGACTGCTGCACAGTGTTTGTGCCGCAGCACCCCGTCACCAAGCCCAAACTGGAAACGCTCAGGGCGAGCGAGGCGGCGGTGGACTTTGGGCCGCTGATCGACGCGGCCATCGAAAAAACGGAGCTCGTGCGCGTGCGCGGGTGAGTTTACACAAACTTAACAGCGTGTATGGCTGTTCTCCGATATAATGAGGGTGTTATACGGAGGGAATCAAGCATGAAATTTATCTTTCGGCTGATCGGATTTCTGGTGGTGCTGCTGGTGCTGCTTTCGGCGGTGCTGTGCTACCTGGATACCAAGGATTTGTTGACGGGCAAGGTGGATCGCCTTGTCAGTTCTTTGCGCGTGCTCGGCAAGCAGGCGTGGGATGAAATATACCTGTTTATGAGCGAAACGGGCATTGCCGACGACGCTGCGTCGCTGCTGGATCAGGGCGCCAACCTGCTTAGAGAGGGCGTGACCCCGCACGCAACCGAAAAACCGGGCAGCAACGCGTTCCCCGAGGGGTATTTCACCCCGACGCCCGTGCCCACGGCCACGCCCATCATTCTAACCGCCACCGCCACGCCCGTGCCGACGGCCACGCCCATCCCCGTGGACGCCACCGCCACACCCGTGGGCTGGAACGGCTAAACGTGCAGCAACAAGTGCATAAGGATCAAACGCAACGCAGCAGGAGGGCACGGTTTTCCGCCCGAGGGCTGCGCTTTTGATTGCCCGCAATGCCGCTTGAAACATGCGGCTTGAGGCAGTATAATGAAAGCAGCAACATTCGGGAGGATACGGCATGATTGTGGTAGGCATCTGCGGCGCAAGCGGCAGCGGCAAGAGCACGCTGGCCAGGCGCATACAGGATTCTCTGGCGTGCAGCTGCGTCATCATTGGGCAGGATTGCTATTATCGCACGTTTCCCGAACTGCCGTTTGAGGAGCGCGCAAAGATGAACTTTGACGAGCCGTCCATATTCGAATTCGACGAGCTTATCAAGGATGTGGATACGCTGGCCGCGGGCAGCCCCATCACCACCAAGGGGTACGATTACGACAGGCACCTGCGTGCCGACCGCCCTGATATCCTCATCCAACCGCCCGAGGTGCTCATCCTGGAGGGCATCCACATCTTCTATAATAAGGAACTGTGCGAAAAGATGGCCCTGAAGGTGTACATGCATGTGGATGTGGATGTGTGCCTGCTGCGCCGCATCAAGCGCGATATCAAATCCCGCGGACGCACCATCGATAACATCGCCGCGCAGTATATGGAAACCGTCAAGCCCATGTACGAGCAATACATTGCCGATTACATCAACGACGCCGACTTTGCCGTCATGCGCGGCGGGCGCAACCGCATGGCCATCGACGCCATCAGCGCGTATTTGACCACCAAGGTGCTTGCCGAGCGCTTTGAGGAGGACGCCAAGGCGGGCGATGAACCGCCCTGTGGCGAGGATATCGAGGCGGAGGCGGATTGATTCCGCTGCAAAACTATGCAATATGGGGGAGGGATTGTCATGAAGGAACCGATGCACGACCATGACGGCATGCACGGCAAACCGCGCGGGGGCGGGGGCCGATTGGCTGCCTGCTGTCTGGTGATGGTGTTTATCAACATTGCGCTGGGGTTTTTCTGGTTGTTTGCGCTGGGCAAGGCGATGGAGTTTGACTGGACGCTGCTGAAAGCGGGCACGTCCAAGGCCATCGTGGACGCGGCGCTGATGCTGCTTTTGCTGTTGCTGCCGCTGATACTGACCATACTGGTCAACCGCTTGACGTTTCGCGCGTTTCGCGGCCGCCGCCGTTTCCCGCGCGGGGCTGGTTTGCTGGCGCTGTTGATTGTCGTCATCGTACAGGCGGTTACGCTGTATCTGGTGTACCGCTACGGGCTGACGGGGAACGCGGGCAGCTTTGCCATCGATTTTGTGCAGCCCATGATCTCGTGATGTTTGTGATAGCACTCGAACAGTTTATGTAATTCGGACAAGGTTTCCCACGCCTGCACGGCATATCGTGCGGGCGTGACGCCGTCAAAAACGGCGTTTTTGACGGGGTTCACCGCATCCCGCTTGCCATCCTGCGGATGGCGGGCAGCGGAATGCCCAAGGTATGGGCTTCGGCCGC
>CAZRIT010000068.1:0-9828 GCA_964600225.1 uncultured Oscillospiraceae bacterium | reverse complement strand
TCGAAGGATCTTGAGGGCCGCGTGTACACGTTGCTCGGGGTATGTGCAAGTCGTCTGCTGCGGGGGTCATCGGTCGGGATTGTCCGAAGGCAAAGCGGGCGGGTGCGGATATTCTGTACACGCAGTTTTTTCGGGGGTCGAGGGGGATTCCGATTTCCCCCTTACGGCCCCCCGAACCCCCGGTAACCCCTTAAACCGGCCGCTCAAACGCCGCGGGGCTTGCCGGGTTGTGACAAGGGCGCTGAGCACCCTGTGCCGCTGCGGCGGGACGGATGATTCTCCAAAAACGGGCTATCCGTTTCTACCGCCGTTGCAGCGCATCGATGGGGGTCATGCGGCTGGCCTTGGCGGCGGGATAGCTGCCAAAGCCCACGCCGATGAGCATGCAAAACAGCAGCGCCGCCGTGGCCGCGCGCCATTCGAGCCCCACGGTCATATCCGCAATGGCCGAAAACAGCTTGAGCCCCAGCGCCGAGAGTCCCAGCCCGATCAGCCCGCCCAGCAGCGACAGCACGCACGCCTCGATGAGAAATTGCAGCATGATGTTGAGGCGCCTGGCGCCGATGGCCTTGCGGATGCCGATTTCGCGCGTGCGCTCGGCGACGCTTACCAGCATGATGTTCATGATGCCGATGCCGCCCACCAGGAGCGATATGGCCGATATGCCGCCGAGCATGAGCGAAAGCGTGCTCATGACGTCGTCGAGCGTATCCAGCAGTTGCGACATGTTGTACACGCTGTACGCATCCTCGTCGCCGATGAGGGAATACAGGTAGTATTCGGTAACGGCCTGCGCTTGGGATACGCTGCTTGTGGAAGCGGCGCGCACCGTGGCGGTGGTGATGGCCGTGGAATCGGACAGGCGCTGGCCCGTGGTGATGGGGATGAGGATGCGGCTGTCCAGCGAGCCCGTCAGGTCGGAGCCGCTTTTCTCCAGCAGCCCCACGACGGTGAACGCCCGATTGCTCATGGCGAAGGTCTTGCCGATGACGTCGTAGCTTTCAAACAATGCGCCCGCAATCTCGGTGCCGATGACGGCCACGCTCGTGCGCCACTCGATATCCGACGGAACGATGGCGCGGCCAGCCTCGATTGCAAGGCCGTTGACCTGCATGTAATCGGCGGTGACGGCGTAGGCGGATACGGAGGCGTAGGCGGATTCGTTGCGCGCCGTGCCGCTGACGGTCAGGTACGGGGCCACGCCGCCGATGGCGTCGTAGTCGGAAAGCGCTTCAAATTCCTCAAGCGTCAGCGCGTAGTCGTCTTCGGATATGTTGACGGTGAGGATATCCGAGCCCATGGAGGAGATGGCGCCCGTGATGGACGAGGTGGTGCTCTGCCCGATGGAAACGAGCATGACCACGCTCATTACGCCGATGATGATGCCCAGCATCGTCAAAAACGAGCGCATCTTGTTGGACAGCGTCGAGCGGATGGCCAATCGCAGGGTATTTAGGAACATGCTTGCACCTCCTCCATGGAATGGTACAGCTTCCCGTCGTGCACATAGACCGTGCGCTCGGCGCGCCTGGCCACATCGGGCGAGTGGGTAATCAGCACCACCGTATGCCCGCGCTCCGACAGGCTCGAAATGAGGTTCATCACGTCATTGCCCGATTTGCTGTCGAGGTTGCCCGTCGGCTCGTCGGCCAGTATCACCCGCGCGTCGCCCGCAATGGCCCTGGCGATGGCCACGCGCTGCTGCTGCCCGCCCGAAAGCTGGTTGGGCTTGTGGGAAAGGCGTTTTGACAGCCCTACCATGTCCAGCGCGGCTCTGGCGCGATCCATCCGCTCCCTTGCGGAGCAGTGCTGATAGATCAGCGGCAGCTCCACGTTCTCCAGCGCGCTCATTTGCTCAAGCAGGTTGAACTGCTGGAATACGAAGCCGATTTTGCGGCTGCGTATTAAGCTCAGCTCCCGATCGTTGCAGCCAAGCACGTCCACGCCGTCGAGCAGGTAGCTGCCGCTGTCGGGCAGGTCCAGGCAGCCCATCATGTTCATCAATGTGGTTTTCCCGGAGCCCGACGGCCCGCAGATGGCGACAAACTCGTTCGGCCGCACATGCAGCGACAGGTCGTCCAGCGCGTGCACGGGCTCGTCGCCGACATAGTAGGTTTTTACAATATGATCCAGTTGCAGCATGGCCGTGCGCTCCTTAGCTGCCCTGCCGACGGTTGGTACCCGTGGGCCGCTCGGACGTGTCGCTGCCGTAATTGCCGCCAAAGCCGCTCGGCGGCTCGCCCATGGGGAAGCCGCCCGTGCCGCCCATCTGCGTGCCTGTGCCGCCAAAGGAGAAGGCGGTGGTCGCGTTGCTGTCGGCGGTGTAAGTAGCCGTGGTGGTGCGCTGCTCTACCCAAATCAGCGTGCCGACGCTCAGCGCATCGCCCGTGACGGCAATATAGCTGCCATCGGACATGCCCGTGGTGACGTAAGCCTTTTCGAGGCTGTCAAGGTCCAACGCGTCTGCGGCGGCGGTCTCGCCACGCCGATGCGCCGTGCCCGCCAGATACACATACGCCTGTTCGTTGTCGTAACGGACCGCGTTGACGGGCACAATCAGGCTCAAACCGCTCGTATCGGTGATGATCTCCACCGATGCGCTCATGCCGGGGTATGCGCCCGCGATGGGCTCGGTCTCCACGGTGGCGGTGTAGCTGGTAACAAAGCTGCCGCTGCCTGAATAGGAGATGTTGCTGACGGAGCCCTTGTAGGCGCCGTCGATGGCGTCCAGGGTAATGTTGGCGTCCTGCCCGAGCTGCACGGCGGAGATATCCAATTCATCGATGGACAGCGACATCATGTACCCGTCCGTGCCTGAAAGCGTGCAGATGGCGCTGCCCGAGGCAAGCTCGTCGCCGACCTTCACGGAGATGGTGGTCAGCACGCAGTCCCAATCGGCTCGGATGGTGAGCTGATCACGGAGCGCCTGTATCTGCGCGAGCAGGTCGGCCTCGGTCTTTTTGTATTCCATATAGGTTTCCGTGGGCGTGCCCTCGGATAGCCGGAACAGCTTGGAGCCGTTTTTCACCTTTTGGCCTTCCGTCACAAGCACGGCGTCAATGCGCCCGTACGGCGCGGTGATGAGGACATGCTCGTTGACCGTCAGCGTGCCCGTGCCGACGGATGCGCCGCCGGCGTCGAACGCCTCGGCTGTTGCGCCCATGTCGTAGGCATTGCCGTCCACAACGACGGTCGCCTTGCCCGCGGACAGCGCGGTGACCAGCCCCTCGGCCGTTTCGCTGCCGATTTGTACGGTGAGCGCGTCGTATTGACGCACCGTATCGGCCGCGTCGATGGTAAACTGCATCTGGCCGTCGGTGGAGATGTAGCAAAGGTATTCCGCATCCTCGCATACGTCGCCCGCCTGCACGGCAATGCCCTTGACATAGCCCGCTTTGGTGGAGGTGACGTAGCGGTTTTTGAGCCGCTGGGTGACGGTGGCAAGCTTTCCCTGCACGGTGGCGAGCTCCTCGGCAAGCGTCGCCAGCTGCGCGGTGATGGCGTCCGAGGAGAGCTTGATGATGGGCTCGCCCGCCGCCACCGCATCGCCCGCACGATAGAACACCTCGTCCACCGTCAGCGTTGTACCCGCGGCGACGCTGGCGGAGCGGATGGCCGACAGCGTGCCGCTGCCGCTGATGACGGAGGCGATCTCGCCCTCCGATACGGCGTTGACGGCATAGGTCACCGTCGACGTGCTCGGCTCCTTTGCCGTCAGGCTTTGATACAGGATGACGCCGCCGACGCACAGCGCAAGGACTGCCGCGCCGAGCACGATGCGGCCGATGGCCTTGCCGCGCTTCCTTTTTGCGGAAGGAGTTTTGGGTGTTTCCATGACAAGAGACCTCCTAAGCATGATTCCGTTGATAACGGTTCCATCCTAAGGGCCGCTTGTGGCAAAAACGTGGCAGCGAAACGCACGAATGTGTCTCCGAATCGACATTTGGCGGCTGCGGGCGTCGGGCCGCAATCCGTTTCCTTTCTGCCAAGATTGTGACAAGTTCTTTCTTTAGACTGCATGGCATACAAGCGGAATCCCGACCGCGGAGGCTATGACACGGAGGTTATGATATGAAACGGAACTCTGCCCGCATGCGGGCAATGCTCGTGGCGCTGATCCTGTGCGTGTGCGCATGGGGCTTAGCGCCGGGCGCGGCCCGCGCCGATGCAACGGGCGATCTGGAGGCCTTTTTGACGGGCGCGGCAAGCGGCGACAGCTTTCTGCTCACGGGCGACGCGGCGCTGTCGGGGACGGTGCCCGCGGGGGTGCGCGTCGATCTCAACGGGCATGCGCTCACCGTCAACACGGGCGCAAGCAGCCTTGGCAGCATCGTTGGCAGCGGGAGGCTGTACCTGTACGGGGCTGTCGGCGGCACAATCGGCGGCGGCGTGACGGTGCGCGTGTACCATGCGGGGCTGAGCGCGCTGGCGGCCACCCTGACGCAAGTAAGCTATGCCGATGGCACAACGGATACGGGCATGGTTTATAACAACGGCGTGTGGCTCAATGGCAGCGCGGCGGGCACGGCGCAGACGTTCACGGGCTATACCGACAACGGCGTCCACTATGTGGATGACGGTACGGGCAGCTTTCATGCACAATACGCCGTCAGCTATGTTGACCGCGGGCAGGCGCTGACGGGGCTGACGCCCGATTGTTATCTGGCGGGCGCGGATACGGCGCTGCCCACCGAGCAGGCCCTGCAGGCGGCGGGCATTACCAATCAAGGCTATACGTTTGTGGGGTGGCTGTTGAACGGCACCGCCATCACCGCCATACCTGCCCAATCGGGCCTGACGGGCGACGTGACGCTGACGGCCATCTGGACGGAATCCTCGGGCAACCGCGGCGGCATCGGCGGCAGCTTTGGCGGCGGAGGCGGCGGCAGCATGGGCGGATTGGAAAGCGGCAGCGCCGATGCGTCCGATGCTGCGGAAGCGGTCGCGGCGCCCGCAGCGGCGGAAGCGGCCACAAACGTCACCGATACGGCGAGCATGCGCACCGTCCGCGGCACGTCGTCCGTTAAAACGACCATCACCGATCGCGGCAGCGGCGCCGACGGCATGGTTTCATTGGAAACGTACATGCAGTCCAAACGCAAGGGCGCTGCGGGTTGGATATTGGGCGGGCTGGCGCTTGCGGGCCTTCTCGGCGCGGGCATATGGTATCTCAGGCGGCAGAGCCGCAGCAGGCAGCAGGCGCTGTACGCCAAGCTGCACATTGACCAATAGAGCCGTCATAAAACGGAATCATACCCGAACCGCTGTTTTATCGGTTCGGGTATGTTGTATGATCCGTTGCTTGTAGCCGATGGATAAGTGGCCGTTTTACGGGCACAGCACCTGATTCAAATCAGCCATCCGCTGTTCGGGATGCAAAATGGCGTCTTCGCAGTGCCCTTTGCCGTCCAGGCAAATGACGGATGCGTTGCTGTAATGCTTCTGAATAAACTTGGCAACGTCACGAAAGATCCGTTCGCTCAGCTTGCTTCCGTAATAATAATAGACTTGCGTAGCGGGCGTGTCGATATTTGCGGGCAGCTTGAAAGCGCCGATCGCACGGATATAATTCTTGATTGTGGCATCGGTCATATGGTCCAGCAATGCCAGGAATACGGGCAACTGCTCCTTTGTAACGATGGAGCCGATGGCTTGGTTTACGGTTTTTGGGTCGCGCTGCTGCGCGTTATGGGTGAGGTTGAGATACTGCCGTGTCAAAACAGCGGTCATAAGCCTGCCGTAAGACAGAAGCGGCGTGCTTTCCAGAATCAGTTTTTCAATCAGGAGCCGCTTGTTTTTCCAGAGGCAGCAGGCCAAGACGCCGCCCATGCTCATCCCGTAAACCGCATATACCCGATTGCCGAAGCGCGCAATACAAAAATCCTCCAATTCCTTTGCGCAGGAATCGAACGATGTGAAATCCTCCGTCTCCTTTACATTGTGTCCCGTTAGAATCGGCACAACGATGTGGAAGGATGTTTCATAGCATGCAATATAATCGTTCCAGATTTGATAGGGGCTTTCAAAGCCGTGTATCAAAATGATTGTACGGTTTTCTCTGTTGCCGAACTCCAGTATTTCCATGCGCCTGCTATCCTCCGCAACGATCGATTTGCCATGCAGCGAAACCGCGCAATCGGCAAAGATCGCACTTGCTACGCCTTGGGCGAATAGGCGTTGACGAGCTCCTTAAAGATTTGGCCGCGCTGCTCGAAGTTGTCGAACATATCCCAGCTTGCGCAGGCGGGGGAGAGCAGCACCGCGTCGCCCGCTTGGGCAAGCCGCCGCGCCGCATCCACGGTCTGTTCAAACGTATCGGCCTGTTCTACGATGCAGGAAGCATGTGCTTCAACGGCGGTTTGCAGTATCTGCGCCTTGGTTTGCCCCAGCACCACAATGGCCTTGACGCGTTCGCCAAAGCAGGAAAACAGCTCGTGAAAATCGGCGTGCTTATCGTAGCCGCCGAGGATGAGCACAGTCGGCCGCGTCATGGCCTCGATGGCGCGGATGGTGCTGGCGGGGTTGGTACCCTTGGAATCGTTGATGTAGGTCACGCCGTCCAGCTCGCGCACAAATTCAATGCGGTGCTCCACGCCCGGGAAGGTGCGCAGCGCCTCGCAAACGGCTGCGGGCGAAATGCCCATGCCAAGCGCCAGCAAAGAGGACAGCATGGCGTTTTCCAGGTTGTGCCCGCCAGGGATGCGGATTTCGCTGCGGTGGAGCAGGCGCGTTTCCCTGCCGCCCGTGCGGTAGATCAGGTCGCCCGTGTCATTGAGCGACATGCCCTCGTCCACCTGCGAAAGCCGCGAAAAATACAGCTTGCGCGCGGGGGTCAAGCGCGCCATATCCCGCACGATCGGGTCGTCAAAGTTGAGCACGGCCACATCGTCCGCCGTCTGGTGCTCAAAAATCCTGCACTTGGCGGCGATGTAGCTTTCCATGGTGCCGAAATGATCCAGATGATCCTCGGTGATGTTGCATACGCCCGCGGCGCGCGCGTGGAAAAGCGCGTCGCCCTCCAGTTGCAGCGCGGCCGTCTCGGCCACGATCACGTCGCCCGCCTTTGTTTCCTCGGCGTGCTCGCTGATGGGCACGCCGATGTTGCCCAATACAAACGTGCGCCGCCCGCCGATGCGGAACATCTCGCCCGTGAGCGCCGTGCAGGTGGTTTTGCCGTTGGTGCCCGTGATGCACACAAAATCCGCGTGCGAAAAGCGGTAGCCCAGCTCGATCTCGCCGATGACCTCGATGCCCAGCGCCTGCGCCTTTTTGATAAAGGGCTTGGTCATGGGGATGACGGGGCTGATGACCATCAAGTCCACGCCGTCAAACAGCGTTTCGGGCGGCACGCCGAGGCGGTAATCGATCGGATAGCTCGTAAGCGCTTCGGCAAGGCCCTCGACGGCGGGCTTCATATCGTTGACGATGACGCGCCAGCCGTTGCGGCCAAGCAGCTTTGCAGCGGCAACGCCGCTCTTTGCCATGCCCACGATGAGGGCGGTTTTTTGTTGTTTCATGCGATTACCTCAAGATAGGACAACAGGCACACCGCGCACAGCACGATGGTCAGCAGCGTATACATGGAAACGATGCGCGTTTCGGGATAGCCCAGCAGCTCAAAGTGGTGGTGCAGCGGCGCCATTTTGAATATGCGCTTGCCGTGGTTGAGCTTGTTGGAGGCAACCTGCAAGATCACCGATACGGCGCTGGCCACAAAGCAGATTCCCATAATCGGCAGCAGCAGGAAGGAGCGGCTGGCAATGGCCAGCATCGACACCGCGCCGCCCAGCGCAAGGGAGCCCGTATCGCCCATGAACACCTTGGCGGGGTAGATATTGTAGCGCAAAAACCCGAGGCACGCGCCCGTGACGGCGGCGGCGAACACCGCCATGCCCGTCAGGTTGGCCCCGAACAGCAGCTGTCCCGCGACGTTGGCCTGCGTGGCAAGCGCGCCAAAAACCGCGACCATGGCAAACGTATATACGGCCGTCACGCTGGCCGCCAGCCCGTCGAGCCCGTCGGTGAGGTTGACGGCGTTGACCTCGCTGATGATGGTGAACACCACCAGCGGAATGTAGTACACGCCGATATCCCACGAGCCGCCCGATATGGGCAGGTACAGCGTGGAGCCGATCAGCGGGCTTTTGTAGGCCCAGATGGCCACAATCAGCGCAATGGCAAACTGCGCAATGATCTTTTGGTAGGCGCGCAGGCCAAGGTTGCGGTGGCGGCGGATTTTGATGAAGTCGTCAAAGAACCCCACCACGGAAAACGCCGTTACCACCAGCAGCGTCGGCAGCAAAAACTCGACGCCCTCATGCCCGAATACGCCCGAGGCGACCAGTACGGCAATGAGCATCATGATACCGCCCATGGTGGGCGTACCCTGCTTTTTTTTGTGCGACTGCGGACCCAGCTCGCGCTCCACCTGCCCAAACTTGAGCCGATGCAGCAGCGGTATGGTGATGGGGCCAAGCAGATAGACCACCGCAAACGCCGTCAACGCGGCAAGCATCAAATTCATCATATCGCTTATTATACTTCCATAGATAGCATTCCTTCAATACTTTTTATTGTTTGAGATTTTATGGTTTACATGATTTTGTTATGTCATGCATTTTTGAATGATGAAAAAAGCAATGTCATTCTGAGGAGCGCGACATAATCCCATGTCATTCGACTTCGCCTCAGGATGACACCGTGGCGCAGTGAGGAGCGCGGCATATTCCCGTGTCATTCTGAGGAGCGCAGCGACGAAGAATCTTTCCGAGCGTTGGCGAGGAATGCTGTATGCGTCCGCTGTGGCGGGACGGATCCTTCGGCTTTGCCTCAGGATGACACCGTGGCGACGATGCGGTTTTTCCACGAAACGGCGCGGTGGAAACTGTCATTGTTTTTGATAAAAGCAAAGCGGCGGCCGTAAGGCCGCCGCGCTTGCAGACTGTCAGACAAGTCCTTGGGATTGCTCAGGGCCACAGCCGAGAATGCCGTGGTTTAGGCGGATTGCTTCATGCGGTTGATCCGGCTTTCGCCCGCGCTGTGTATGAGCGCCTCGATATCCACCGCCGCCGCCTGCAAAAGCGCATAGGTCGGCGTGGAGAGCTTCTGCACGGTCATGTCCACAAGCTGACGGCCCAGCAGCGATATCTCGTCCTTGGTCAGCTTGCCGTCGGCGTGCGACGCCTTCAGATTGTCCACAAGCGTCTGCTGCAGTTCGTCCACGGTGAGCTTTGCCAGGCGGATGACCTCCGCTTGCGCCGTGTTGATGTTGTCCAGATGCGCGCTTTTTCCAAGGCGGATGCTCAGCCAGGTGCCGAATACGCCAATGAGCGTAATCAAAAGCGTCGCCGCAATTTCTATGCCGAATTCGGCCAGTGTTTCTATCATCATGATGCCTCCTTATTGTTGTAAAGCAAGTTATCGATCGCCTTCCATCACGCGGATGCGCGTTTCATGATCGCACAGCCTGTCGTCCTGCACGCGCTCGTGCGCCCACAGGCGTTCGTGATTTTGGCGGCTGTCGGTTGTCAGGTCTACGATGTTGCGCTCCATGGCCTCCATGGTCGTGGTCAGGCGCGTGATGGCGCGCGTGAGCTTGACCAGGGGCGTGACGACCGAGGCGAACAAGCCGATCAAGGCGGTTATGACAACCACAACGTCCCATTTTTCCAAGGTGGATCCTCTCCTTCAATAGTATGACGGGCGGTAAAATCCCGTCCATGCGCCAAAGCTGACCATGCGCTTGCCGACAAAGCTCCACCCGCGCCGCTTGCAAAGCATGGTCAACTGGCACCCGTACGCGCCGCCCATCCATTCCACCGCGTACCC
>CAZRIT010000067.1:0-10427 GCA_964600225.1 uncultured Oscillospiraceae bacterium | reverse complement strand
GACGACGGCTTCCGGCTTTGTCGTTTCCCGCGTTCTGAAACAAGTATATCCGGCATTGCGCGGCGACGACGTGCTGGCGCTTCAAAAAGCGCTTATTGCGGCGGGCTACGGTTGCGGGAAATGCGGAGCGGACGGCATATTCGGAAACATGACACGGCTTGCGGTGAGAGCCTTTCAAGGCGACCGCCGCTTGATCGTTGACGGAAAAGCCGGAGTTCAGACGATCACGGCGCTGGGCGGAACATGGAACGGTTAAAAAGAAACCCCGCGCGGCCTTTCGGCTTCACGGGTCTTTTTTTGTTGGGATCATTCGTGATCCCGCGTCAGAATAATTCCGAACAGCCCGTTTACAAAGATAAACGCGGGGTTCGTATTCTGATTACTTTGGTGGAGGCGGGGAGAGTCGAACTCCCGTCCGAAAACCCTTCAGCCGGACCTTCTACGAGCGTAGCCGATGATTTAAAATTCCCTTTCCCGATCTCCCGTCGGCAGGATATCGGTTCGGGTAGCTTCATTTGTCCGGCCTGCTGCAAAGCTTAGGCAGGTTCGTTCCCTATCCTAAATGACGCCCGTATCCGCAACGATAGGTTTTCGCGGGTGAACGGTCGCTAGCGGTTACGCTGCGACGGGTAAAGTATTGTTTTTGCCAGTTACTTTATACTGATCCCGTTTTTAACGAAGCACGGGGCTTCGGCTCGCTTATCCAACCTCGGCGATCCCCGTCGAAACCGGATTCGCCCCCATGTGGATGGATACAGTATATGCGTTTTTTAAAAAATATGCAATATGCCAACGGGTTTGTCACAGTGGGTTTGCTTTGTTCGGGCTAATCAAACAGATGCAAAAAATCCAGCGTGGCAAAATAGTCCGCGGGCGTCTCCGCGCGGCGGATGAGCTGCACCGAATGATCGGGCTTTAGCAGCAGCTCGGCGCTTCTGAGCTTGCCGTTATAGTTGTAGCCCATGGACGAGCCGTGCGCGCCCGTATCGTGGATGACGATCAAATCGCCCACGTCGATGCGCGGCAGCGGCCGATCGACGGCAAACTTATCGTTGTTTTCGCACAGCGCGCCGACCACATCGCAAAGCTGCGTCAACGGCGCCGTTTCCTTGCCCATGACGGTGATGTGGTGATACGCGCCGTACATGGCGGGGCGCATGAGGTTACAGGAGCACGCGTCCACGCCGATGTAATGCTTGTAGATATCTTTTTGATGGATCACCCGCGTCGCCAGCCAGCCGTACGGGCCCGTGATGTAGCGTCCCAGCTCCGTAAACAGCGGGAAGCGCAGGCTGGTGGGCTCGATGATGCGGCGGTACTCGCGCTCCACCTCCGCGCCGATGAAGCGGATATCGGCTTCCTTATCGTAGGGGCGATAGGGGATGCCGATGCCGCCCGACAGGTTGACAAAGGCAATCTCCATGCCCGTTTCGGCGTTGAGTTCAACGGCCGTTTGAAAGAGCTTTCTGGCCAGGGTGGGGTAGTATTCGTCATCGGTGGTGCTGCTGGCGAGGAACGCATGCAGGCCGATGCGCTTGGCACCAAGGTCACCAAGCATACGGAACCCTTCGGTGAGCTGCGGGCGCGTGAAACCGTACTTGGCGTCGCCGGGATTGCCCATGATGGTGTTGCCGAGCATGAACTCGCCGCCGGGATTGTAGCGGCAGCAGACGGTTTCGGGGATGCCGCCGTGCGCGGCAAGGAAGGGGATGTGCGTGATATCGTCCAAATTGACGTGCACATCCAGCTTGCGCGCCAGCTCGTACTCCTCGGGCGGGGTATCGTTGGCGGAGAACATCACGTCGTCGCCGCGGATGCCGAGCGCCTCGCACAGCATCAGCTCCGTCAGAGACGAGCAGTCCATGCCGCAGCCCAGCTCGTGCAGCAGCTGCATGATGACGGGGTTGGGCAGGGCCTTGACGGCAAAGTATTCCTTAAAGCCTTCGTTCCAGGCAAACGCTTCCTGCAACTGCCGAACGTTTTCACGGATGCCCGTTTCATCATAGATATGGAACGGGGTAGGGTAATCCTTGACGATGGCTTCCAATTCGGCTTTATCAAACGGGGGCATTTTCATGGGCGATCTTCCTTTATTTTTCGTTCCATTTCGCGGGCCGCGTCGCGTTCGGCAATGGCGCTGCGCTTGTCGTAGAGCTTTTTGCCCTTGGCAACGGCCACTTCCATCTTGACGCGCCCGTCCTTGAGGTAGAGCGATAGCGGCACAAGGCTCATGCCGTCCTGCTGCGCGCTTTCGCCCAGGCGGCGAATCTCCCGCTTGTGCGCCAGGAGCTTCCTGGTGCGGAACGGGTCGTGATTGTAAATGTTGCCCTGCGCATAGGGGGAAACGTGCATGCCGATGACGAACAGCTCGCCGCCCTTGACCTGCGCGTAGCAATCCTTCAGGTTGACCTGACCGCGGCGGATGGACTTGACCTCGGTGCCCATCAATGCCATGCCGCATTCAATGGTATCCTCGATGAAGTAATCGTGCCGCGCTTTACGGTTTTGCGCAAGAATCTTTACGCCCTTGGCTTTTGGCATCGTATCCGCCTCCTACAACAACAGCGCGCCGAAAAGGGCGCGCTGTCAGGCAATTTGTGAACCCTCTTACGAGAAAATCGTCAGCACGATGGCCAACACGCCCAGAATGATGGACAGGATGATGGTCAGCTTTTGCAGCTTGGCCTCGCGGCCCGCGGCCTTGCCCTTGGCCGTGAACGACGCCGTGTCGCTGCCGAACGCGCTGCCTGCGCCGCCGCTTTTCGTTTTTTGCAAGAGCACGACGACGATGATCAGGATTGATACGACCACCAGCGCGATCTTGATGATATTTGCAATCGTTTCCATTTTTGATTCCTCCAACAACAACTCAACGCGCATTATACCATGCGCATGGCTTGCAATGCAAGTGCCAAGTGGCGCTTATCAGCCCTGAATCAGCGATTTTCCCGTCATATCGGGCGGGATGGGCAAATCCATGAGCGTCAGCAGCGTGGGCGACAGGTCGCTCAAGCGTCCGTCCGTGCGCAGCACCGCGTTTTTCCTGCTGTCGTCCACAAGGATGCACGGCACGGGATTGGTGGTGTGCGCGGTAAACGGGGCGTTCTCGGCAGCGTCCCACATCTTTTCGCAGTTGCCGTGATCGGCGGTGATGATGCAGCGGCCGCCCGTTTTCAGAATGGCCTTGACCACCCGATCGGCGCATTCGTCCACGGCGTGCACCGCTTTGACCGCGGCCTCCATCACGCCCGTGTGGCCGACCATATCGGGGTTGGCAAAGTTGAGTATCATCACGTCGAACGCGCCGCTTTCGATGCATTGTACGGCCTGCTCGGCCACCTCGTATGCGCTCATCTCGGGCTTGAGATCGTAGGTGGCAACCTTGGGGGATGGGATGAGGCGGCGCTGCTCGTTTTTGTTGGGCGCTTCCACGCCGCCGTTGAAAAAGAAGGTAACGTGCGCGTACTTTTCCGTTTCCGCAATCCGTAGCTGCGTCTTTCCCAGCTTTGCCAGGTATGCGCCCAGCGTATTATCCGGCGTTTCGGGCGCAAAGGCGACCAGCGCACGGCCCGCAAACGTTTTGTCATACTGCGTCATACACACATAGCACAGCGGGAAGTAACCGTTTTTGCGGGTGAAACCGTCAAAATCGGGAAAGATAAAGCTGCGGGTAATCTCCCTTGCACGGTCGGGACGGAAGTTGAAAAACACCACGCTGTCGTTTGGCGAAACGGCGCCGACGGGCTTGCCGTCGCGGACGATGACCGTGGGCAGCACAAACTCATCCGTCACGCCCGCATCGTAGCTATGCTGCATGGCTTCCTCGGCGGAAGCGGCAAGCTGCCCCTCGCCATAGGTCAGCGCAGCGTACGCCTTCTCCACGCGTTCGTAGCGGTTATCGCGGTCCATGGCGTAGTAGCGGCCCATGACGGTGGCGATGCTGCCGCATTGCAGACGCTTTAGCTCCTCGTCCACCTGCTGCACATAGATAAGGCCGCTGGAGGGCGGCACGTCGCGCCCGTCCATAAAGCAGTGGACGAACACCCTTGTCAGCCCGTGGTCGCGCGCCATGCGCAAAAGCGCATACAGGTGCGTTAAATGGCTGTGTACGCCGCCGTCGGAGCACAGGCCCATCAGGTGCAGGGCGGTATCGTGCCGCTTGCAGTTTTCGATGGCGGCAAGGAAGGCGGGGTTTTCAAAGAAATCCCCATCGGCGATCGACTTGGAGATGCGCGTAAGCTCCTGATAGACGATGCGGCCCGCGCCGATGTTGAGGTGTCCCACCTCGGAGTTGCCCATCTGCCCGTCGGGCAGGCCCACGTCCCGCCCGCTTGCGCGGAGGGTGGTGTGCGGGTACGCGTCCCAAAGCGCGCGGATATGCCTGGCGCCGTCGGCACAGACGGCGTTATCGGCGGACGATGCGGCGCAGCCGAAGCCATCGAGTATGATGAGGGCTGTGATCGGCCTTGTCATTGATACAAAACCACCTTGGCAAAGTCGTCCGCGTGCAGGCTGGCGCCGCCGATCAGGCCGCCGTCGATTTCGGGCATGGCCATGATCTCCGCCGCGTTCTTGGGGTTCATGCTGCCGCCGTACTGGATGCGGACAGACTCGGCCGATTCTGTGCCGAACACATCCGCAATGGCCTTGCGGATGACGCCGATGGTATGGTTGGCTTCTTCAGCGGTGGCGGTTTTGCCTGTACCGATGGCCCAGATGGGCTCGTACGCGATGACGCTGCGCACCACGTCCTTGGCGTCAAACCCTGCCAGCGCCGCAACGGTTTGTTTGCTGACGATCGCGTCGGTCACGCCGTTTTCCCGCTGCTCCAGCGTTTCACCCACGCAGATGATGGGGGTGATGTTGGCGCTCAATGCGGCTTTGGCGCGCTTGTTGACGGTTTCGTCCGTCTCGTTGAAATACTGACGGCGCTCGCTGTGGCCGACGATGGCGTAGGTCACGCCGAGCGATTGCAGCATATCGGCGCTGATCTCGCCCGTAAACGCGCCGCGCGGCGCCCAGTGGACGTTCTGCGCGCCCAGGGCGATGTTGGTGCCGACGACGAGGCGGCCTGCAACCGCCAAATCCACATACGGCGGGCAGATGACTACGTCGCACTCCGCCGACTGTACCAGAGGAATCAGTGACGCCACCAGTTGCTCCGCGTCTCCCGGCGTCAGGTTCATTTTCCAGTTGCCTGCAATGATCGGTTTTCTCATGATGCTCTCACTTTCTGTACTGATGTTTAGCACGGTGTGCTTAAGCGCAAAAAAGCTGCTGCGGACCGTGTTGCGGGCCGCAGCGAAAGGGTTGAGATACAGCGGGTTATTTGTCGTTGAGCGCCACAACGCCCGGCAAAGCCTTGCCCTCCAAAAACTCCAGCGACGCGCCGCCGCCCGTGGAGATGTGGGTCATGCGATCGGCAAAGCCCAGCTTGTTGACGGCCGCGGCCGAGTCGCCGCCGCCGATGATGGTAACGCCTTGGCAGTTGGCGCACGCCTCGGCAATCTGTGCCGTGCCCGCCGCGAACGCGGGGAATTCAAACACGCCCATCGGCCCGTTCCAGACCACCGTCTTGGCCTGCTCGATTTCCGCGGCAAACAGCTTGGCCGACGCGGGGCCGATATCCAGGCCCTCCCAGCCATCGGGAATGGCGTCGCAGGGGACGACCTTATGCTCGGCGTCGGGCGCATACGCCTTGGCAACAACCGTGTCAACGGGCAGCAAGAGCTTGACGTTGCGGGATTTTGCCTCGTCCATCAGTTCCTTGGCAAGCGGCACGCGCTCGGCGTCCAGCAGCGAATTGCCCACGTTATAGCCCAAGGCCTTAAAGAACGTGTACGCCATGCCGCCGCCGATGATGAGGCAATCGCACCTGGTCAGCAGGTTTTTGATGACGCCGATTTTATCGGACACCTTGGCGCCGCCGAGGATGGCCACAAACGGGCGCGCGGGGTTTTCCAGCGCATCGCCCATGATGCTTAGCTCTTTGCCGATGAGGAAGCCCGCAACGGCGGGCAGATAGGCCGCCACGCCCGCGGTGGATGCGTGCGCACGGTGCACCGTGCCGAACGCATCGGAAACATAGACGTCCGCCAGGCTCGCCAGCTCCTTGGCAAACGCGGGGTCGTTGGCCTCCTCCTCGGGGCGGAAGCGGAGGTTTTCGAGCAGGACGATTTCGCCCGGCTGCATATCGTCCACCGCCGCGCGTGCGGATTCGCCCGTGACGTCGTCCGCCATCCAGATGCGCACATCGGGCAGCAGCTCGGCCAGATACGCGCCGACGGGGGCGAGGGAGTACTTGGGGTTGACCTTGCCCTTGGGACGGCCCAGATGCGAACACAGAATCACCTTTGCGTTGTGATCGAGCAGGTATTGTATGGTCGGCAGCGCCGCAACGATGCGGCTGTCGTCATCCACCTTGCCTTCCTCGGTTAACGGCACGTTAAAGTCCACGCGCACCAGTACGCGCTTGTTGTTGACATCGATGTCCCGGATCGTTTTTTTAGCCATATGCAATCTCCTGTATCATATTGAGTTTTGTTGCTTAGTGAAGGGAGGGATGGGGCGCGTCAGTCCCACATGTCCTCGATATCCTCGTCGGGCGCATTGGAGCGTCGCCGTACCCGTGGCAGCGTCTCGGGGCGTACGGGCGGCAGGTAGTGCAGCACCACCGCGCCCAGCGCGCCGCATACGATGCCCTGCACCACGTTGACGGGCAGGGCCTGCAGCGCCACGATGACCTGACGGGCAATCAACAGGTCGTAGATGAAAAAGCCAACCACCATGATGCCCTCCGCAATGCCCGCTACCGCAAAGCACCGCTTCCAGGAATCGCACTGCTGGCAGAACGCCGCAAGGAAGTACGCCATGCCGGCCTTGATCAAAAGGCTGCCGATGATATAGCTGTTGCTGCCGATGACCAGGTCGGCAAGCGCCATGCCCACCGCGCTGACCACGACGCACCACGGCATGCCCAGCACCAGCACCGATGCATAGATGCACACGTCGCCCAGCGTTGCGTATACGCCTGCGTCGGCCAATTGCTCGGTGAATGCAACATCGACGCGCAGCAGCGCCGTTACGGCAAAGGTGATGACCAGTGCGGCGCCCGCAAGCATCAGCAAGCGCTGTTGGGATTTTTTCATCGTTTGCGCCTTCCTTTACATGTTATTCGCCCGAGCAGATGATTTCATCCAGAAGCTGATCGAGTGAGACGTCGTCATCGCCAATATCGGAAACCAGGGTGGAAACCGTGGGCACATCCTCGCCGGGCAGCCATTCGGCCTCGGGCACATACGCGCCTTCCTCGGCCGACGGCGTTTCCGCGGGCGCTGCGTAAACGGGCTTCGGCGCGGGCGTCGTCAGCGGCGCGGGTGCGGGCTCGTATGCGGCGACGGGTTCGGCAACAATCGCAGCCTCGGGTTCGGGCTCGGCAACGGTTGTGACAATGGCTTCCGCCGCGGGCGTGGGCTCGGCAGCGGCTGCGGGCTCCGTCACGGGCGCGGCGGCGGGCCGCACGGCGGGCGCTTCGGCGGGGATGTCGCGGTTTTGCAGCCGATAGATGTTGTGCATCAATTGCGCGGGGCTGTCGGACGGATCGGGCAGCGTGCCGCTGAGGTTTTCGGTGGCAAACAGCGCCGCGTCGTCTGCGTCGAGCCTGCGAGCTTGCAAAAATGCCGCGTATTCCTCCGCGCCGGCCTTGGCCTGGCGGACGCTGCGGTCGATGGCTTCGTTATACTGCTGAAACAGCGCTTCATACTCGGCCAGGGTTGCTTCGGCCTGTTGGAGCATGCGCTCGCTTTCCTCCTTGGCGCTCTGCAAAAGCTTGTCCGCCGCGGCTTGCGCCTCGCTGAGCGCCTTGTCGGCGCGGCTTTGGGAGGCGCTCAGGATGGCGTCCGCCTTCTGCTCGGCGTCCGTAATACGCTGTTTGGCGGCAACATGCGCGTTGGAAAGCGCATCCACGACGGATTGCTCGCGCGAACGGTACCCTTCCACAAGCTGGTCCAGGTTCTCCACCCGCGCTTCCAGCAAAGCAATCCGATCGGCGCGCTCGGCCAAAAGCTGTTTCATCTGTTTTCTCCACATCATGGGTCAGTCAACCTCCAGTTTCAATTGTTGGGTATCGGGCTTGTAGCCCAGATGCGCATAGCCCGCAGGCAGCACGATGCGGCCGCGCGGCGTGCGCGTGATAAAGCCAAGCTGCATCAGGTACGGTTCGTACACGTCCTCGATGGTGGTGGCGTCCTCACCCGTAGCGGCGGCAAGGGTATCCAGCCCCACGGGGCGGCCGCCGAATTTGACGATCATGGTCTCGAGCATCCTGCAATCCACGGCGTCCAGCCCCAGCTCGTCGATGGCAAGCAGGTCCAGCCCGCTGCGCGCGGCGGCCAGATCGATGGTACCGTTGCCGCGTATTTGGGCATAGTCGCGCACGCGCCGTAACAGCCTGTTGGCAATGCGCGGCGTGCCGCGGGAGCGGGAGGCAATCTCCGCCGCGCCACCGGGGGCGATATCGATATGCAGGATATCCGCGCTTCGGTTGATGATGTGGCAGAGCGAGTCGACGTCGTACATCAAAAGCTGCTCCTTGATGCCGAAGCGGTCGCGCAGCGGCGAGGTCAGCAATCCCATGCGCGTCGTGGCGCCGATGAGCGTAAAGTGCGGCAGGTCCAGGCGGATGCTGCGCGCGCTCGGCCCCTTGCCGATGACGATATCCAGCGCGAAATCCTCCATGGCGGGGTAGAGGATTTCCTCGACGGTGGCGTTGAGCCGATGGATTTCATCGATAAACAGCACGTCGCCCGCCGACAGGTTGGTTAAAATGGCCGCCAGATCGCCTGCATGCGTGATGGCGGGGCCGCTGGTGACCCGCAGCGACACGCCCATCTCGTTGGCGATGATGCCCGCCAAGGTGGTCTTTCCAAGCCCGGGCGGGCCGTACAGCAGCGCGTGATCCAGCGGTTCGCCGCGGTTTCTGGCCGCGTCGATATATAGCTGCATATGATCCTTCACCGCGTGCTGGCCGATGTACTCGTCCAGCTTGCGCGGCCGCAGGCTGTATTCCGTTTTGGCATCCTCCTCGCGCAGGGCGGAGGAGAGCAGTCGTTCTTCCATGTAATCTCCCTATTTTGCCAGGGTGCGCAGGGCGGCTTTCAAAAGCTGCTCCACGCTATCGGCATCCTTGACGGCGGATACCGCGCGGCCCGCGGACAGCCCGTCGTACCCCAGCGATACCAGCGCGGCCACGGCCTCGGTGCGGATATCGGATGCTGCCGTGGCCTGATCTTTCGGCAAAAGCTGATCGGAAGCGATGTGCTCCTTGAGTTCCAGCAGCACCCGCTGCGCGGTCTTGCGGCCCATGCCCGATACGCGGTCAAACGCGGCGGCGTTTTCGGTGACGACGGCCGCGGCCACATCCGAGGGCGTAAGCGTGGACAGCACCGAGACGGCCAGCTTCGGCCCGACGCGGGTGACGCTGATCAGGCGGCGGAACATATCCCGTTCCGATAAATCAAAAAAACCGTACAGCGCCATCACGCCCTCGGCCAGATGCAGATGCGTATACAGCCGCGCGCGACCGCCCTCCGTGAGGCGTTTTAAGGTCATTGCGCTGCAAAAAAGCTCGTACCCGACGCCGCCTGTGTCGATAACCGCGCGGTCGGATGACAGGGAATCCACCTTCCCGTCGATGAATGCGTACATGGGTGTCCTCCGTGTTTCAGGGGATCGGTCATCCGCCTAGCGGATGCGGAACGTCTCGGCGGCGGGGCCCATGGTGCCGCCGTGGCAGATGGCGCAGGCCAGCGCGTCGGCCGCGTCGTCGGGCTCGGGCAATGCCGATAACCCCAACAGCAGCTTGACCATCTGCTGCATGGCGTGCTTGTCCGCACGGCCGTCTCCCGTGACGGCCAGCTTGATCTGCATGGGCGTGTACTCGTACATTGGCAGCCCCGCTTTGGAGGCGGCCAGTATCGCCACGCCGCGGCCCGCGCCCACCGAGATGGCGGTGGTGACGTTGCGGTTGAAGAACAGCTCCTCAAACGCGGCTGCGTCGGGGCGATGGCGTGCGGCAAGCGCCTGTACGCCGTCGTACAGTTTTTCCAGCCGCTTGGGAAACGGCTCGGTCGGGAACGTTTCTATGACGCCGTAGTCGAGCGCTTTGACGCGCCCGCCTTCCGCATCAACGATGCCATACCCCAACCTTGCGTAACCGGGGTCGATACCCAATATCCGCATGCCTTCTCCAAACGCCAATATTTACGGTAATTATAGCATGATTGGCACTTTATGTAAACAAATGCCGTCGGTTTATCGCATTGTTTCAAACTGCGTTCACAACTTGTATCAGTAAAAAGCCGACCGCGCTGAGCAGCAGCCATAGCAGCGAAAACGGCGGACAGATCTGCCCGTATACGTTGCCGCGG
>CAZRIT010000066.1:0-10506 GCA_964600225.1 uncultured Oscillospiraceae bacterium | reverse complement strand
GGTTTTCGGTGCAGCCGATGGGCACGAGCACGATGTCGTTCTTGCGGCGCTTTTCGATCAGCTTGGCGCGCGGGGTGTTTTGGATGTAGGTGCCGGCCACGCCCAGTTCGCAGGGGGTGCCGATGCCGTAATCGTCCAAAATGGCCTGAATTTCATCCTCAGAGGCATCCCAGATGCGCTTTTTGAGGCGGCCGACCTTGTTGTCTTCAAAGAAGATATTCGGATAATCCGTGGTTAAATATTTTGCGTATGCCATGGTGCGTTATCCTCCTACTCAGTCCATCACGCAGGTGATCTTCATGTTGGTGCGATCCTTCTGCAGCGCGATGATGTTCTCGGGTACTTCGTCCAGGGTGATCTTCTTGGTGATCATGGGCAGCATATCCATGCCGGCAGCCATGCTCTCGATCACGCGCGGGAACGTGCCGTGGCCGGAGTGGCCCTGTGCACCGACGATGCGTGCGCGGCGAACCTGCAGCACTTCGCCCGTGACAGGCATCTTGGCTTCTGCGCGCGCAACGACCACAACGGTGGCGTTGAGGGTACGGCCTTCCCAGATGCACTGCTCGATGCCGGGGTACACCTGCGTGGGCAGACCCGTGGCTTCCAGATAGAGGCTTGCGCCCATGCCGTCGGTGAGACGCAGGACTTCCTCGGTGAAGTTGACCTTGGTCGGGTCGATGACGTAGTCCGCGCCCATTCTCTTGGCCAGAGCGGCACGCTCGGGCTGGGGCTCGGAAACGATTACGACCGCGCCGCCCATGGTCTTGAGCTCACGGCAGGCTGCCAGGCCCACAGGGCCCGTGCCGCAGATGACCACGTTGTCGCCGGGGCGTACGCCGCCGCCGCGCTCGATGACCGCGTTGTAGCCGACGCAGCAGGGCTCGATGAGGGAACCCGCCAGGAAGATGTCCTTTTCGTCCTTGTAGATGCGGCGGAGGGGCTCCAGGCTCCACAGGCAGCGGTCGGGCAGCACGATGTAGTCGCAGAACGCGCCGTTGACGTTGAAGCCGATTTCATCCAGACGCTCGCAGTGGTTGGGCCAGCCGTCCGCGCAGGGCTTGCAGCTGCCGCACCAGAGCATTTCCTCAGCGCAGACCAGTTCGCCGCCCTTGAAGGCCTTGTTGGTGGCCTTGTCCTTGGCGCCGGGGCCGCCTTTGACGACAACGCCCGAAAGCTCGTGGCCGAGGATGCAGGGGAAACCCGTCAGGCCGGGATAGAAGATGTAGCCATCCTCTTTGGCCTGCGCCATGTGTACGTCGCTGCCGCAGATGCCGCAGGCTTTGACTTTGATGAGCACTTCGCCCGGGCCGGGTTCGGGAATGTCATATTCTTTGATCGAAAGTTTGGGGTCTTTCCATACCTGGCTGCCCAGATAGGTCTGCACATGGTCGATGTCCTTGGAGCCGAGTTTGAAGCCGGGTTTGGGCGCCCAGGTTGCGTCCAGTGTTACGCCTCTCATTTTTGCCATTGTTGTTCTCCTCTTTTCTGTAAGCTGTATTGGTTAGTCTGTGTGTTCTATCTCAACCCCGAAGGGGGGCTTGCGTCATGGACAAAACGGAACGGAAGCGGTATAATAATCGGGAATCTCGCCGAGTTTTCGGGTTAAAAAGGAGCCTTCGACATGAACGTGTACCTGCCGTTCAAGGGCACGCCGACATCCGCCATTGCAGTGGAATACTCCATCCGCCACGAGACCGTGCCGCCGCATACGCACGATTACGAGGAATTTGTGTTCGTCGTGCGCGGTACCTGCAAGCACCGCTTCGGCGAACGCGAGATCCCGCTGATCCCGGGCGATATCTTTCTGGTACCCGCGCACCGCACGCACAGCTACATCATCGACCAGACGTTTACCGTGTACAACGTGCAGTTCTATCCCGATCGCATCAGCCACCAGTGGGGCGAGCTGTGGACGGGCACGGGCAACATCACTGACCAGTGGCATTTGCTGCATTCCTCGCTCGACAGCGCCAAGGGCGTGGACGAGCTGGGCAAGGTGCCCACCAGCGCAAGCCTGAACCGCCTGGGCATCCTCCGCCTCAACACCGACGAGGCGGCGTTTGCCACGGGGCTAATGGAGCAGATGCAGCGCGAGCAGCAGCAGATGCTGCCCGACAGCGAGCGGGTGCTGCGCGCATACCTGGAAATTCTGCTCGTGCGCTTAACGCGCGTGCGCGCCAGGCAGGTGGCCGTGGCGGAGGAATTCTACACCACCAAGAAGACGCTTGTGCGCGACGCCATCCTCTACATCGAAAACCATCTGGCCGAGCCGATCAGCTTTTCGCAGATTGCGAAAAATTCGTATTTGAGCTCCAATTATTTTCGCTCGGTTTTCAAGGAAGCAACGGGGCTTTCGCCCGTGGACTATCTCAATCGTTTGCGTATTGCCAAATCTCTGGAGTATTTGCAAAACGACAACGCCACCGTTGCGGAGGTCGCAGCCAGCGTGGGCATCCATGACGCCAACTACTTTTCACGCCTCTTTAAGAAAATTATAGGCTATCCACCGCGCCGTTTCAAGCAAATAAGTGAATAATGCTAATTGTCGGATGGATTATCCTGTTGCGGGAAACGGCGTTCGGATTTATCATAGATAATAGGCGGTTGGGCATATATTTTTTGCGGCCGCACGCGTGCAAATCTTACCTTGTAAGAGTTTATGCTAATGACAGAAATATGGAGGGAATGACATGGTACAAATCGGAATTATCGGCGCGGGCCGCATCGGACAGGTACACGGCAAGAGCATTCTCACAGGCGTGCCCAACGCGCGCATCAAGGCCGTCGCGGATCCCTACCTGAGCGCGCAGGCGCGCGCGTGGGCGGAGAGCGTGGGCGTGCAAACGATTTCGCTCGATTACAAGGATATCATCAACGATCCCGAGATCGACGCGGTGCTCATTTGCTCGTCCACCGATACGCATGCGCCCATCTCGCTGGAGGCGCTGAAGGCAGGCAAGCATGTGTTCTGCGAAAAGCCGATCGATCTGTCGATCGATCGCATCAACGAGGTCATCCGCACCATCAAGCAGACGGGCAAGAAGTACCAGGTGGGCTTCAACAGGCGCTTCGACCACAACTTCCGCGCGCTGCGCAACGCCGTGCAGGACGGCAAGGTCGGCGACGTGCAGGTGGTCAAAATCAGCTCCCGCGATCCCGAGCCGCCACCGGTGGCATACGTTAAAATCAGCGGCGGGATTTTCCTGGATATGATGATTCATGACCTGGACATGGTGCGCTACCTGTCGGGCGCGGAGGTGACGGAGGTGTACGCCACGGGCGCGGTGCTGGTGGACCCCGCCATCGGCGAGGCGGGAGATGTGGATACGGCCGTGCTGACGCTCAAGCTCAGCAACGGCGCCTTGGCCGTTATCGACAACTCGCGCAAGGCCGTCTACGGCTACGACCAGCGCGCCGAGGTCTTCGGCTCCAAGGGCTGCGCGGCCATCGGCAACGATTCCGAATCCAGCACGGTCATCAGCACCGTGGATGGCGTCACGGGCGAAAAGCCGCTGTGGTTCTTTTTGCAGCGCTACATGGGCGCGTATCAGGCGGAGATTCGCTCGTTTGTCGACGCCATCGTCAACGATACGCCCACCGAGACGACGGCCGAGGACGGGCTCATGTCCATCCGCATCGGCCTGGCCGCCAAGAAATCGCTGCTGGAGGGCCGTCCCGTCAAGCTGGACGAAATCGGCTGATATCAGCTAAAAGCAACAAGAGCAAAACCATGGGCCGCGTCATACGACGCGGCCCTGTTTTCGCTGTGGCGGAGGGTACGGTTTGTCCCTTTCTTTGGAAAGAAAGGGACCGAAAGAAACCTGTAAAAAGAAAGATCGTTGCAAGGCTATTTTGCCATTCAAAACAATTACGAAAAATTTGTGCGTTTCTTTTGCTTACTTTTCTTTTCAAAGAAAAGTAAGACAGCTGCAAGGTGCTGTTGCCGTTCAAAAACAATTACGGCAAATTTATAAGTTTCTTTTGCTTACTTTTCTTTTCAAAGAAAAGTAAGACGTACCCCTGTCCCCTTTACCGTTCCGTAACGTACTCAAACGCCACTTGCCCGTGCGCGCCGACGGTAATCTCGGTGGCGACATGCTGCGGCACGCCGTCAGTCCAGGGCGGCAGATCGGGCACATCGGAAAGCGCAATGAGCGCCTCGCTGCCGCAGACGTCGGCAATCAGGGAAAGCACCTCGGGATGCATGCTGTTATAGCGGCGATCGGAGGAGGCGCAGACCATGGTGAGCTGCGGGCGGATGGCGGAAAGCAGCGCGCGGTCGGCGCCGTCAAGCTGGCCGTGGTGGCCAACCTTAAAGACGTCGGCGGCAAGGCGCACGGGGTCAATGTGCGCATAGCCCGCGGCGTTGGTATCGCCCGGGAGCAGGATGCGCGTGCCGCGGTATTCCAGCAGCAGCATGACGCTGTGGTTGTTCATGTCCGCATCGAGCGCGGCAAGGAGGGTTTGCGCAACGGGTACGTCGCCCGCTTGGCGATAGAGTGCGTCGAGCCGCGCGATAAACGGCGGCACATGCCTGTTGGCGGGGCCCGGCACATGCGCGGTCAGTCCGTCGCAGAGGGGGATGGGCGCATCGGACGCGGACAGCATCCGCACGGGCACGCCGCGACTGCGCATGATGGCGAGCATGCGCCTGTGCGTGTTGAGCGCGGCCAGAAACTTTTCGGTCGAGGGCCTGGTGATGAGGGTTTTTGGCAGCTCCGTCCATGTCGTATGGGATGCGGGCAGCTCGCAGCACCAGAATTGACCGATATCCATGTGCTCGGCAATGGGTAAGAGGCCGCAGGTATGATCCTCGTGGATGTGGGTGTTGACGAGCACGTCAAGACGGGAAATCCCCAGGTCTTTCAGCTGCTCATAGGCGCGTCGGCGGTACGGAAAGCCGTCAAACTCCGCCGACTCGGCGCTGCCGCCGTCGACGAGCATGGTGAACGGCTCCGCACCGTCCGCACGCGTGCAAGTAATCAGCACGGATTCTCCGTAGCCGACGTTGAAAAAGCGCAGCTTTAGCATGGCATCCATCCTGTTGTTTGTATCCGTCATTTGAGGGCCCGCCTGATATAAGCGCTCGACAGGATGAGCACAAGGATGGTCATGATGACGGCGCCCGCGCTGCCGAAGCCGAATTTCAGGTTGCTGATGCCGTAGGTGTACAGGTATTGGGTGATGGTGGAGGTGGTGCCGGCGGGCCCGCCGCCCGTGAGGATGTTGACCTTTTCAAACAGGCGGAAGGTATCGATGGAGCGCATCAAAGCGCACAGCGCAAGGCTGGTTTTCAAGTGCGGGAAGGTGACGTAGGCAAACTGATGGAACGTCCCCGCGCCGTCGATGCGCGCGGCCTCGTACAACTCCTCGGGCACCGATTGCAGCGCGGCGTACAGCAGCAGGAACACAAACGGGATGTTCTGCCAAACATCGATGACCAGAATGGTGCCGAAGGCCGTTCTGGTGTCCATAAACCAGTTGAACACGGGCAGCCCCAGCGAGGTGAAAACTTGGTTGACAATGCCGTAATTGACCGAAAGCATCATGCGCCAGCTCAGCGCCACCGTAACGGTTGGCAGCAGGTACGGCAACAGCAGGAGGGTTCGCATGATCTTTCTGCCACGGCGCAGGCTGTGTACAAACAGCGCCACCAGGAGCCCGAACAGCATCTCAAAAACCACCGCAAGCACGGTAAACTTGGCCGTATTGACGACCGCCTGGCGGAAATAGCTGTTTTTGAGCAGGTCGGCGTAGTTTTTGAACAGGATAAAGGTTGCGCTTTGCGGCCCCTTGAGATAATTGTAGTTGGTAAAGCTGTAAATCAGCGTAAAGATCAACGGGTACGCGGTCATGACCAGCAGCACGATCATCGTCGGCGTCAGCATGGCCCGCGGGAAAGCGCTTTCTCCCAGGAGAGGCGCCCTGACGGGACGGGATTTCGGTTTGTTATGCTTCATCATGTAGGGGCCCTCTCATTCTGAGCGGAATGCGACTCGGATTTTGTGCGGGGAAGGGGGTTGTCCTGCGGTTCCCCGACGCCGCGTATCTGCACGGCGTCGGGGTTGCTGTTGTCAAACGGGGATGGAGGCTTAGCCCATCAGCGCTTCCAGAGCGGTTTGTGCATCGGCAAGGCCCGCATCCATGGTCTTGGTGCCCTGAATAACGGCGTCCATCTCGGTGCCGAGGATGTTGGTGAATTCTGCCCACTCCTCGATGACGGGACGGTACACACCCGTCTCCAGCGCGCCGCAGACGGTTTCCAGATGCGGGAACTTGGCCAGCACATCGGCGTTGGTCAGGCAGCTGTAACGGCAGGGTACGCCGCCGATATCGATGGAGGCAAGCTGAATGTCCTTATCCATCAGGTACTCCAACAGCTTGAGCGTCAGTTCCTTGTTCTGGCTGTTGTTGCAGATGCCGATGGTCCACACGCCGTACATGGAGGTGTTCTTGGCGGTGTCGGCGTCGTCGAGCTTGGTGGGGATGACGGTGTAGTTGGCTGCGCCGTCCGCGGTGGGAACGTACCAGCCCGGCCAGCCCTGGCCCAAAGCGGCGGTGCCGCCGTCGATGGCCGCAACGATATCGTCCTTATCCATGGTCGCGCCCAGCTTGTAGAGGGCAATGTAGTTTTCAAACGCGGCCTTGAACTCGGGGGTGTTGACGGTGGGCTTGTTGGCTGCATCCACGACCCAGCCGTTGTAGGCCAGCAGGTGCGGGATGAAATCGGATACGATGTTGTCGCCGGAACCGCCGCGGATGAGGAAGCCGTTCTTGCCGGCGGCGTTGGTCTTCTTGGCGATATCCATCAGGTCGGCAAAGGTATCGATATCCTCGGGCTTGTAGCCGGCGTCCGCGATCAGCTGCTTGTTATAGAGCATGATGGTCACGTTGCCAAAGAAGGGAGCCAGATAGATGTCGTCGCCGACTTTGCAGATGGCGGTGGTGGCGGGGATGATGTCATCGTCAAAGCTGTAGCCCATGTCGGAGAGGCTGGCAAGGACGTTGTTGGCGGTGAACTCTGCCATCCAGCTGCCGTCCACCATGCACAGGTCGTACGCGCCGTTGGCGTTGACCGCGTCGAGGGCGATCTTTTGATGCAGCTCGTCGAAGGAAAGGTCAAGCACTTCGCAGGTGCAGTTGTTGGCGGCCTCAAATTCGGGCAGGGCGGCCTTTACGACGTCGCCATAGGTGCCGCCGCGCAGGATCAGCGTCAGCTTGGTCGGCTCCCCTGTGGCGGCTGCGGGATCCGATGCGGGCGCAGCGGGCGCTGCGGGCGTAGCGGGTGCGGTGGGTGTTGCGCAGCCGATGAAGGCGACGCAAACCATCGTGAGGGTGAGCAGCAGTGCGATCAGTTTTTTCATTGCATTTCTCTCCTTAATTTGGTTTATATTGTTATCCCTTGACAGCGCCGCTTGACAAGCCTTTGATCAAGTAGTTCTGCGCAAAGATAACAAACAGAGTGATTGGGATGACCGAGATAACGCCGCCCGCGGCCACGAGGCCGAACTGGGTGAGGTTATCCTCGGTATTGAGCACCGCCAGCGCCAAGGGAACGGTGTAGTTGGCGGGCGTTTGAACGAATATGATGCTGTAAGTATACTCGTTCCACGCGTACATAAATGACAGCATGGCGATGGCCGCAATGCCGGGCGCGACCAGCGGCAGCACCACGCGCACAAACAGCTGCCACTCGGTTGCGCCGTCGATCTTGGCGCTTTCCTCGATTTCCTCGGGCAGGTCCTGAAAGAAGCTGATCATAAACCAGATGATGAGCGGAATATTGATGAGTACGCATGCCAGCATGGCGGGAATCTTGGTGTTGAGCACGCCCAGGCGGCTGAACATGATGTACAGCGGAATCGTAAACGCCACGGGCGGCAGCACGCGCACCAATAACACCCAGTAGGTGATGGGCTTTTTGAGGCCGAAGCGGAAGCGGCGGCGCGCAATGATATAGGCCGCGGCCAGCCCGAAAGCCAGCGAAAGCACCAGCGAAACCGCCGTTACCTGCGCGCTGTTGATCAGCGCGTTGCCAAACCCTTTTTCGGTAAACAGGCGTGTGAAATGCTCCAGCGTGAAGGATTGGGGGATCAACGGAATCCGTCCCGTCATCTCCGCATTGTCGCGAATCGACATGGCGACCAGCCAGTAGATGGGAAACAGCGTGATCAAGAGCAACAGGATTGCCACGATCAGCTTGACGACGGACATCATTTTCCGTTTACTGTTCATAAAGTAACCTCCGAAGCGACTGTGGATGCGCGTACCTTGAGCGACGCGCCGATGTTGACGATGGATTGGGGCTTGCCGCCGATGCGGTCGGCCAGCAGGGTCACCGCCTGTTCGCCCATGGCCTCCTTGCCGCCGCTGACGCTGGTGAGTTCCGGCTCGATGACGGTGCAGAGGCTGCTGTCGTCGTAGCCCGTCACGGCCAAATCGTCAGGCACGGAAAGGCCCAGCCTGAGCGCTGCCTTGATGACGCCCACGGCGATGGTATCGTTGGTGCAGACCAGCGCGTCGGGCCGCACGCCGATCGGCAGCGACAAAAGCTCTCTGGCGCAGCGGTACGCATCTGAAGCATTCGGCTCGATGGATTGCACGATGCGTTCATCGTAGCATAGCCCGCAGTCTCGGAGCGCTTCGCAATAGGCGCGGTAGCGGCGCTGCTTGATGAACGCCGTAAAGTTGCCCTGCAACAGCCCGATGCGGCGGCGGCCGATTTCGTACAGGTGTTTCACCGCAAGCTGTGTCCCCACATGGTCGTCCGACAGCACGCAGCTGACGCCGGGGTAGTCGAGGTAGTGGTTGACCAGCACAATCGGCGTGCCGCGGCGCTCGTACATCCCGATCATTTGCATATCGGGCCGCGAGGCCAGTATCACGCCGTCCACCTGCTTTTGCAGCATCACATCGCCCGATGGCATGCGCAAATCGTCGTCCGAGGCGATGAACAGCGAGTACCCAAGCTGCTGGGTCTTATCGATGACGGCCTCCAGTATGGGGCCGTAGAACGGGTTGGTGATGACGGGCGCCTGCTTGCCGTAGATGATGAAGGCCAGATTGCCCGTGCGCTTGGTGATCATGGCGCGCGCAATGGCGTTTGGCATGTACCCCATGTCGGCTGCGGTTTCACGGATGCGGCGCAGCGTATCGGGCTGCACCAGCTCGGGGTTGACAAACGCGCGGGATACCGTTGCTTTGGATAGGTTGACCGCCTTGGCAATGTCAAGTATCGTAACGCCCATAGATTATTCCATTCCGCTTTGATCAGGTGGATAACGGCCGCGCCGTGGTACATAAAAACAGGATTTCGCTTGGATGATATCGAAATGAGAACGTTCTCATTAGTTGCATTCTATCATGTTCCGCAAGGATTGTCAATACGGGGGGCATGATTTTCACATTTGCATGGCGGATTTGCGGAAAACGGGCAGCGGATATCTGGAAAACGGGCAGTGGATATGTGGAAAACGGACGGGATCGCGGGAGGGGATGGGAACCGTACCGAGGAAACCGCGTTCGGGCTAGCCGATCAGCGGGAGCACGTCGTTGAGCGTAGCGCATTGGCAATAGAGCAGCCGCAGGGTTTCCGCATCGGGCGGAACCAGATCGGGGATCATCACGGGGATCATGCCCGCGTCAAACGCGGCGCGGATGCCCGCGGGCGCATCCTCGAGCACCAGGCAGCGCGCGGGCGCAGCGCCCAGCCGCTCCGCGGCCAGCAGGTAGCCGTCGGGCGCGGGCTTGCCGCGCGCGATCATATCGCCCGTGAGCACGGCTTGGAAGCGGTCGGTCAGCCGCGTTTTCGCAAGGTAGCTTGCCACCGCGGCGGTTGGCGAGCCCGAAACAAGCGCGGCGGGCAGGCCGCGCTTTGCAATGGCGTCGAGCAGCGGATACAGCCCTTCCTTAATGGGCGGGCCCCCCGCCGCCATCATGCGGTTCATCTCGTCGTATACCGAAGGGGACGCCGCGGCGTAGTCGAGCGCATCGCCCACGGCGTCGCGCAGGATGGCCGCTGCGTCGCGGTTGTTGCGGCCGATCATGCGCATCACAAGCGCGCGGTCGAGCGGCGCGCCCATGCGGCGGGTGACGGCCAGCCACGCGTCCAGCGCCACGCGCTCGGTATCGAACATGAGCCCGTCCATGTCGAACAGGACGGCGTCGAGATGCAATCGTTCCATAGTATATACAGTATAACGTATGGCGAGCCCGCCGTAAAGCGCGGATGCGGGAGGGTGGGGGACGGGGAACGAGGAACGGAGGAACGGGTTGTTCCTTTCTTTGGAAAGAAAGGAACCGAAAGAAACCTCATAAATATGCTGTTCTGACAAGCACGATTCCCGTTGTCATTCTGAGGGCCGCAGGCCCGAAGAATCTGTCCCGCCGCAGCGGACAGCGACGAAAAATCCGCCCCGCCGCAGCGGGGCAAGGCGTTAAAGCCCCTCGCTGCAACCCGACAAGCCCCGCGGCGATTGAGCGGCCGGTTTAAGGGGTTATGGG